>CAZCGG010000085.1:11756-17002 GCA_964498135.1 uncultured Candidatus Moduliflexus sp.
CGAATTTCCGGTCAGTCGCGGCAAAAAGATCCCAGATTCGTTGAAACCCCAAATCCATTTCAGCTTTTGTCATGATTATTTTCCTCGCGTTAGGATGGTTGGCGATTATGCGACATGATCTGTTATTCAATATATGCCCGCGCCGCCCGCCCGTCAAGACAAAACCGCCGGAAAGACCATGAGGGTCTTTCCGGCCAAAAAACCTGTTTGCCGGTTATTGTATCAATGTCCATGATACCGGACATTCGCCTGTTATCGCCTTTCTGCCGCGATTTATGCTTAATTGACCGGGAAGAATGGCGCGCGTTCCAGACGCGTAGCCGCCGCTAAACATGATCGTGATGCTTTGGCTGCCCGTATTATTTACCGTAACTTCGCAATCCTCTATTTTATTGACCGCGCATGTATCCGAATCAACTTCCCACTCGATGTCATTATACGCCGTTGCCGTTCCTCCAATCGAATTGCCATTGCAAATCGCGGCCCATGACATCGGACATTCTTCTGTTTTACCCCAGCCATATCCTTCACCAGGAGATGCCGTCTTCGTCATAGTTGACGAAGGAGTGGTAAACGTGACAACGATATTATTAGTGCTTCCAATACTTCCAATATTATCTACCATTATCGCACAATAAGGGAGGAGTAAAACTGGATTCGTGTCGGCCGCATTCACATTCCAATGGAGCATTTGATTTACATCCGCGCTGCCTCCCAATATGGGCATTGATGTCGTTGTGGTCGTGGTGGTTGTTGAAACCGTCGTGGTCGTTGAATCAGCCGTCGAAGTGGTCGTCGCTGCCGTTGTGGAGGTCGAACTCGTGCTTGATGTTGAGCTTGTGCTTGTGGTAGATGCGGAAGTCGTGCTTGTCGTTGTCGGCGAGATCGTGGTGGTGGTCGCAGGAATCGTCGTGGATGGCGAATTGGGCGCAGATGACAGGCCGGGCAATTTATTGACGCCGGGCGCGGCCTGCCCGCCTATGATCAAAATGATCGCCGCCGAGCCGTCGCTCTGAAACACGCTGTTCCACGCCGCGCCGCTGCCCGGCCACGCAAACAGCGTCACCGCGCCATGCGGCCATGTGTCGCCGTCCTGTTTCGTGATTGTTCCTTTCTGCGCCGAGACATCCGTCACGCGCACATTCTCGTGCATGCCGATATGCAGCACGGCGGCGTCCGTCGCCCGAAACGCGACAGAAAACGTGCCGACGGTCGTGCCGTAGGTCAGCAGAAACTCGCCCGCCGGAACGCCGACGAGAAACTCGCTGCTGTCCCCCGCCCACGCGCCAAATTGCCCATCGCCTTTTGATGAATAAAACCCCATTTCATTGGAATTTTCCGACGACTGCCCTGCGGGAAACATCGGAATATTCGACGAGGTCGGCTTGTTTGAATCGTCTTTGCTGCAACTTATCATCAGCCCGATAATCATTGCGACAGCACAAATGAGGCCAATTATTGTGGCGGCGGCCTCCTTCCCTCGAAAAATTTGACGCACACGTTTCATGACATACCCTCCGTTGTTGTGATAAAATAACGTTGCCTAAAACGCCGTCAGACACGTTCAACGTGCCTGACGGCTTGCTCGATTCAGACAAACCGCGTTATGCGCGACAAATTCCGTTTTGTCAAGAAAAATGCTCTTCCCTTGATTTTGGGGCAAACCCGCCACATTTCGCCGTTTATCTTATGATTCGTAATGATATCGGCATGAGATGACAAGAAGAATATCCTGTTCGATTCGATAGACCAAACGATGCTCATCCGTAATTCTTCGAGACCACGATCCTCGCAAGTCCCGTTTTAACGGCTCAGGTTTCCCTATTCCGTTGAACGGATGGCGTTTCGCATCTTTAATCAGTTCGTTGATACGCTTCAATAATTGGGGCTGATTCTGTTGAAACCACAGATAATCTTCCCAAGCCACGTCAGTAAATGCGATTTTCATGCGTCCAACAACTCCCGTTCGGAGAATTGCCCGGCGCATGCCTGTTCCAACGATTTTCGGAGATGCGCAGCGTTGGCGGGGTTCGAGAGCAGATATTCCGTCTCTTGCCAGGCCGTAAACTCCCGTTCGGATAGCAAGACGGCTTTATGGCTGTCATCAAGGAAAATCATAATTGGCTCAGCGTCGTTATCCACTTGATAGACAAGCTGTTCCAAATTCTTTTGCGCGTTTTGAATCGTCGTGACTTGCATAAAAATCTCCTTTCGCCAACCTTCGCAAGGCGTTGCTCAGACTTGCGCAATCAGCAGCGTCATGTCGTCGTGCTGCGGCGCGTCGCCGGAAAATTGCCGCACGGCGTCCATCAGCGCGTCCAGCAATTCTTTCGGCGAAGCCGCGCCATGCCGCAAGATGAGGTCAACAATGCGCTCCGTGCCGAATGGCTCGCGGTTGGCGTTCATCGCCTCGCTCACGCCGTCGGTGTACAGCACTAAGACATCCCCTTTTTCCAGGCGGATCGCGGATTCCTGATAGGTGAACGGCTCGAACACGCCGAGCGGAAAATTCGTGTTGAACAGCGAGGCGCAGGAGCGCGTGGACGGCCGGTAGAGAAACGGCAGCGTGTGTCCGGCGTTGGTGAAGCGCAGCAGCCGCGTTTCGGTGTGATAGACGGCGTAAAACACAGTCACGAAAATGCCGTGCTGCGCGTCTTCGGCAATCAGTCTATTGGAAAAATGAATCACGCTGGCGGGCGAAGAATTCGCCAACGACTGCGATTTGATGATGCTGCGGGAACTCGCCATGAAAATCGCCGCCGGAACGCCTTTGCCGCACACGTCGCCGACCATGAAGCCGAATTCCTGCTCGTTCAGCTTGAAATAATCGTAGAAATCGCCGCCGACATCCTTCGCGGACTGATTGACGGCCTCGAAATGAATGTCGGGATGCCCGGCGAACGGGCGCGGCAAAATCCCTTGCTGAATCTGGTGCGCGATCAGCAATTCGCTTTTGATGCGTTCTTCTTGCAGCAGCCGCTGCGAAAAGCGCGCATTTTGCAGCGCCATCGCCGCGCCGCTGCTCAGGGATTGCAGCAGATTCACGTCTTCCTGCAAAAACGTTTTGCCGCCCTTTTTGTTGATGACCTGAATCACCCCGAGCAGGTCGTCTTTGCTGATGAGCGGCACGGACACCATCGAGCGCGTGACGAAGCCGCTCTGCTCGTCTATGTCGGGATAATGGCGGCTGTCATGCTTCACGTCGGTCGTCACGTCCACCATGCGCGTCTTGGCGACATGCCCGACAATGCCTTTGCCGAATGGCACATGCGCGCCGGTGATGTCTTTCGGCCCTTGACAAATCCGGCAGACCAGCGTGTTGCTCAACTCGTCCACGAGAAAAATTGAACCGGCTTCGGCCTGAATGACGTTCAAGATGTTGTAAAAGACCGTGTTGAGCGTCTCTTTCAGGTCAATTGACGAGGCGAAATTCAGATTCATTTCGTACAAAATCGAAAGCTCTTTCAGCCATTTTTCGCGCTCAACGGCCATGACGCGCTGGGCAATCGTAATTTCGTATTGCGTCCGCAGCCGGTCGAGAATCATGACAAGATCGCGCTTGTTCCATGGCTTTTCGATGTAATAATTCAAGCCGGAATGATTGATGGCCCGCACCGTGTCTTGCAATCCGGCTTGCCCGGTCAGCAGGACTTTAATCGCCTGCCGGTCAAGCTCGTGAATCGTCGCAAGAAACATGTCGCCCGACATGCCCGGCATGACCTGATCGCTGACAATCAGCCAGATGCGATGCCCTTGCCCAACCAATTCACGGTACACGGCCAACCCTTCTTCCGCGCTTTCCGCGTATTCAAATTCGCAGAAATACTGAAAATGCTCCTCTAATTGGGCGGCAAGCTGATTGAGAACCGCCTGCTCGTCATCAACGCAAATCGCGTAATATTTTTTCATGTGAAACTCCTCAGCGATTATAAATAAATTTTTTCAATGCTCCGGCCTGCCGTTCGTGGTGAGCCTGCCATTCGTGGAGAGCCTGTCGAACCACGAAACGCCCTTCGACAGGCTCAGGGCGAACGGGAAATGTCTAAAAATTTATTCATAATGACTTGTGAATCTGTTTCCCGGAACAATTTTCCCCAAAATAACCGGATGCGCCGCGCCGGTCACGCTCGGAAGATTGGCCGGGCGGCCTGCCAGCGTTTCCCGCGCTAATAAGGCAAAGATGACAGCTTCCAGCGCGTCGCTGGAGATGCCGAGCGCGTCAATCGCGCTGATTGAATACGGGCGCAGGCGCGCCTGAATCGCCTGCATGAGCGTCTGATTGCGGACGCCGCCGCCGCAGAACAGCGCGTCGAGATCGGACGCGGCAGCCGGCATGCCCGGCAGCGTCCGAATGCTCTGCGCGATGGATTCCGCCGTGAATTCGGTCGCGGTGCGGAACAAATCGCGCTCCGAAATGCCGCGCCGCGCCGCTTCCGCTTGCATCTGCCGCAAAAACGCTTGTCCGAACATCTCGCGGCCGGTGGATTTCGGCGGCTTGCGCGAAAAATACGGATGCGCCATGAGTTGCGCCAGCAATTCGGCGTGGCACGCGCCGCGCGCCGCTTCCGCGCCGTCGCGGTCATACGCGCGCGCTCCGCCAGAAAATTCCTGCATCAGCCCGTCAATCAGCATGTTGCCCGGCCCGGTATCGAACGCGATGACCTGCTCCGGCGCGGCGTTCGCCTGAAGAAAGGTGACGTTGCTGATGCCGCCGATATTCGTGATGACGCGGACGCGGGACGGATGCCGGAACAGCAGATAATGGCCGAACGGCGCAAGCGGCGCGCCTTCTCCGCCCGCCGCCATGTCGCGCGGCCGGAAATCGGCGACCGTCGTGACGCCCGTGCGCTCCGCAATGATGGACGGCTCGCCGATTTGCAGCGTGGAGCGGACGGCGATGCCCTGCTCGTCTCGCGGCTGAGGCAGATGGTGAATCGTCTGCCCGTGCGAGCCGATGAACGCGATGTCCGCGAGCGAAACTCCCGCTTCGGCGGCGATGTTCAGCGCGGCCTGCGCGAACAGTTCGCCGAGATAGGCGTTCAGATGGCAGATACGTTCGACGCTGCCGCCGCCCGGCGCAGAACAGGCCAGAATCCGCTCGCGCGCGCCGTCAGGATACGGATACGTCGCAAATTTCAGCACGTTCACGCGCGCGGCGGCGTCCGCGTCCATCCCGTTCAGGATGTCAATCACCGCCGCGTCAATCCCGTCAACCGACGTGCCGGACATTAAGCCGATAGCGTTCA
>CAZCGG010000086.1:0-2606 GCA_964498135.1 uncultured Candidatus Moduliflexus sp.
GCGCGCTTGCTGCCGATAGTCTGGAGATACGCGGACGCGCCGGTCGCGGCGGAATTCGACGCGACCGACGACGAGATTGTTCCGCCGCCGCGCGATGATTTGGAAGCCTTATGCGAACTCGCCATGTTAGGCAAAGTGTTTGAAGCGCAAAGCTACGTCGAACGCCTGGAAACGCAGGACGCCCGCTACCAGCCATTTGCCCGCAAAATTTGCGACTGGGCGCAGGCATTCGAAGACAAAGAAATCAGCGCATTCGTCAGACGCTATCTGGAGGAACAAGCATGACCACCGCGCCATCGAACCCGACGATCTTGATTATTGATGATAATACGGCGAATTTGGGCGTCTTAACAGGCTATCTGCGCGGACAGGGCTTTCAAATGATGATTGCCCGCAACGGCATTGATGGAATAGAGAAAGCCCGATTTGGACAGCCTGACCTGATTTTGTTGGATGTGATGATGCCGGAAATTGACGGCTTCGAAACCTGTCGCCGCTTGAAAGCCGACGCCAAGACGAACGAGATCCCGGTCATTTTCATCACCGCGCTCGATAGCGTCGAGGATAAGGTCAACGGCTTTGCCGCCGGGGGCGTTGATTATCTGACCAAGCCGCTGCATGAAGCGGAAGTCCTGGCGCGCGTCCGAACCCATCTGAATATTCGAGCCTTGCAGCAGCAGCTGTTGAAGCAAAATCAGCAGTTGCAACAGGAGATTCATGAGCGCGAGCAGGCTGAAGCCGCTTTGCGGGAGAGCGAGGCCCGCTTTCGGGGGATATTCGAGCACCATAGCGCGGTCATGTATTTGCTTGATCCTGACACCGGACGGATTCTGTACGCCAACCACGCCGCCGCGCAGTTTTACGGCTATGCCTTGACAGAATTGCAGCAGATGCGCATCACGCAGATCAATCAACTCGCGCCGGAAGATGTGATGCAGGCCTTGCAATTTGCGAAAGCGGAGCACCAAAATATCTTCGAATTCCGGCATCGTTTAGCCGACGGCCAAATTCGAGAAGTCGAACTCCATTCCACGCCCATCACGCTCGAAGGGCAGACCGTCTTCTTTTCGATTGCGCATGACATCACCGAACGCAAACAGATAGAAGCCGCGTTGCGCGAATCGGAGCGGCGGCTGGCGGACATCATCAACTTTCTGCCCGATGCCACGTTCGTCATTGACACGGACGGGCGCGTCATCGCTTGGAACAACGAAATTGAACTCATGACAGGCATTCCGGCGGAGCAGATGTTGGGCAAAGGCGATTACGAATACGCGCTGCCGCTTTATGGGGAACGCCGCCCGATACTGATTGATTTAGTCACGCTGCCGCAAGACGAAATCATGCAAAAATATGATCTGATCGAATATCGTGACGGCGTGCTGTTAGGCGAGACGTACATGCCGAACATGCAAGGCGAGAAAATCTTTCTGTCGGGCAAAGCCGCCGCGCTATACGATTCCAGTGGGCAGTGGGTCGGCGCGATTGAATCCATCCGCGACATCACCGAGCGCAAACAGTCGGAAGAAGCGTTGCGCGCCGCGCATCAGGAACTCCATGAGAAAAATGCCCACTTGCGCGAATTGAACACGAGCAAAGACAAATTTTTTTCGATTATCGCGCACGACCTGCGCAGCCCATTTACCGCGCTGTTAGGGTATATCGAACTGATAGAAAAGCAGTTCGACGCCTTATCCGCGGACGGACTGAAAGATTATCTGACAAAACTCCATCTGTCCGCGAGGCGGCTGTATGCCTTGCTGGAAAACCTGCTGACATGGTCGCGGATTCAACGCGGCTTAGTGGAATTTACGCCGGAGGCGCTTGCGCTCGCGGAGATTGCGGATGACATTGTTGCGCTTTTTACTTCGAATGCGGAACAAAAATCCATTACGCTGACCAATGCGATTCCGAAGTCAGTCATTGTATCCGCTGATCACGCGATGGTGAACACCATTTTACGGAATTTAGTGTCGAATGCGCTGAAATTCACCCGGTTCGGCGGGTGCGTCATGCTCTCGGCGCGACTCGATGCCCGCAGCGTTGAAGTCGCGGTCGCGGACACCGGCTGCGGCATGACGCCAGACGTTCTCGCCAAATTATTTCGGATTGACAACCAGCATACCACGACCGGCACGGCAGGCGAAACCGGCACTGGCGTGGGCTTGATTCTCTGTCACGATTTAGCGCAGAAAAACGGCGGCGCGCTTTGGGTTGAAAGCGCGGTCGGCATTGGCACGACGTTTCGCTTTACGCTGCCATTGGCTTGCTCTGTGGCAATAGACGCCGCGAGCGCGAATGAGGATGCCGCGCGTCTTCTGTCCGCCGCGCCAATCGTCGCGCCCATTCTGCCGCCGCCGGAGTTGCTCCGAGCGCTGACGGATACCGCGAAGATCGGCGACATCATGGAACTCCGCCGCCAACTCTGCCAATTAGCCCAAGACGATGTTTCGTTCGCGCCGTTCGTGGGCAGGCTTCAGGAATTGGCGCAGCAATTCGACATCGGCCAAATTTTGACGATTTTGCAGCATGCGCTGGCGCAGGAACGTTCAAGTTCTCTGGACGCCATGACGCCGGAACGCTTGGCGGCGCTGCCGGACGGTCTC
>CAZCGG010000086.1:2706-11377 GCA_964498135.1 uncultured Candidatus Moduliflexus sp.
AAGTTCTCTGGACGCCATGACGCCGGAACGCTTGGCGGCGCTGCCGGACGGTCTCGTGAGACGCTTGAAAGACGCGGTGGTCATTGCCGACATCGCCACGATTGAGGAGATTGTGACAGAGATTCATCCGATTGATGCGGGGTTGGCCGAGAGAATCACTGAATTGGCGAGAGAATTCGAATACCAAAAGATTCTTGAAACGGTGCGGCTTTAGTTTCGGACAGAGATGCGCTGCGAGCGTAATAAACGACCGCAAACGCCTTGAAGACTTTTGAAATCTTGCCCTCGCCATCATTGATGAAATTTACCGCGCGCGGACGACGCGCAGCCCGCGCGTGAAGTTGCGCTTGTCGGCCTGATCCCACAGGCGGTCGGCGCAGCGCAAAAACCAGGGGAGATTATTCCACGCGCCGCCCCGCAGCACGCGCCGCTCGGCGCGCGATGCCGCTTGCCACGCCGCCCCGTCCGACGGCGCGCTGAGATATGTGTCATGCCAACTGTCCGCGCACCATTCCCAGACGTTGCCGTGCATATCGTGCAAGCCCCACGCGTTCGGCGCGCGCTCGCCGACCGGATGCGTCTGCGCGTCGGAATTGTCGCGGTGCCACGCATACTCGCCGAGCAGATTCGAGTCATCGCCGAACGAGTACGGCGTTGACGTTCCGGCGCGGCAGGCGTATTCCCATTCCGCCTCGCTCGGCAGCCGAAATTGTAGAGCCGCGCGGCCGCGCGGCTCTACGGTCGCGTTCAATTTTTGGAGAAATTCCTGCGCGTCGTGCCACGAAACCTGCTCCACCGGCAAAATCAGGGCGGTCTGCCCGGCGGCTTGCTCAACGAAATACGCCGGATTGCGCCCCATCACTTGCAGCCATTGCGCCTGCGTCACCTCATATTTCCCCATCCAGAAGCCTTGCAGGCAGACTTCGTGCGTCGGGCTTTCATCAAGATCGCGGTACGGCTCATCAGGCGGGCTGCCCATTTGAAAGCAGCCGCCCGGCAGCCAGACGAACGGGATGCCGGTGGCCGGATCGCTCCAGACCGTGAACGGCTGTGGCTCGGGCATCGCTGTTTCGCGCGCCGCTTCCGGCGCAAGCGTCGCCGTCGCTTCCGACTTTGGCGGCGCGGCAAGCTGCCGGAGTTGCGCCTTCACGCGCTCAATCTCCTTTGCCATGCGCTGATTCGGAAAATGCGCGGCGGCATACGCCGCAAGCGTCAGATATCGCTCGTAAAACGTCGTCGCCCGATCCGCCCGGCGTTGCGCGGCCTGTTCGTCGCCCCATTGCCGATACAGGCGCATCATGTCGAAAATCTGCTGGCGGGCGCGGGCATTGGCCGGGTCGCGCCGCAAAATTTTTTTGTCAAGGTCAAACGCATTGCGCTCCGGCGGCAGGAGAAATCGCTGCTTGGCAAAATAGGCGTCCGCTTCTTGCTGCCAGCGCTCAATCTCCGACGGAGACGGCGCGGTTGCCGCAGGCGGCGCGTCGCCGGTCGCGGAATGTCGCCAATATTGGATGCGCTCGGCGGCAAGGCGGCGCAATTCGTCATCGAGCATCGAATGCGGATTTTCTTCGGAAAACACGCTCAAAAACCGCTCCCACGCGGCGATCTTCAGCGACGCGGAAATATCCTGCCGCTCATACGCCTCAACTTGCGCGCGGGCGCGCTCCATCTCTTTCAGCGCGGCCTCCCAGCGCGAGCGAGCTTCGCGCTCCGCGTTCGCCGCTTGCTCAAGATCATCCAGCGAAAACGCGCCGGTCGCGCCGGGTTCAGGCGTGTTGGTTGGCACAGGCGTCGCGGCAGGCGCGCGCAGCGTCAGCGCGACGCGGGCGTCTTGCCGCTGCCCCGCTTGATTCGTGACCGTCACAGCAATCGCCGCCCGCGCCGGAGATGCGTCAAGCTGTTCCGGCAAAATGTACAACACCGTCGAGCCTTCGCCCTGAAGCTGCCCCGGCCCGTCTAACGCCCACGCATATTTGACGTTTTTCTCCGGCGTTTTGACGCTCAGAATCACCGGCCCTTCCCCTAACGTCAGGTCACTCGCGTTCGGATTCACCACGATTTTCAAGAGCGATTCTTCGCCAGCGGCCTGCGCAACGGCGAGCAGCAACGCGAGCGCAATAAACAGGATAGCGGAATTGCGGGCGTCAGCGTCCATACGTATGTTTGACGCGCCGAAACGGAGGCTGCGGCAGTCGCGTTACCGCACCGTCAAGCTGATCGGCACTTCAAGCGCGTCCCCCGTCGCGGCATTGTGAATGTTGATGACAATGTAATCTGCGCCGGATTTTCGCGCCGTATAAATGTTTGTCAAGGCAGAAGTGTCTTGAATCTCTCCGTTCAGCGTCCGCCACTGCGCGACCACCTCGTCTTGCGCGCCATGTTCGAGCGCGACGCTGATGGCGACGGTTTCGCCGAGCGCGAGCGCGTAAATGTCCTCAACCGGCTGCAAGGTTTCGCCGCGCGCGTTGGTGATGGTTACGGCGCGAAGCTGAAACATCGGCGCAGGAGCGGCAAGCGGCTTTAACGCCGACGTTCCCGCCTGCGTGAGCATCTGCGCGATGGCCTGCGCCGCAATCGCGTTGCCCGCGTCGCTGTATTGGCGATAATCCGCCTCATACAGGCCGCCCGCGCTCCCTTGCGCGTTGAAAGCGGGCAGCAGGTCAAGGCAGGCGAGGCCGCGCGCGGCGCAGTATTCGCGCAAAAATCGCTGCGGCTGCCCCAAATCATAGGCGTTGGCCGGGATGTCATAGGTTTCTTGCATGTCGCGCAGGATGCGCGGCTCGACTTGAAACGGATCCGGGTGCATGACGATGATATAACGGGCGCGATAATTTTGCGCCTCACGCGCTATGTCGTCCAATAACTGCGCCGCTCTGCTCCAAATCGCATGATTCGGCGTCAAATCCGTCCGGCAGATTTCGAGGCGTTCGCGGGCGTTCCAGCGCAGTTCATACGAAACGTTCTCGTCCGCAGACGCCGAAAATAAGCGGTATTCCATCCATTGGCGGAATAAAAAATTGCGCGGCGCCCACGCGAGCAGGCTGCGCGGCTGTTGCAACGGAACGCCGCGATACGAGCGCAAATCCACATCGGGATCGCCCCAAAAATCGCGCCCGACGAAAATGCTGTGCAGCACGACATCCGGCTGATATTCCGCCCCAAAGCGCGTGAACAGTGCAACATTTTGCGGCAGCAGATAACCGTCTAATGAGAAATTCAGCACTTCCGCGCCCGGAATCGCCTGCCGCAGGTGTTCCGCAAGCCGCGCGTGAAAATTGTCGTCGCCGCCCGCCCTGCCGAATGCGCCGCCGATGCCAATCAGCCTGAATGCGCCCGGCCGCTTGACCATCGTGACCGGATGCCGCCATTGCGCGGCGACGCGCTGCAAAAATTCCCGGTCATTTTGCGGAACGACGTAGGCGGTCAGCCATGAACGAAAGGCAAATTCGGCGATCAGCAGCAACGCGCCGATGATGCCGAGCGCAATGGTGGCGCGGCGGATGATGTGGCGCGGATGGCGGGCGGCAAGCATGAGCATGAAAAGAATGCACAGGCCGACATTTAAAGAGCCGAACAGGAAAAAATGCAGGGAAATGACCGGAAACAGGTCTTGCAGGAACAGCGTGAAAAAGTCGAGCAGCATGAGCGCGAACAGCAGGAATGCGCCGGGCAGCAGCAATGGCTGCTTTTGAATGCGGGCGCAGAGCCGGAGATAGCGGCGCGCATCGAAGGCGATCCACCACGCCGCGCCCGCCCAAAGCGTCACGACGGCGAATAACAGCGTGATTTGCTGATTATACAGCGCGGCGCGTTGCGTGAAAATCGCCGCCGCCAGCATCGAAATGCAGATCGGCGTCAACCAACGGCTGCGCGTGATAAATGTATGTTTGCCTTTTATCAAGCGATTTCCTCTGAACATCTTCTCTTTCTTCTCCGGCATGAATGCCGGAGTTAGTTACAGCAGCTATATGAGGAGAAAGCTGTCAGACACCTTGAAGGTGTCTGACAGCTAATCGGAGTTCGTCATTTTCTCCTCCGGCATGAATGCCGGAGTTAGTCATGTATAATATCAAATTAACGTTTATTTAATAAAAACAGAAATTTTAGAGTTTGTCAATAAAAAACGTTAGTTTTTGCGAGGTCAAAAAATTGGCGAGAGTGAGACTTCAAAAGTCTTGAAGACTTTTGAAGTCTTTTATCAATCTTCGTTTCTTGGGGGGAGATTAGGAGAGCATGCCTTTGGCGTATTCGATGGTCGCTTGTTGTTTCAGGCCGTCCACAAATTCGCGGAACAAGGTTTGCTGCTTTTGTTGCAATAATCGGGCTTTCAAGGCGGCTTTTTCCTTCTCGAACTGCGTCATATCCGCCGCGATGCGTTCCTTGACGCGCACCACACAGAAATCGCTTTCAATTTCGAACAGTTGGCTGTATTCGCCGTCACGCAGGCCGAAGGCGACTTTTGCCAATTCTTCCGATTTGCCGCGCGCTTCGGTGATGTAGGCTTGCCGTCGGCTGAACGGGCGCGGCGAAAAGGTCTCGGCGGTAAACGTCTTCGTGATGTCGTCCCACGCCGTTCCCGATGTCAACGCGTTCTGAATCGCCTCAGTTTCGACTTTGGCGAGTTCTTTCGCTTTTTCATGGCGCGCCGCTTCCGTCACTTTTTCCTTGATTTCAGCCAATTCCGGCACATATGGCTCTTTGCGTTCGAGAAATTCAATAAGATAAAATCCCGTCGGTGTTTCAATCGGCTCGCTGAATTTCTGCTCCGCGCTCAGCGTCAAGGCAACTTCCTGAATTTGCGGAGACACGCCGGTTTTCTCGTCAATCGGCTCGCCGCTGCCGAAGAAATTGCTGGCGTTGACTTCTAATTTGTCTTTGGCGGCCACGTCTTGCATTGTTTGCGCTTTCATTAAATCGTCATAGGCGATTCCAGCGCGTTCAGCGGCTAAATCGCGCGCGCCCGCCGCTTTCAGCCGTTCCGTAATGTCCGGCTTGGCTTTGGCATACGGGTCGGTTTCTTCGCGTTTTTCGTCCACTTTCAGAATATGCAAGCCGAACTGCGTTTGGATGATTTCGCTGATTTGGCCGGGCTGAAGCGCGAATGCGGCGTTTTCAAATTCCGGCACCATCTGGCCTTTGCCGAAAAATCCGAGATCGCCGCCGCTCTCTTTGCTGCCGGTGTCTTCCGAATTGGCTTGTGCCAATTCCGCAAAATCCGCGCCGCCTTGCGCTTGTTTCAGCACGTCTTCAGCTTTTGCGCGAATCGCCGCCGTTTGCTCTGCGGTCGCGCCTTCTGGAATGCGGAACAGAATATGGCGGGCTTTGACTTCCGGCCCTCGGTTGAATTCTTCCTCGTTCGCGTCGTAATAGGCGCGAATTTCTTCTTCCGTCGGCGTGATGTCGGCTTTCAGCGTTTGCGGATCATACAGCAGGTAGTGAATTTTGACGCGCGGCGGCGTGGTGAAGTCCTGTTTATGGGCATCGTAGTACGTCTGCGCGTCGGTATCGGCCAGCGTGACGCGCTCGGTGAATTTTTCGGCTTTCACGAGTATGCCGTCAATGCTGATTTTGTCATTCTGCGCCGCATATTCCGCCAGCGCTTCCTGATCGCTGATTTGCGCGGTCTGCATGATGATTAAGCGCATTTTTTCGCGGAGCAGTTCGCTTTCCGTCTGATTCTCAAATTCTTGCGGCGTGGTGCGAATGCGCGCCAGCAGTTTTTTATACAGCGCGCCGTCGAATTGGTTGTTGGTCTGGAATTGCGGCATCTTCTGGATCGCCGTCACAAGCTCTTCGTCCGAGACGCTGATGTTATACGCCCGAGCTTGCTGCACAAGCAGGATGTTTTCGGTCAACTGCTGCAACGCCGCTTGATCAAGCTTCAGCGTTTTCAGCACGTCATCAGTCAGATTGTCGCCGTAAATCTGGCGATAAAATCCGTAAATTTGGCGATACGTGCTGTCAAAACTCGCCATAGACACCGGCTCGTCGTTCACCCATGCCACCGCGTTCTGCGCGTTGCGCCCTGAGCCGCCTTGCCCGAAGAACCAGACCGAACTGATGATGAACGCCAGAATCACCAGCCACAACACAAACTGAAGGGATTTTAAATTGTCTCTCATCACATCAAGCATAATTACCCGTCAACCTCCATTCCAGAACCTCACGATAGTTAAACACGCGCTGACACACTTTAGAAACGGAGATACTCCGTAATTGAGGCCGGAAAACTTGGCAACATTTTTTTGCAGGGATTGCGTTTTTTTTCAAGCGCATCATGCCAACGCGACGATGCCGCCCGCGAAACGCAAAATTTGAGCGGGGCGGCGCATTTTTGGTTGTTGAATGAAATCGTCGTTCCCGTAGAGACGCGCGGCCGCGCGTCTCTACCGTGCATGTCGTTTTTACTTTAGCTCTCAAAAAGCGTCATGTTGGTGTAATGACACGAAATGTTGTGGTCAAGGAAAACGGTCAGACAACTTGGAGGCGTCTGACCGCTATATCCAAAGGTTTTTCAAGGAAAAGGAAATCTTTCTCAGGCGTGCAAACAATGGCGTTTCCCAGATCGCAGAATGGCCGATTCGCCCGTATTTTCGGATGTCTTGCGACTATTGTCAACCCGCCGAAAGAATTACGAAAATTCTTCATAATTTTCCTTGTTTAAAACCCCTCTTTCTATTTCCGTAGTTAACAAATCATCACAATTTTTATCGGTGTCGCAAAAAAGGGAGAACTCGTATGCACATTCCTTCATTTGGCTTATTTTCCAATGAAATCGCTATTGATCTCGGCACGGCGAACACGGTCGTTTATACCAAAAATAAAGGAATCGTGTTTAATGAACCATCGGTGGTGGCCGTCCATGCAAAATCGAGAGAGCCAGTGGCCTTTGGGACAGACGCGAAGCAAATGATTGGGCGGACGCCGGAAAACATCACGGCGATTCGTCCGTTGAAAGACGGCGTGATTGCGGATTTTAAAATTACGGAAGCCATGCTGCGGTATGTCATTCACAAATCGCTGAATCGCAGCAGATTCGTGCGCCCGAAAACCGTGATTTGCATTCCATCCGGCATTACCGAAGTTGAAAAGAAAGCGGTCAGAGATTCGGCGCTCTCAGCCGGATCGTCGCAGGTTTATTTAGTGGATGAAGCCATTGCCGGGGCGCTGGGCGTCGGCCTGCCTATTGAAGAGCCGTCCGGCAATATGATTATTGATATTGGCGGCGGCACGACCGAAGTGACGGTCATTTCGCTCTCCGGCATCGTGTACAGCAAATCCATCCGCGTCGGCGGCGACGAAATGGACGAAGCCATTATTCAATATGCGAAGCGGAAATATAATTTGTTAGTGGGCGAGCGGACGGCGGAAATGGTGAAAATGACCGTCGGTTCGGCATTTCCGCTCCAGCAGGAACGCGAAATGGACATCAAAGGCCGCGACTTGCTGGAAGGAATTCCTAAAACGATTACGATTAAAACCGAGGAAATCCGCGACGCGATTGCGGAAATCGTCTCTTCGATTGTGGATGCGCTGCGCACCGCGTTAGAGCGGACGCCGCCGGAATTGTCGTCCGATATTGCGGATCGCGGGATCGTTCTGACCGGCGGGGGCGCGCTGCTGCAAAATATGGATTTGCGCTTGCGCGAAGAAACCGGCTTGCCGGTCACGCTCTGCGATAATCCGTTGATGTCCGTCGCGGTTGGCGCCGGAAAATTATTGACTCAGCCGGATTTATTGAGCAAAGTCATCATAGATTAACCGCGTTCATGTTTACACGTTCATTCTGATGCGGGTCGCGTCCGCGATGCCGCGCAAGATTGATTGGCTATGTTGCAATTATTTACGCGTTATCGTCATATCTCGCTATTTATCGTGTTTCTGCTGGTGTCTCTCGTACTGCTTTCCGTTGACCGCCCGACGCTCGACGCGCTGCCCAAGCCATCGAATCTTCTCGAACGCAGCATGCTGCTCATCTTGCAGCCGTTTCAACGGGCGGTGAACGCGGTCAACACAAGCGTCAGCACGATCTGGGATAATTACATCAATTTGGTGGATGTCGCCAGAGAAAACCGGGAATTGCGGCAGAAAGTGCTGCTGTTGGAGCAGGAAAAAAATCGTTACGTCGAAGATTCATTAGCTTACGAACGCCTGAAAGACACGCTGGAATTGGTCGAAAAACGGAAATTTTCCACCATTTTGGCGCGAGTCATCGGGCATGATCCATCAAATCATAGCAACACGATTACAATTGATCGCGGCGCGGTGGACGGCGTGAAAGAAAGCTGGCCGGTCATCACGCATGCCGGAATTGTTGGCATCACGGTCAACGTTTCGAAATATTCCTCCAAAGTGCTGCTGCTGATTGACCCGAACTGTAATGTCTCCGGCCTGATTCAGCGCACACGAGATCAAGGCATTGTCGGCGGACTCATCAAAAAAGACAAGAAAGATGTCTATCTTATGAAATACGTCAGCCGCCGCGCGGAAATTCGGGAAGGCACGATTTACCGGATTTCCGACCAATCGCTGACCGAACTCGCCAAAAACGAAGTGCCCGGCTTCATGCTGACGCCGGAAGTGATGAGCCGGTTAGCCGATAATTTCATTCCGGTGGACGCGCTGACGATTTTGGAAGCCATCAAAAATCAGCCCTACGCGACGCAGCGTT
>CAZCGG010000086.1:11477-16907 GCA_964498135.1 uncultured Candidatus Moduliflexus sp.
GACGCGCTGACGATTTTGGAAGCCATCAAAAATCAGCCCTACGCGACGCAGCGTTCGTTTGAGCGCGCCTTGAACGAGACGCTCGGCAAAGAGCAGGCGGATTGGTATAAAGGCACGATTTTGCAATTTTCGCAAGCCGACGTGCTGGCGAAATTGCAGGCGTTGAAAAATCAGCAATACACGACGGAAGACGCCTTTATCAGCGCCGTGAATGAGACGCTCGGTCAAGCCGACTCCGCCAAATATCTGCCCAAAATCCTCAATGTCGTTCAAGAGCCAGAAATCGTCATTTCGTCAGGGTTAGGCGGAATTTTCCCGAAAGGCTTAATGATTGGCACGGTCTCGAAAGTCATCAAAGAAGATCAAGGGTTGTTTCAGGATATTGAAGTGACGCCCGGCGTGGATTTTTCAAAATTGGAAGAAGTGCTGATTATTCAGCGCGATGACGCCGCCGCCGAAGGATGAGCGCGAAGCTCGCGGCGCGGAATGCGGCAATGACGGGGTAAACGGGAGTATGTCATGTATTTGGCTCTGACGCTGATTATTGTTCTTTGCGGCATGGTGATTCAAACCTCCGTGCTTCCTCTGCTGAATCTGGCGATTCGACCAGACCTGCTGTTAGTCGTCGTTGTCTATCTTGGGCTGCGCAAAGGCCCGGATATTGGCTGCCTCAGTGGATTTGCGTTTGGACTTATGGGCGACGCCGTGTCTGAAATGGCGTTCGGCGCGAATGCCCTCGCCAAAACACTCGTCGGCTTTTTCTGCGGCTGGGCGGGCAAACGCCTGTACACGCACAGCATCATCACGCATATTCTCTGCGTGGGACTCAGCACGCTGATCGCCGAATCGGTCTTGTTAAGCCTGCACGGGTTTCAGGAAAATTGGAAAGACATTCTGCTGTACGAAAGTTTGTATAACATGGCTTGCTGCCCGTTTATCGCGGGAATGTTTCGGTTCGCGGAACGCCGCATTGGCACGAAATCATCGAGATGACGCAATGAAAACGATCTATCAATTATCCTTTGAGCATAATGGGCATGGGGGCTTGCGCGACCAAATCGTGAATGTCGTGGAAAAAACGCAGCATTCGATTGTCCGCTTTCAAGCGTTTATCCCCGAAGACCGGCATTCAAGCCATGTGTTAGGCACTGTCCGGCAAGGCACCGGCATCATCATTAACCCGCAGGGGTATATTCTTACGGCGGCGTATTTAGTCATGGAAGCCGAAGATATTCAGGTGTTGTTCGCCGATGAGCGCGTCGTTCCGGCGGAAGTGACCGGCATTGATTATGAAAGCGGCTTGGGGCTGATCCGCCTGACAGAGCCGAACGAGTGCGCGCCCGCGACATTGGGGAAAGCGTCGCGCGTCATGCCGGGGCAGTTGACCCTGACCATCGGCGACAGCGCGGAGGCGCAGGCGCGCATCGTGACGAATGGCCGCATTTTCGACGCCGCTCCGTTTATCGGCTATTGGGAATATTTATTGGAACGCGCGCTGTACGTCGTGCCGCAGAATCCGGCCTTCGGCGGCAGCCCGCTCTTCAATCTCGAAGGCGAAGTGATTGGGATCGTCTCGCTGCAATTGAACCAGCATCAAGGGATGAATTTGGCGATTCCGATTGAAATGCTGTATGAAATCGAGTCGGAATTGATTCGCTTTGGCCGCGTGATGAGCCGCCGCCCGCGCACGTGGACGGGCATGTATCACGCGCCGTTTCAAAAAGGGATTATCGTCGTAGATGTCATGCCCGACAGCCCCGCAGATAAAGCCGAGATTCAAAAAGGGGATGTGATTACCCATATCGCCGGAAACCGCGTCAAAACCGAGGAGCAATTTTTGCGGCAGTTGTGGGAAATTCCGGTGCATACCGAATTTGATGTCACGCTGTATCGCAAAAATCTGCAACTTTCCCTGACCGTGCGCGGCGTGGATGTGTATGAATTTTACCAGATTAGCGGCGGCGGCGAATTGCCCGGGCATTAAATTCGTTTATTAGAGTTGTTGCTCAATAAGAATTCTCACGTTCGCCCTGAGCCTGTCGAAGGGCATCTTGCGGTTCGATATGCTCACCGCGAACGGTTCATATCTCGGCATGTCCGTTATTGAGCAACAACTCTATTATTGATAAAAGACCTGACAGGCTTCCAAAACCTGTCAGGTCTGCGGTTGCGCGAGATGAATGTTCAATGCTCGCATCAATAATTCCCAACGAAAAAATCGTTGGGCTATTCTCAAAAGCGCACATAACGCTCAATGATAAAATCATTGGGCGTTATGTTTTTCACCCGTCTCACACATTCACATCATCATGAACATGGAGGAATATCATGAATCATCTGCCCGGCGGCAAGCTTGCCGCAAGACCGTTGCATTTTATCTGGATTGCCGATTGTTCCGGCTCGATGAGCGGCCAAAAGATCGAACAGTTGAATTTTGCGATTAGCGAGGCGATTCCGCACATGCGCGATGTCGCCAATGAAAACCCGAACGCGGAGGTGTTGGTGCGGGCGGTGAAATTTTCCGACGGGGCGCAGTGGCACGTAGCGACGCCGACGCCGGTGGCGAATTTCACTTGGACGAAATTACCCACCGGCGGCATGACGGACATGGGCAAAGCCTTGCGGATGGTGGCCGAGCAGATGAAAACCGCCGCCATGCCGGAACGCGGCCTGCCGCCGGTGTTGGTCTTAATCTCCGACGGGCAGCCGACGGACGATTTTCACGGCGGGCTGGATGCCTTGATGGAGTTGCCTTGGGGCAAAAAGGCGGTGCGCGTCGCCATTGCCATCGGCGAAGACGCCGATCTGGACGTGTTGCAGCAATTTATCGGCCAGCCGGAAATCAAGCCATTGTTGGCGCATAATCCCGATCAGTTGGTCAAATATATCAAATGGGTCTCGACGGCGGTATTGAAAGCGGCATCCGCGCCCAATAGTCAGGCGCAGAACGCGGCGGGGCATGTTCCGATTCCGGCTGCGCCGGTGGATAACGGGCCGAACGGGGCGGCGGACGTATGGTGAACGCGACGCCTGCAATGACATGGCGCGTTCTCGGCGCGACAGTGCGCGGCGCGGCGCATCTGCGCCATCATCTGCCGAATCAGGACGCGATTGACTGGTTTCCGTGTCCTGATGACGCGGACGCGCCGACAATTTTAGCGGTGTCGGACGGACACGGCAGCGCAAAGAGTTTCCGCAGCGACGCAGGCGCGGCGTTCGCCGTCCAAACCGCGATTGCGACGCTGCACGAATTTTTGAGTCGACAAGCCGACGCCGCGCATTCAACGAGCGTCAAACGGCTGGCGGAAGAGCAGTTGCCGAAAGCCATTGCGCGGCGTTGGCAGGCGATGGTCGCCGCCGACATCGCCGCCGCGCCCTTTTCGGAAGAGGAGCGCGGTTTGCTGCCGCCCAATCATCCGTTGTTGGCGTATGGCGCGACGCTGCTGGCGGTCGCCGCCGCGCCGACGTTTCTGCTGGCGCTGCAATTAGGCGACGGCGATCTGCTGGCCGTCTCGGAACGCGGCGCGGTCGAGCGGCTGCTGCCGAAAGACGGGCGGCTGATGGCCAATGAAACCACGTCGCTCTGCGCGCATGAGGCGTGGCGCGACATGCGCGTTCGGTTTCAGCCATTGCTTGAGGACGCGCCCGCCTTGATTTTGGCGGCGACCGACGGCTACGCCAATTCGTTTCAGGACGACGCCGGATTTCTGCAAGTCGGCGCGGATTTGCTTGACATTTTCCGCGCTGAGGGCGCAGATTTCGTCAATGCCCATCTCGAAGCATGGCTGACGGAATCCTCACAGACGGGCAGCGGCGACGATATTACGGTCGGCTTGCTGCATCGCCGGTAGTCAACGTTGCGAAGGTTCGCGGCCTTCGCAAAACGTTCATCATGGAGCCGGAATTTCCAATGAAAATTGATTTATAATTTCACATAGCTGTCAGACGCTTCCGAAGCGTCTGACAGCTTGCGACATCGTAATATGGGCGAAATCTTAATGAATCGTGAGGCCATGCAGGAGTTGAAAGCGTTGCTTTTGGCGACGTTCCCGAACGAAATCGAACAGGTCATTCTTTTCGGATCGCGGATTAACGGCGATGCGCGGGAGTATTCCGATTATGACGTGCTGGTGATTGTCAACCATCCGTATGATTGGCGATTCAAACATCGCATGTATGACACAAGCTATGACATCGATTTGAAATATGATCTGCTGACCGATCTGAAAATCATTTCAACAGAAGAATTACAGACGATTCGAGGCAAATTGCCGTTTATTCAACATGCGCTTGAACGCGGGGTGACGCTATGACATTGAAAGCGACGGAACGAGATATTTTGATTTCGCATAACCGCGCCAAAGCGAAAGAGGCGATTGAACAAGTCGAATGGCTAATAGAGAATCAGAAATGGCATATCGCCATGAATCGCATTTATTACGGCATCTATTACATGCTTTCCGCCGTAGCGATTCAGGAACAGTTCGAAACGACAAAACATCAGCAATTGATTGGATGGTTCAATAAAACGTACATCAAGACCGAAATCCTTGACAGGAAATATGGACAGTGGCTCAATCAAGCGTATGAAAATCGGCTGGAAGGGGATTATAACGTTCTGTCCGAATTTAGCGAAACGGTCGTGAAAGCGGCCTTCGCGGACATGCAAGAGGTGATTGCCGCCATCGAAAAATTAGTAGATATGGAGGAAGAACCGCATGAATGACCTGCCTCGCCAGAAATTACAGTTTATTCTTTCGCAATACGGGCGTTCGATCTGCGACGAGCCGAAACGCTGCGAAGGGATGTTGAAAGACCTCTGCAACGGGGAATGCAAGCGCGAAATTACCGTGCTGATCGGCGCGTTGCGCGAAAACGTGGCGAAAGAGCTGCTGGCGCAAAGCGCAACGCTGCCGATAGAAGCGATTGCGCCGAAATTAACGCAGCGGTTGTATGATGATCTTGGCATCGCGGAGGAGTTCGCACAGTGGGCGGTGGAGACGTGGGCATTGGCGTTGGGGCTGCTTGCCGCGCCGCTGCCGACGTTCACGCTCAAGAAGACGAGCCATCAGACTTCCGAGGTCTCGAAGACCTCGGAAGTCTTGACACTGCCCTTCACGGTGGATTTGGGAAAGGGCGTGACGTTGGAACTGCTTGCCATTCCGGGCGGGACGTTCCTGATGGGAGCGCCGAACAGCGAAGAGAACAGCTACGACGATGAACGCCCGCAGCATCGCGTCACGCTTCAGCCGTTTTACATGGGCAAATATCCGGTGACGCAGGCGCAGTGGCAGGCCGTCATGGGCAGCAATCCATCGTATTTCAACGGCGCGAAGCGTCCGGTGGAACAGGTGTCATGGAATGACGCGCAGGCATTTCTCAAAAATTTCCGAAGTCTTGGAGACTTCGGAAATTTGACGCCACGCCTGC
>CAZCGG010000087.1:0-16712 GCA_964498135.1 uncultured Candidatus Moduliflexus sp.
TTACGCGGCGCGGCGCTCTCGCTCCAAAAAGGTCGTCATCAACGGAATAATGCGCTCAATGGCGTCCTCGACAACGTAATGGCCTGCATTTTCAAGCAGATGCACTTCGGCGTCAGGAAAACGCCGTTTCCACTCCGGCAAAAAGTCTTGCTTCGTAAAACAAAAATCATCTTCGCCCCAAAGAATCAACATGCGGTGATGCTGAAAACGCGGCAGTTCTTTATCGAGGTCGTTCAACGTGGCGCGGGTGGGGTGCGTGTCTTCCATCGGAATGTCTCTGACAAAACGATGCAGGGCGATGCGGCTGCGCCAATCCGCATACGGCGCGAGATACCCGGCCTTGACATCCGGCGTGAACCGTTCTGGCTGCGAGGTCGCAAATTTCAACGCCCCTCTCGCAAACCCATTCAAGCCGCGCACCAAAAATTCGCCCAACACCGGAAACCGGCAGACCGCGATGCGCAACGGCAGCACCGGCACGAAAAACGCCGACGTGTTGAACAGCACGAACTGTTTGATGCGTTCGGGATGGCGCGCCGCGCAGCCCATGCCGATTGCGCCGCCCCAATCATGCAGCACCAATGTCACGCGCTGCACGTTCAAATGCTCGCACAGCCGGTCAAGATTGTCAATATGCTGCTGGAGCGTGTACGGATACTCCTGCGGTTTCGCGGAGAGGCCGCAGCCGATATGATCCGGCGCAATGACGCGATATTCTTTCCGAAATTCGGCAATCAGTTTGCGGTAATAAAATGACCACGTTGGATTGCCATGCACCATGAGCAACACAGGAGCATTGCGCGGCCCTTCATCAATGTAATGGCATAACACGCCGTCTATATCGAGCCAGTGCGAGGGGAATGGGTAGAGATGTTTGATATTCGAAATGTCAACCATTTTCATGCCGCCTTTAATCTGTTGCGCAGTGGAGAAACATCTGACGCGCTTTTTTCTTCTTGACGAAACTGATGAGTTCGTCCTATCTTTCCCGGATGCGCGCAACGTCGTTCGACACGCTCGCCGCGAACGCAAAAAACGCTAAGCCGTGAGCGCGAGAAGCGTTCAGCCGTTCGCCCTGAGCGAGTCGAAGGGCGCGCGATCTTTGCGCAAACCTTGCCTTTTATTTTTGACTATGTGATAAATCATGAAGTAAAACTCGTCAATAATTTTTTCTCACAAGGAGCAAGAAATGTTTGAATTTGGCGCGGAAAAGCTTGCAGAAGGGATGTTATGGTATGTCGTCTTTTTATTTTCCACCACCTGCCATGAAGCGGCGCATGCGTTGGCGGCGCTGAAGCTTGGCGACCGCACGGCCTACGAAGGCGGGCAGGCGACGCTGGATCCTCTGCCGCATATCCGGCGCGAACCGGTCGGCACGGTCTTCATTCCGATTGTCACATATTTGATGGGCGGCTGGATGATGGGATGGGCGAGCGCGCCGTATGATCCGGCGTGGACGATGCGCTATCCGAAACGCGCCTCGCTGATGGCGTTTGCCGGGCCGCTTGCCAATTTCCTGCTCATGCTGACCGCCTTCGGCTTGATTCGCGGCGGCGTCGCGCTTGGCCTGTTTGACGCGCCGGATCGCATATCGTTTGCGACGGTGACAGTCGCGTTGTCGGGCGGACTGCTCGTGCCAATTGCCAAATTAATCAGCATACTGTTTTCGCTGAATCTGATTTTGTGCATTTTCAATTTGCTGCCGCTGCCGCCGCTTGACGGAAGCGGCATCATCCCGCTCTTCTTGGAACGCCGGATGGCGCAAGAATATTTGAACGCGCTGCACCGCAACCCGTCAGTCGGCTTTGTCGGGCTGTATTTGGCGTGGCAATTTTTTGACGTGGTGTTCAGGCCAATCCATCTGTTCAGCCTGCGCCTGCTCTATCCCGGCATCTGGTATCATTAAAAATTTTTCTGAATTTCTCGCGCTAAGGCGCAAAGACGCGAAGAATATTTGAACAACAGCCTTGGCGTCTTTGCACCTTGGCGCGAACTCAACTGTCAGACAGCTTGAACGGTGTCTGACAGCTTTCCTTGCTTTCCTTTTGAGGAATGCCATGACAAACGACATCTTTGAGGCGGGATTTTTCAAATCGCTGCGCGTGAATCGCGGCTGGTACGCGGTCACCGAATTCGAGCGCACCGCGTCGGTGAATTTTCACAAGGCGCTGGAACTGTCGCGCCGGCATCCCGGCTTTGCCGCCCTGATTGACGAGCGCAGCATCGTGATTTACCGCAACATGTACCGGAAAGAAGACTTGCTCGAATTTCAGGCGATGGTCAAGCTGATTAAAAATTGGCGAGGGACGAAACTCTATCTGAACGGCGAGCGCATCGAAGCGGACGGCCTCGGCGCGGGGATTTCGTGCTTTATCCACACCGTGCTTTCGCAGGGCGCGACGGCAGCGCAGCCGGAGCAATGCTACATATTTTCGAGCGCGGTCACTGCGCCGCGCGGCTGCATCGGCTGCCGCCGCAGCCGCATGAGCATGGCGTGGGACGGCGCAGGCTCGCCCGACGCGCCGGTCTGGTTCGCCTTCGGCCATCTTGACGCGAATCTCGTCTATCACATTCATCGCGAAGATTTGGAAAATGCCGTCATCAGCGAACTGCTCGAATATGAGCAATGTCCGTTGCTCGATTTAGAGGACGCGCGCCGGTTCTTGCGCTCGTTTCCCAAGCGGATCGATCCGCGCAAAGATCGGGAATGGGCGTATCGGCGGCGGCAGGCGGCGTCCGCCGCGACTTTCGATCCTCGCGCCGCGCTGCGAGAACCGGCGGTGCTGCCGGTGTCGCCGGAAGCTTATCTCGCCTATCTGCGCCGGAAAGGATTCATCACGCCGGAGGCGGCGGAGGCTCAATCTCATAGCGTTTAAAGCGGTTGCGGCCTTCCATTTTCGCTTGATACATCGCTTTATCCGCATGATTGAGCAGCGTCTCCGGCGACGGAAATTCCGCATGCAGCGACAGCGCGGCGATTCCCATGCTGACCGTGATATAGGGATGAACGCTGGACGCGGCATGCTCAATCTGCAAGTCGCTAATCGCCTCATGAAGCTGCCGCGCCACTTCCGTCGCGCCGTCGAGATCCGTATCCGGCAGCATCACGACAAATTCCTCGCCGCCGTAGCGGGCGACAATATCCAACGGCCTTTTCAAGGGAACGGTCAACGCCCGTGCCACTTGTTTCAAGCATTCATCCCCCTGCAAATGGCCGTAAGTGTCGTTGTAATTTTTGAAAAAATCCACGTCAATCAAAATGACGGAAAGGCGTTGTGACAAACGCATTGCCCGCCGCCATTCTTTCGCGATCATTTCATCGAAATAGCGGCGGTTCGCCACCCCGGTCAGGCCGTCAACTGAGGCCATGCGCTCCAGCATTCGAATGGATTCCTCCAACTGCTGATTGGCGCGTTCAAGCTGCATGGTCGCTTTCAGCAATTCTAATTCGCGGGCTTTCCGGGCGTCGGTTTCCTGCTTCAGGCGCAGCGCCGCGCCGACGCGGGCGAGCAATTCGACTTTTCGCAACGGCTTGGTGATGTAATCCATCGCCCCCGCTTCAAAGGCATGTTGCAGGCTCTCTTCGCTGGTGTCGCCCGTCACCATGATAATCGGCACGTCTCGCACGAATTCAACCGTTTTGATAATCCGGCAGGAGTTAATGCCGTCAATATCAGGCATGATGATGTCCATCAAAATGAGATCAATCGGCGGCGCTTCATTTTTCTCCGGCGATTCGATGCCCAAATACGCAAAGGCTTCCGTCGCGGTTTCCGCAAACACAAGATTCGTGTATCCGCCGGATTTCAGCAGCAATTTCAATTGCGTTCGCACATGCCGCGAATCATCAACAATCAGAATTCTCATAGCCATCTTCTGTCTCCGCGCGGGCAATTAGATAATAATGACGCGCTCTCCGGCCTCATTCCGGCAGACGACGTGCACCTCGTCAATAAATGACGCAAGCTGCTTCATGCCCTTCTCGATTCCCCCGACAAACTCCGCTTTAGCGGCCGCTTCGATGTCGCGCGCCATCTCGCTGATGGTGTTGAATCCATAGCCGCCGCCCGCCCCTTTCAGGCCGTGACTCAGGCGGCAAATCATCTCGAAATTCTCAGCTTCCAGCGCGTCGCCCAGCGTGCGGAGATCGTGGCGAATATCTTCAAAAAACTCCGGGATAAATTCGGCGAAATCTGGGTCAATAGAGACGATCAACCGTTCATCTTCCGGCGCAGAGGCGGGCGGCGGGGGCGGCGTTTCTTCTGGCGGCGCGGACGGTTCGAGCGGTTTCACGGGCTGCGTATATTGCGCGATCAGTTCCAGCAATTGCGCCTTTTTCACCGGCTTATTGAGATACGCCGTGCATCCGGCCTGAAAGCTCTTTTCCGGCGTTTCTTTCAGCGCGTAGGCCGTCAGCGCGATAATCGGCGTTTCCGCGCGGCCTTTGGCGCGCTCGAATGCCCGGATCGCCCGAGTGGCCGCGTATCCGTCCATAATCGGCATCTGCAAATCCATCAGCACGAGATCGTAGCGGTCGCTCTGATATTTTTCAACCGCGACAGCCCCGTTTTCAGCAATATCAAGCGCGTAGGGCGTCTGTTTCAGATATTGCTGCACGATGAGTTGATTATGCTTGTAATCCTCGACGAGCAAAATGCGGAGCGGCCGGAGCGACGCGCCCTCGGACGCATTCGGCTGCGCGGCTTGCCGCGCTGCCTCCGAAAGGACGCTGCTGATCGTTTCGAGCAGGTCAAAGCGCTTGATCGGCTTCATCATGTACGCCGAGATCGCCTTTTCAATAGGCGGATACGGGCGTTTGTCGCCGTCGCCATGCGACAGCATCAGAATCGGCGCGCCGGTAATGGCCGGATCATTTTTGATATGCTCAATCATCTGAGCCCCGCTGACCGTCGGCATCTGCTCGTCAATCAAAATCAGATCAAACGGCGTTCCGGCGGTCATGGCGCGGCGAATCGCCAAGACGCCCTGCTCGCCGTTTTTGACATCCGTGACGAGCGTGTCCCAGCGCTCCAACATCCCCCGCAGATTGCGCCGGTTCGTCTCATTATCGTCCACAATCAGGATGCGCAGCCCCTTTAATTCCTCAGGGTAGCGGCGGTCGGGCTTCGGCGGATGCGGCTGCAACAGAAATTTCGCCGTGAAATAAAACGTGCTGCCTTTTCCTTCGACGCTTTCGCCCCAAATCCGGCCATGCATCAGTTCCACGAGATGCTGGGAAATCGTCAGGCCCACGCCGGTGCCGCCGAACGCGCGGCTGGCCGAGCTATCGCCTTGCGTAAACAACTCAAAAATGTTCCGCAGTTTTTTTTCTGGAATCCCGATGCCGGTGTCGCTGACGGAAAATTGCCATTCGACATCTTCGCCGGAAAGCGAGATGAGTTCGCATTTTACGACGACTTCGCCGGACGGCGTGAATTTGATGGCATTCCCAATCAAATTCATCAGCACTTGCCGCAGCCGTCCCGGATCGCCAATCAGGAACGACGGGAAGACCGGATCAAGGATGTAATTCAACTCCAGCCCTTTGGCGTGGGCGCGCGGGGCTAATAGTTCGCACGTCCGCTCGACAATCTCCAGCAAATCGAAATTGACGGAATCAAGCGCGATCCGTCCGCTTTCGATTTTTGAGAGATCAAGAATGTCGTTGATAATCGTCAGCAACATTTCGCCGTTGGTCTGGAACACGTTGATGAAATCGCGCTGCTCCTGATTGAGCGGCGTTTCCAGTAGCAACTCCGCCGTTCCAAGCATGGCGTTCATCGGTGTGCGCAATTCGTGGCTGACGATGGACAGAAATTCGCGTTTCGCTTGTTCGGCGGCGGCAAGCTGCTGGCGAAGCATGCGAATTTCCGCCGCGAATTCCTGCGGCGGGCGTTCTTCAAAGGATGGTTCCAGCAAAGATGCCATAGCGGTTTTTCCTTTACGGACAGAGTTGTCAGACACCTCCAAGGTGTCTGACAGCTTTCCTTTACAGGGATCCACGACTCTATTCTTTTATCAAATTTGACGCGCCTTGATAGACAAGCGCAAGATTCTCTTTGGTGATTTTTTTCGCCGGAACCAGGACGGTTCTCGGTTCAGCCGACGGCGCAGGCTCGCCGCGCTCAATCCATGCCAGACATTCTTGCATGGCGACCGCGCCGAGCTTCACAGGGTCTTGAAAAATCGCGCCGCGCAGCCGCCCGTTGACAATGGCTTCGGCAATCTCCTGATTCATGTCGTAGCTGACGCTGGCAAGTTCTTTGGGAAGCGTGCCGTCTTTCAGCATCTCAAGGCAAGCGAGCGACGCATGTTCATTTGTGGCAAACACGCCTTTGACCTCTGGATAACGCTGGTACGTTTCAAAAATACTCTGCTTGGCTTCGTGAATATTCATCACCGACGTAAAGACGTTGACGACGTGCCAACGATACCGTTGCGCCTGCGTGGCAAATCCCTCCATGCGCTGAAAAATAGACTGAATGTTGCGCGGGCCGCAGGTGAACACCAGGCCGCCTTGCGGAATCGCGTCTTTCAATAATTCCACCGCGAACATGCCGCCCTGTTTATTGTCGGAAATGACCGTGACCGGCGCGTGATGCGCCAGCCGATCCACGACGATAATCGGCACGCGCTGCGCGAGAACATCGGCGACAATGCGGCCGCCCGTATGCTCATCGAACGGCGTGAACACGATGCCGGAGAGCCATGATTGGCGCAAAAGCCAGTGAATATATTCCGCCTGCGTCACAGGGTCGTTCTGGCAATCCAGCGCAATCGTTTGAACGCGGTGCGCCGCCGCCTGCTGAACGCCTTGATAAATAAATTGATAAAACGACGGCGCCCCCGGATACATAAAGACAACCGTGGGCAGCGAAGCGTTGAATCCTTGCGGAATTGGAGGGCGCGTCACGAGAAAATGCCCCATGTGTTCAGAGAGGTTGCTTTCCAATTGCCCCAATTCTTCGGAGGATGTCGCCAAACGATGGGCGATGTCGGCGTTGCGCCACACCAAATCCTGAATGGATTCGATGGACGAGACGATCATGTCCATTGCCGACGATTGCGTTGTGGCGGAATCTTCGATATGCTTGGTCGCATCCTTGAGAATCGTCGCCATTTCGACTAAATGCACGCTGTCGCGCGACTGTGACAGCGCGGTGTCGTGCAGGCTTTCCAATTTTTGAGAAATCCGTTCCGTCGCATGCGTGACTTCTTGGCTATTTTGCGTCTGTTTGACCGTCGCATCGGCCAGCATCGTCGCCATGTCGCGCGCGCCCTGAATATTCTGCACAATCGTCTGCAAAATGCTGCCCGCGCTATTCGAAAGCGTCACCCCGGCGGCGACCGCTTCAAGGCAGTTCTTCATGGCAAGAATCCCTTGCGTCGCGCCGGTTTGCAGCGAGCGGATAATGGCGGCGATTTCCTTTGTCGAATGGCGGGTGCGCTCCGCGAGTTCTTTGATTTCTCCGGCCACGACGGAAAAGCCGCGCCCGTGTTCTCCGGCCTGCGCCGCAATAATCGAGGCGTTCAAGGCAAGCAGATTCGTCTGCTCGGCGATGCCGTTAATGACTTCGACGATTTCGCCGATCCGTTCGGATTCTTTGCCGAGCCGTTGAATCGTCGCCGCCGCGTCTTCGACGGTTTTCTTGATCGTCAGGGTGCCTTCGATCATTTCTTTCACAGCGTCGCCGCCGCCCTGCGCTTCAGTGGAAATGGTTTCCGAAATTCCGGCGAGCGAATGGGCATGCGCCTGAATCTGCTGCATGAACGCATGAATGTCTTCAATCGTCCGCGCCGTCGAATCGGCGGAAGTTGAGAGTAGTTCGATGCTGTTGTTCACCTCTTCGATGGACGTAATCATGTGTTCAACGTCCGTGAACGTGCTTTCTAAGGAATCCGCCTGCCGCCGAATATTCGTCATCACTTCGCGGAGATTTTCGGCCATTTCGTGAATCGAGGAGGAGATATTTTCAATGGCTTCGGTCTCGGTGCGGGCATTTTGCGAGCCTTGCTGCGACAGCGCCGCGATGGCCGCGCTGACCTGTGAAATCTTCATGACTTCTTCGCGGACGTTGACGATAGAGGTGCGGATTTCGGCGTTCATCTCGCTGAATTTTTGGCCGAAGGTTGTTGATAAGAGCGAGACAGGGATTTCAATGCAGAGTTCGCCTTCCGAGACATCTTGAATCAGGCGTTCCAGCGACGTAAGCGGCTCGATGAGGCGATGCATGGCGATGCCGAGCGGCGTGGAGGCTGCGGCGAGCGCGGCGGGCATTTTGCCGGTGCGCAGCACGTCGTCGCTGATGCGCGTCAACGTCCGCAGCGATTCGAGCAGCGCGGCAATGGCGGCATTCAGCTCCCGCAATTCCGCCACGTTTGTTGAGAGCGTCCCGAACGGGCGCTCATTTTGATGGCTTGCCGCGATCCATTCTGCCAGCGCATGCATGGGGCGAATGAAGAGCGGAAAAAAGAGGTATTGATGGATGAGCGCGCCGATGACGGCGGCGAGAACGCTCACCGCGAGCAGATGCCCCCAGCGCAATGACGGAAACAGCCCCAATCCTTGCCCTGCCATGAGAACAGCGCAGAGCAATATGCCGAAAAGAATATCAAATTGTACGAGCATCCAGCGGGTTTTCATAGTGCGTCACTCCTCATTAGTTCAGGCGTTGTTCGCGCGCGTTCTCAAAATTTTTGATCTTTTTCGGGCAAAGAACGAGAGCGGTTTTCATAAATATCATGCAGAATTCCCGCATGAGTCAAGAATATTTTGGCATGAAATTCACCCGTTTCATGAAATCTTATCAAGTTAATTCGCGCATTCTTTTGATAATTCAAGAAAAAGAATATGCTTTTTGAAGAAATTTGACACGTGACGGCGCAAGGCGTCAAATATGAGCGCGACACTTCAAACGTCTTCAAGAGTCGTTGATGACATAAAATGACACATGCGCGAGATGAAAATAGGAGTGTCAAATCTTGATTTGACAACGAAGAAGAGCGAAATCGAGATTTCGCACTCCTGATTTACATAGGAGGTTTGAAGTCTTTTCTCAATGATCAACGCTTGCTGCTATCATGCAAAAAGATTTTCCCGAAAAATTATGCGAATGAAACTTGACAGACACGCCAAACAGCTTTATAACAATGGCAATGGGTTTCATCAGCAACTCATAGAGGGAGAATATTTCCGCGCGTTTGGGGCAAAAACGGAATCGCGGATTGAAGAATGATGGCAGAAATTCGACAAGTCGGAATGATCGGGTGCGGGTTGAGCGGCTGCGCGATTGCGCGCGTGATTGCGTTGGCGGGTTATGACGTGCGCATCTGCGAATTGTCGCAAACGCTGCTGGACGTGGCATTTCAAAAAACCGCCACGTTTTTTACGCGGGAATCCATGCGCGGGGCGCTGAGCGAACAGGAAATTTATCAGGCTACCTCGCGCATTCACGGCACGCTCAATCAGCAAGATTTACTCGCCTGCGATCTCATCATTGACGCGATTCCAGAAGATCTCGAGGCGAAATCCCAGCTATTGGAGACGTTAGACGCCCAATGCCCGCCGCGTGTGATTTTTGCCATTCATACGTCATCGTTATCCGTGACCCGCATGGCGGTGGGAATCCGCCGGACAGACCGCGTTCTCGGCCTGCATTTCATCCATCCGATTCACCTCGTCAAATTAGTCGAAGTCATCACGACGCCGTTTCTGCATCCCGATGTGCTGCTCGACATTCAAACGTTCGTGCGCTCCCTCAAAAAAACCCCAATGACGGTGAAAGACACGCCCGGCTTTATCGTCAACCGCCTGATGATGCCGTATCTGCTGAACGCTGTCCGCATGCTTGAAGCAGGCGTCGCGTCGCCGGAAGACATTGATTCCGCCATGCAGATCGGCTGCGGTCATCCTATCGGGCCGCTCGCGTTGATTGACTTTATCGGCATTGATCATATTTGCCGCATTGCGGAAAATTTATATCAGGAATCGCAGGATCCGCAATATCGCCTGCCGCAATTGCTGCAAACGCTCCGAGAACAAGGGCATTTGGGCAAATTGAGCGGGCAAGGGTTTTATACGTATCCACCCGAACGGCATTAGAGCGTTGCAAAAAGTCTCCCTTGTAAATCAAACTTCAAAAGTCTTTGAGACTTTTGAAGTTTCCCTGTTTTCTGAGTTCATCTTGTGCGTGTATCATTGAGTGTCATCAACGACTCGTCCGTTCGCCCTGAGCCTGTCGAAGGGCGTATAAACACTTCCTACACACCCTTCGACAGGCTCAGGGCGGAACGGATTGGCTGAAAAAGGAGAAATGCATGCAAGTCTTGGTATTGTATTATTCCCGCACCGGGAACACGAAAAAATTGGCGGAAGCCATCGCAAAAGGCGTGCAGGACGCGCAAGGCGTGAATTGCGTCTTAAAATCTACGAAAGACGTGACCAAACAGGATTTTCTGGACGCATCCGCGATTATCGCCGGATCGCCCGATTATTTCGGCGGCATGGCGTCGGAATTGAAAGAGGTGTTTGACCGCTTCGTCAGCGTGCGCCCGCAAATGGAAAATAAAGTCGGCGCGGCTTTTGCGACCGGCGGCGATCTTTCCGGCGGCAAAGAAACCACCATGCTTTCAATTCTGCACGCCTTGCTGATTTACGGCATGATTATCGTCGGCGATCCGTTGGACGCGACCGGACATTACGGCGTGGCCTGCGTGGATGCGCCCGATGCCGAAATCGCCGAGAATGCCGCCAAATTAGGGCGGCGCGTTGCCGTCTTAACGCAAAAGCTGCTCAAAGGCTGAGCGCGCCTGAATTGACAATCTGTCAGGTTTGGAACGCCTGCCAGCTTTTTCCTTATGTTTATGATAAACTCTTGACATGAAATCCTATCTACAGTATCATGAAATTTGTTGAGCGGTATCAACGCGCGTCCGCGCTCAATTTGGGCGCGCTGACGCAAGACGCATCTCAAACGAAAAATCACCTGAATGGAGAATTTGATATGAAAAAATCAGTCAGTTTTTGCATGACGGCGTTGTTTCTGTTCGGCGCGCTGAGCGGATGCGCGACGCGGCCGGTCACGCCGCAGCCCACGCCGACGCCGCAAGCGTTCGCCATCGAGGTCAAAGTGGATAAACCCGCCTATAAAATCGGCGAATTGATGTACATCACCGTTCGCGCCAGCCAAGCGTGCTACCTGACGTTATACGACATCAGCACGGTGGGCGAAGTGACGCAGATTTTCCCGAATCGCTTTGCGAAGGATAACAAAATTCAAGGCGGCGTCGCATATCGCATTCCGACGGAGTCTGATAAATTCGACTTCAAAGTGACCGGCCCCGCCGGAATTGAGCGCGTTCGGGCGGTCGGGACGATGCAGAACGTCAACCTGTTCGAAGAAAAACAGAAGCAACTGAACGAAGAGAGTTCGAAAGTGCAGGTATTCCCGCAAATTACCGATAAACCGGCGCAATTCGAGAAAAACCTGAATGACCAGTTGAGCGTCATTCCGTCGGCGCAATGGACGGAAGCGAGCGTGACGTTTCAAGTGCAATAACACACGCGGCGGGCAGGCTGAAGCACAGAGAGCGGGAACGTTCTCTGTGCTTTTCTGTCTCTGCCGGAGATTGAAAGTCGTGCGGGTGATTAGCGGGACGTTAAAAGGCCGAACGCTGCTTGCGCCGAAAGGCCAAAGCCTCCGGCCAACGGCGGATCAGGTCAAAGAAACGCTGTTCAACATGATCGGCGGCGAGATTCTGGACGCCCGATGTTTAGACCTGTTCGCCGGAACCGGGAATGTCGGTATCGAGGCCATCAGTAGGCAGGCGGCGCATGTGGTCTTTGTCGAAAAAGTTCCGGCGCATCTGCGCGTCCTCAAGCAGAATCTCGCGGCCTGCGGCATCGAAGCCGATTGCGCGGTCTATTGCGGCGACGCCAATATTCTGCTGCGAAAATTGCAGAAGGCGGCGCAGCCGTTCGATATTATTTATCTCGATCCGCCGTATCGCCAGACGAACATGCTGCGCGATATGCTTGAACGGCTCGCGGCGTCCGATCTGCTGAGCGCGCGCGGCATGATTATCGTTGAACACGCGACGGACGCGGAATTGCCCGCCGCGATTCTCGACGCGCTGTATCTGAGCAAATCGCGCCGCATCGGCGACACCGCGCTGTCGTTTTACCGGCTTGCCGCCAATAACCATCATCCAGAGGAAATCGCGCCATGAAAGGCATTGCCATTTATCCGGGAACGTTCGATCCGGTCACGAACGGCCATCTTGACATTTTGCTTCGCAGCCGGGAAATTTTCGATCATGTGATTGTCGCCGTCGCGCAAAATATCCGAAAATCGCCGCTATTCAGCGTAGAAGAGCGCATGGACATGCTGCGCGAAGTGACGAAAGGGATTGACGGCATCGAAGTGGATCATTTCGACGGGCTGATGATTAACTACGCGAACGCCCGGAACGCAGAAGTCATCGTGCGCGGCCTGCGGGCGGTGTCGGATTTTGAATACGAATTGCAGATGGCGCTGATGAATCGCAAGCTTGCGGAAAATATCAAAACCGTCTTCATGATGCCGAACGCCGATTATTCGTTTCTCAGTTCCAGCATTGTGAAGGAAATCGTGCGGCTTGGCCGAAGCGCGGCCTGTTTCGTGCCGCCGTTCGTCGAAGAGCAACTGCGGAAAAAATTGGGAGGCGGCGCGTGATTTATGACGACAAAGACGCCGCGCCGCAATGCGCGATTCCATCGAACTGAAATTGTCGCAAAAATGTAAAATTCACGTTGACAAACGCCGAAAGAGGACGGATATATTGAAATAATTATCAACGCCAACGATGCGAAGGGCGCAAATGACGGGATCGGGCATCTTTCCTCTTTGCGCCTCTCGCGTCTTTCGCGCCGTTGGCGTTATGACGTGAACCGCTTGACTTGAAAGGAATCGTATGCCGACATTCATTTATCGAATTGATGACAGCGTGAACGTCCTGAAGCGGTATTATCCCAACGCGGACGTTGATTTGGTCTATCGGGCGTATATTTACGCCGCGAAAATGCACGGAGGACAAGTGCGCCATTCCGGCGAGCCGTATCTTTCGCATCCGATTGAAACCGCCGTCATTTTAGCGAACATGAAAATGGATGCCGTCACCATTGCCGCCGGATTGCTTCATGATGTCCGCGAAGACAGCAGCGTGACGTATGATCAACTTGAAGAGATGTTCGGGGCGGAAGTGGCGCAGCTTGTCGAAGGCGTCACGAAAATTTCCAAAATCCATTTTGCCTCCCGCGAAGAATATCAGGCGGAAAACATCCGCAAAATGCTTGTGGCAATGGCGAACGACATCCGCGTCATTATTATCAAGCTCGCGGATCGCCTGCATAATATCCGCACCTTGAATTTCGCCCCAAAAGAGCAGCAAGGCCGCGTCGCCAAAGAAACCATCGAGATTTTCGCGCCGTTAGCGAACCGGCTGGGGCTGGGGCTGATTAAATGCGAGTTGGAAGATGAATCGTTGCGCTACCTTGAGCCGGACATTTACGAGCAGTTAGTCGCGCACATCAACGAAATTCAGGCGGAGCATCAGCAAACGGTCGAGTATGTCAAGCAGGAGCTTGACAAGCGGCTGGCGGAACATGGCATCGTGGCGGAAATCACCAGCCGCCAGAAGCATTTGTACAGCATTTATCGCAAGATGAAGCGCAACAACATTTCCTTCAAAGAAGTGATGGACGTGATTGGGCTGCGCGTGATTACCAATTCAAAGGCCGATTGTTATTTGACGCTCGGCACGATTCATTCGGCGTGGCAGCACATTCCCGGCACGTTTGACGATTACATCACCACGCCCAAGCCGAACATGTATCAATCGCTGCATACCGCCGTCATCGGCCCGTTTGCCCGCCCGATAGAAATTCAAATCCGCACGTGGGAAATGCACCATCTCGCTGAAGAAGGCATCGCGGCGCACTGGCGCTATAAAGAAGGGAAAACGAAAGACGACGCCTACGATCAGCGCTTTTTCAGCCTGCGCCATCTGCTGGAATTGCATCAGGAAATTCAGCGCCCGGCGGAATTTCTCGAAAATCTGAAAGTGGACTTGTTCCAAGATGAAGTGTATGTCTTCACGCGGGACGGGCATGTCAAATGCTTGCCGCAAGGGGCGACGCCGGTAGATTTCGCGTACAGCGTGCATACGGAAGTCGGCCATACCTGCGTCGGCGCAAGAATCAACGAGCGCATCATGCCGTTGCGGACGCCGTTGAAAAATGGCGACATCATCACGATTCAAACGCAAAAGAACCATCATCCCAGCAAAGATTGGCTCAACTTCGTCGTCACCACCAAAGCGAAAAATCGCATCAAGCATTTTTTCCGCACGAAGAAGCGCGAGGAAGAAATTCAAATCGGCACGGAAATGCTGGAAAAAGGGCTTCGAAGATTCGAAACCAAAGTCGCCGCCCTGCAAAAAGAGGGAAAATTGAACGCGATAGCGGACGAATTTGGTCTGCCCAGCGAAGAAGACCTGTTCGCGGCGATTGCCACGCATAAATGCTCAGTGCATCAGCTACTTGTGAAGTTGTTCCCAGAGCAGCAGCCGGTGGAACAAAAACCTGATGAACTCAAGCCGATTGAGGATAAAGGGAGCTCAACGATTAAAGTCGGCGGAGAAACGGGAGTGCTGACGCGGTTCGGCAATTGCTGCAATCCGCTGCCGGGCGATGAAATTGTCGGCTTCATCACGCGCGGGCGCGGCGTGACGGTTCACGCCCGCAATTGCCCGAATATCAAGGCGCTGGAATTTGACGACGAGCGGAAAATTAACGTCGAATGGGTGAGCGATGGCAAATCTTACCCGGTCGAACTGTATGTCACGGGCGAAATACGCGACAAACTGCTGGCCGACATTCTCGCGGACATCGCGAATAATCAGGCGGAAGTGTTCACATCGAACAGCGTGCAGCAGCCCACGCAGATCGAACTGCGCTGCATTATCGGCGTTCAGGGGCGGGCGCACCTCGATAAAGTGATGCGGAGCGTCCGCAGCGTGCGCTCCGTCAACAACGTGATGCAAATGCGGTCATTGCGGTAATTTCTGCCGCAGCATCTCGTGAATTTTTTTGATGGTAATCCGTCCGCCGGAGTTGAGCAGCCCAAAATTGATCGCCGACGCCCCGATAATCGCCAAAAACACCTCGGCGGCCGGGTCTTTGTAGATCGCCAAAAAGCGGTCTTTGCCGCGAATAATCGCTTCCGTCCCCGCGCTTTCGCCCATCGTATGGCAAATGCTGCGCATCAATTCCGAAAATTCGCAGACGAGCGGGCGAATTTCCGCGCTATTCTCGGCCATGCGCCGTTCTCCGAGCAGCGTCCCGTCCTGCTGAATCACGAGCAAATCTTCCAGCCCTTCAACATGGGCGTTCAAATCCTCTAAAATTTCTTGCAGTTCTTGAAACATCACACACGCAGACGGCGCGCCGCATCAGGCGCCGCCGCCATTCTTCCTTTCAAAATAGTTCTCGAAAAAATAGATGCTCCCTCAGGCGAGACTTTAAAAGTCTTCAAGACTTTTAAAGTCCTTTATCTCAACACGGCAACGGCGGAGTGTCAAGTAAAAAATCACGGCAAACGGCCTTCCGCATTTTTGATGATGATTATTTTCGAAAACCGCCCGGCCTGCTGCTCATACGCGGGATTGAGCGCGATGAGGATGCTCATGACGGCGCGGCGGATTTTCGCCGCAGCGCTCGCATCGAACTGCGGAGTGTCTTGTCCGCGCGCGGGCTGAAGCAGGGCGAGCATGCGGAGCAGCAGGAAGAGATGCCGATCCCCTTTGCCGCTCGGCGTCGTCTCCGTCGGCGTCGCAAGCTGCACGGCGTAATCTTGCCGGAGAAAATAGGCCGCATACGACGCGGCAAGGGAAATCGCCTGTTCAATCTGCGCCGAAAACGCGGCGGTTTGCGATGGCGGCGAAATATCGAGCAGCAGCACAATCTGTTTTTTCTGCTCTTCCTCGAATTCTTTCATCATGAATTTCGACGTTCTGGCCGTGCTTTTCCAATGAATCTGCCGCCGGTTGTCGCCGGGCAGATAGTCGCGGATGCCGTGAAATTCCTGTCCGCCGCCTTTGCGCCGCACGCCCGAATCTCCGGCCTGTGGCGAGAAGGCCGCCCTATCGGACGCGCTGAGCGGCGTCAGCGCAGGATAGATCAGCACATCGTCTGTTTCGGCAAACATGGCGGATTTCAAGAAAAAACCGAACGGGTAGCGCGTGGAAATCCGCAGCTTGCCGGGGCGATGCAACCCGCGCTGCGGAAACGTGACGGGATACGTCACGGTTTGCGTCTGCTGCGGCGCGATGCGTAACAGATAGCGGCGATGTTCGGGAACGGCGGCCTGCGACAGGTCTTCAATCAGCAGCGACAGCGACGCGACGCGCGTTTTGCCGTTCGTCACATCAAGCGCGACCGGCGCGGCCTGCCCCGCGAACAGATGTTTCGGAAAGCGGCGGTTCAGTCGGATTTTCCGCAGCATCAATTCGGATAAAATGCCGGACGTGGTAATGAAACTCAGCATCAAGCCGAAAATCAGGTAGAGGAGATTATTCGCCGTGTTAACCGCCGCCATGCCGACCACAAGCGTCAGGCCGATGAATTGCCACCCCGCCCGCGTAATCCGCAGCATGCGCTTCGGCGTCAGCCAGCG
>CAZCGG010000088.1:0-6433 GCA_964498135.1 uncultured Candidatus Moduliflexus sp.
TGAACACGCTGTTCATTATTTGGGACGTGAAAACGGCCGCGCTGTAAGCGTGGAGTACACGGATAAAAAAATTGACATGAACGCCGCCTGTTTTTTTAATTGAATGTATGAACATCTCGAACCTGTGGGAATGGTGTCAGGATCGGTATGATGAGAGATATTACGCGAACAGTCCGCAGGAAAACCCGCAAGGGCCTTCGTCTGGGCAATATCGTCTGCTGCGCGGCGGGCCATCCGGCGTCAATTCGCGTTCCCGCCCGGTTCCCCGCCAATACATTGGCGGCGATTCGTTCCGCCAATGTATTGGCGGGCGTCCCTGACGGGACGGGAATCTTTCGTTAGGCTCTCCGCGTTTTTGAAAAACACCGAAGGCGTGACATGATTCGCCCGGCAATGGGAGGGGGGGAAAGAATAGATATTTCATATAAGCCGCCATTCAGGAAATTTGTGAAGAAACAGCCGCGCCCGTTGCAGTTAGCGATTGAAGATGAAATTGACGCGATTTTAGCGCAGCCGGAATGCGGCGAACTCAAAAAAGGCGATTTAGCTGGAATGCGCGTCCACAAGTTTACGTTTCACAAGCAGATGTTTTTGATTGCCTACCGGAGCGAGCAAGACGCGATAATCTGTTATCTGATAGGGACCGCATGAAAATTTTTATCAAGAATGAAAGCGATACCTTCGAGAGGTGGAACCATGATGATTACCGCAGAACACGTTTATCAAGAATTGATTGATATGCCCGTGCAAGAACGGGAGAAATTATTTACCGTTGTGGCGCGGCGCGGCTTTGAAAAAACGGCGTATCGCCATGACGAGGTGTTTGATGAGATTCGACAATCGCCGTTCACGATTCAAGAAGCCGCCGAATATCTTGACGTGACGGAAATGGCGGTGCGCCAGTGGATCAAATCCGGCAAATTAACCGCCAGCAAAGTCGGCAGGCGGCTTGCTCTTGATCCCGATGCGCTAAAACAATTCAAAATGGCAGCCAGACGTTGAAACGTCTGGCTCTATGCCGCCGCTCTTTCCGGGCGGGCATTCATTGCTCGTTCCGCCAACACATTTGCCTGCCTGAAATGCGGCAACGCCTGAAATCAGGCGCGGCGATCCTCGTTTTTCCCCGAAATTTTCCCGCCTCCGCCGTCTGGCATGATTCTTGTAAAACAGCCTCGTGACGCGATATGCCGAAAGAGCGCGCCGCGTCATGATTCAAAAACGTCAAGGTGAGGGCAGCGCTGTTGGGCGCATGACATGCGCCCAACAGCCTAATTCTGGCAACAAACTGAGGACGAGTGATTTATGATTGCAGTGAACAATGTAAGCAAATTTTACGGGACGACCGCCGCGATTCAAGGCGTCTCGTTTTCCGTGAAACAGGGCGAAGTCATCGGGTTTCTCGGGCCGAACGGCGCGGGCAAAACCACGACCATGCGGATTCTGACCGGCTTCATGCCCGCGACCACCGGCACGGCCTCCATCGCCGGATTCGATGTGTTCAGCCAGCCGTTGGACATCCGCAAGCATATCGGCTATTTGCCGGAAGACGTGCCGTTGTATAAAGACATGACCGTCCGGGAATTCCTGAATTTTGCCGCCGAAATCAAAGGCGTGTCCGGCGCGAAAAAAACCGCGCAGGTGCAGGACGCCATGCAGCGCTGCGGCATTTATTCCGTGCAGCAGCGGTTGATTGCGAATTTGTCGAAAGGCTTCCGGCAGCGCGTCGGCTTGGCGCAAACGCTGCTCGGCAGCCCGGACGTGCTGATTCTCGATGAGCCGACGACTGGCCTCGATCCGGCGCAAATCATCGAAATCCGCGAACTGATCCGCGAGCTTGCCAAAGAAAAAACCATCATTCTTTCCACCCATATTCTGCCGGAAGTCAGCATGATCTGCCAGCGCGTGATCATCATCAACAAGGGCAAAATCGTGGCGGTGGACACGACCGAAAACCTGACGAGCCGAATGCAGAAATCCACGAAAATTTTGATGGAAGTGGACGGCCCCGAAGAGCAGGTGCGCCGCGCCTTAGAGCGCGTGACCGGCGTGATCGGCGTTGAAACGGGCGAACCGACGCAATCCGGCGTGTTCGAATATCAGATTGACTCGGAAAAAGGGCGCGACATCCGGCGCGAGTTGGCGAACGTCGTGGCCGTCAACGGCTGGGGCTTGCTGGAGTTGCGGTCAGTTGAAATGACGCTGGAAGACGTGTTCGTCCAACTTGTCACGAAGGAGGAGCAGACCGCATGAGAAACATCTGGGTGATTGCCAAACGCGAACTGAACGCCTATTTTTATTCCCCGATTGCCTACGTCGTCACGACGATTTTCGTGCTGGTATCGGGCTTTTTCTTTCACAACATTCTTTCCTTTTACTCGCTTTACAGCATAGACGCCGCGCAAAACCAATACATGGCGGAAGGCTTGAATTTCACGGAAGGAATTTTCAACCCGCTCTTCAACAACATGAGCATTATCATGCTGTTGATTATGCCGCTGTTGACCATGCGGCTGCTCGCGGAAGAAAAAAAATCCGGCACGTTCGAGCTGCTCCTGACGTACCCGCTGCGCGACATCGAAACGGTGATCGGCAAATTTCTCGCCTGCCTGCTCGTGTTTGGAGTGATGATCGGGCTGACGCTCGCGTATCCGGTTTACCTCTCGTTTTTGGGGGATTTGGAATTCGGGCCGTTGCTTGCCAGCTATTTGGGGCTGCTGCTCATGGGCGGCGCATTTATCGCGCTCGGCCTGTTCGCCTCATCCCTCACGTCAAACCAAATCGTCGCCGCCGTCATGTCGTTCGGCGCGCTGATTTTGTTCTTTCTGATTGGATTTTCGGCGTATCCCGTTGAGGCGGAATCGCCCATGCTGGCAGGCTTTCTCCGCCATATTTCCCTGCTGGAGCATTTTGACAATTTCACGAAAGGCGTCATTGATTCCAGAGATGTTATTTATTACCTGAATTTCACGATTTTCTGGCTCTTTTTGACGCTGAGATCCTTAGAATCGAGCAAATGGCGCGGATAAGCGCGGCCAAAGCGGAACGCAGAGCCGGACGCCGGCGCTGCCGACCGTTGCAGACGCATGAAGCCAATGCAGCAAGAACGCAAGACCTCATTGATGCGGTCAATAAAATACGGTACGAACGTCACCGTCATGACGATTCTCGTGTTCGCAATCATGGTGATGATTGAGGCGATTTCCAGCCGCCGCCATGCGCAATGGGACGTGACGGCGGATCAGCGGCTCACGCTCTCTCCACAGACGAAGCAAGTCGCGGCCGCGCTCGCCGCCGACGTAAAAGCCATCGGCTTTTACAGCGCGGAGCAGAGCGGCGAACGGCAGGCGTTTGAAAATCTGATGACACGCTACGCCGACCTCTCGCCGCGCATTTCGCATGAGATTGTTGACCCGGACAAACAGCCCGGACGCGCGAAAACCTACGACATCAAAGCCTACGGCACGGTCGTGCTGGAAACGTCCGACAAACAGGAAAAAATCGCGGCGGTCACCGAAGAAGCGCTGACGAACGCGCTGATTAAGGTGACGCGCAAAGAGCAGAAAACCGTCTATTTCCTGAAAGGACACAGCGAACGCGCGCTTGACGACGCGGGCGAACAGGGGTTCAGCCTGCTCAAACAGGCGATAGAAAAGCAGAATTACGCCGTGAAAGAATTGGCGTTGGCGCAGCGGCAATTCGTGCCGCAGGATGCCGCGCTCATCGTGATCGGCGGGGCGCAGAAAGACCTGTTTCCGCCGGAATTCGAGGCGCTGCGCGTCTTCATGAAGCGCGGCGGCAATCTCTTTTTGCTGGCCGAGCCGGATCAAGCGCCGAGCGTCGCCGCGTTTGCGGGAGAATTCGGCCTCGCGCTCGGCGACAATATCGTCATTGATCGCATGAGCCGAATGTTGGGCGGCGGCTACGACATGCCGGTCGTCATGCAATATCAGCGCCATCCGATTACGGACGGGTTCAACATGATGACGTTTTTCCCGCTCACCCGTTCCGTAGATGCCGCGAAACAACTGCCGCCGGGCGTGTCCGCGCAGCCGTTGCTGTTCAGCAGCCCTGATAGCTGGGCGGAAAGCAGCAAGGACGAATTGCGGCAAGGCGCGGTGGAATTCGACGAAAGCAGCGACATGCGCGGCCCGGTGCCGATTGCGGCGGTGGCGACGATTGATTTCGCCATCGAGCCGAAAAAATCGGCCAAACTCGTCGTGTTCGGCGATGTAGATTTTGCGAGCAATGCCTATCTCAACCTGTCCGGCAACAGCGATTTGTTTTTGAACACGGTCAGTTGGCTGGCTGAGGAACAGAATTTAATCGCCATTCGCGCCAAAAATCCGAACATCATGCCGCTCATGCTCACCAGAACGCAGGGGCGGCTTGTGTTCCTGCTCTCATTTGTCGCGCTGCCGGTGTTTGTCATCGGCATGGGGATTGTAGCGCACGCGCAGCGCCGCAGCGCAACGAGATAACATGAATAGACCTCTTGCATAGGTCGTTTTGACCCGTTCGCCCTGAGCCTGTCGAAGGGCGGGTGTAGGACGCTGGTATATTGTGGTTGGTTATTCTTCATTGGTTTAAGTTCGCCCTGAGCCTGTCGAAGGGCGGGTGTAGGACGTGTTCATCCGCCCTTCGACAGGCTCAGGGCGAACGGAATGGACTTTTGCAAGAGGTCTAATGTAAACCACCGATTGCGCAGATTTCACAGATGAAAATTGACATTTTTCGTTGATCACGGTGGGGCAGACATTCTTGTCTGTCCCATGAACAGGCAGGAATGCCTGTTTCACGTTCATCTGTGAAATCTGCGCAATCTGTGGCAAAAAATCACTATGAGCTTCAAAAAAACACTGATATTTTTTGTCGCGCTGCTTCTGCTCGGCGGATATTATTACGTCTTTGAAATCAAGATGGCGGAAAAGAAAGAGGCCGCCGAAACCGCGCAGAAACAGCTTTTTCAACTCAAGAAAGAAGACATTGCCGCCATCAGCCTGAAACGGGCGGCGGAAGAAATCGTGCTGAAAAAGCGGGAGAATGTGTGGAAACTTGAGCAGCCCGTCGCCGCGTTCGCGGACGCGAACGCCGTTGACGCGCTGCTGACCGCGTTTGTTGGCGCGGAACGCGAAAAAACGGTCGCGGAAAACGCGGAAAAACCCGAAGAATTCGGGCTGAACGCGCCGGAAATTGTCATCGCGGCGACGACGCAGAGCAACGCCGCCGCCACCCTGTCTATCGGCCAAATGACGCCGACATCCACCGCGCATTACGCGACTGCCGGACATGCGCCCGCCGTCTTCACGATCAGCACCGCCCTCAAAACCGAGATTGACAAAACGGTGTACGACCTGCGCGACAAAACCGCGCTGGATTTCGATCCGGCGCAGGTGAAAACGGCGCAATTCACGGTGACTTCGCCGGAAAAACCGACGCCGGAAACGATTGAGCTTTCGCAAGAAAACGCGCTTTGGCAGATCATGTCGCCGAAAACGGCGAACGCCGACACCGCGAAAGTGAACGCGATTCTCTCCCAATTGAAAAGCGCGGCGGTGATGGAATTTGTCGCCGAAACGCCCGATAAATTGGCGGATTACGGCTTAGACGCGCCGCAGAAAATCTTGACGCTGACCGTTGGCGACGGGCAGGAAAAGATGCTGCGGCTTGGCAATCGCAACGAGGAACGCGGCGGAGTGTACGCTCAACATGAGGCGACCGGGAATATTTTCATGCTGCCCGGCACGGTGGACGACGAATTTCCAAAAACGCTCAATGATTTGCGTGACAAAATTTTGTTGACGTTTGAAAATGACGCGATTCAATCGGTTGAGATTGCGACCGCGACGGAAACCATCGCCGCGCAGCGCGCCGATACTGCGTGGAAGCTCGTCAAACCCGCCGAATTTCTGGCGGACGCGATTGCGCTCAATGCGTTGCTGAATGACGCGAAGAATGCGAAAGCGGCGGATTTCGTGGATGACGCGGGGACGGATCTCGCGGCCTATGGCTTGAATCCTGCGCAACTCACGCTGACGCTTCGGGCGAAAGAGGCGGACGCGGCGCACGCGCTGCTGATCGGCAGCGCCGCGCCCGATAACGCGGGCGTGTACGCCAAAGTCGGGAATCAGGACGGCATCGTCATCATTCCGAACGACACGGCGGCGCAATTCCGCAAAACGGCGTTTGACCTGCGCGACAAGAAAATCGTGAAATTCGACACGGAACAGGTCAAGACGATTGAAGTGGCGTATCCTGATAACACGCTTGTTCTCAAGCAAGACGGCGATCTCTGGAAGGCCGACGGTCAGGAATTGCAGGTGTTCAAAATCAATAACTTGCTGTACGATGTGTCCGCGCTTGAGTTCGCGCAAGAGCCGCTTGCCGCGACGCCGGATGTGACGCCGTATGGCTTGACGACGCCCGCCGCGACGAT
>CAZCGG010000088.1:6533-16590 GCA_964498135.1 uncultured Candidatus Moduliflexus sp.
CGCTGAAAACCGTCAGCCCGCGCCAAGCGTTCCGGCTTTCATGGCATTTCGGCTTGTTTCAGGCTATCATGCCGATTATCGGCTGGTTCGGCGGCGAAACAGTCTATTCGTTTATTCAACATTATGATCACTGGGTCGCGTTCGGCCTTTTGGCCTTCGTCGGCGGTCACATGATCCGCGAAGCGTTTGAGCCGGAGCATCATCGAGAAGAGCGGAAAGACCCGACCAAAGGGATGCGCTTGGTGATGCTCTCGGTCGCCACCAGCATTGATGCGCTGGCGATTGGATTCAGCATGTCCATGATTGGCGTGCGCGTCTTTTTTCCCGCGCTGATTATCGGCATCGTCGCGCTGCTCTTCACGCTGGTCGGCCTTTACGTCGGCGCGCGCGTCGGCTCTGGAACGCGCGTAGCGCATTACGCGGAAATCGCCGGGGGCGTCGTGCTGATTCTCATCGGCCTCAATCTGCTGTATAAACATGAGGTGTTTGCGTTCCTGCCATTGCTGTTTTCTTCATGCAATTCTTCTATCAATCTTCATGATTTCTCTTGACAGAACTCCTCTTAATTTCGTCATATTATAACGAACTTTAAAAAGGCAGTGACCTCTGAGAAACTCTGTTTCTACAAGGAATTGAGTTTCTTCGCGCTATAATTTTACGCACAATCTCACCCCCGTCCTCTTTTCAAAGGAGAGGGGAAAACTACGGAGTAGCGGGTATGGCTTTTACAAAAATTACGAATGTCGTGCTTCCTGACGCGGCTGAAGCAGGAAAAGGGTTTCCTATCATTCTGGAAACCGATGGCGACGCGCCATTTGTCCAAGTAATCGTCAGACATGCCGACGGATGGGAATGGGTGGTGCGAGACAAATTCGTCACGAATATCGGGATGGGACGGTATCGCATTGATGTTCCGGCGCAAGCCTATCATGCCGGAAAAACCTATTTGCAAGTCGAAGGATGCTGCCTCGCCGATATTGCCAAAGCCGCTCCGCGAGATTGGATTATTCAGCATCGGCAGATTGACGTGCGCGAACAGCAATTCGTGACGCCGCCCGCCAAGCAAGCCCCGCCCGTCGAATCCTTCCCCGTGCCGGCGGTGACGCTGGTGAAATCCCGCGAGCCGGTGATATATTTTGGCATTCATAAACACATGCACCAGCCCTATTACAACGCCACGGATCCCGATTATTGGGACGGCGAGAAAGACGCGATTTTCAGCCAACGGGCGGGCGCATACACGCAATTCATTCCGGCGGCCGTGCGGCGATATATCGAAAGCGGCTTGGCGCATGCCGGGCTTTCGACAAGCTGGTCAGGCTCGCTGATTGAGCAATTGAATCGCTGCGCGGAAACCGGCCGGGCGCATGGCCTGTTCCGCGATTGGAGCAGGGAACTGCGGAATGCCGCTCAAACCAAAACCGCGTTTGGCAACCCGCGCTTGGATTTCACGGCGTTTGGATTCTTTCACCCGCTCATGCCGCTTATTCCGGCCAGAGATATCATCGGGCAGATTCAATGGCATCGCGCCTTGATTCATGACACGTTCCAAACAGACGCCAGCGACGTGATTTTCCCGCCGGAAACCGCGTTTCATCCGTGCATGATTCCCGCGCTGCGAGAAGCGGGCGTGAACGTGGTGATTTATGATTCGATTCATCATTTCCGCACGACGGAGCAATATCCGTATGCCGGGCATACCGAAGGCATGCTGCCGCCGAATCCGGCGGATCAAGTCAACCCGCCGGTGGATGATTGGCTGCAACTGCATGGAATTTGGGCGCCCAGCAAAATTTCGCCGCAATTGCTGAAGCCGTGCATGTTATCGTACACCGATCATTTGGAGCAAGAACACCACATCATCGGCGTTCCAGCGGAGCGGTATTTGGGGAACGAGGACGCGCGCGGCGGCTATGGCGCGCTGCAATATGAAAAAGTGATGGGGCAGATTTATGATCACATTGTCGCCAAAAAGACGTATGATCCGGATCACCCGCCGTTTTTCATCCTGCATTCCGACGGCGATAATCATGGCGGCGGCGCGGAAAGCTATTATACCTGCAACACTGACCGCTTGATGGAGATGTGCAAAACTGACCGCCGTTTCCAATTGATCACGATCCGCGATTATCTCCGCCAGTTCCCTGTCGATCCGAAGAATGTCGCGCATCTTGAGCCGGGGTCGTGGGCGGGCGCGGATAACGGCGATCCGCAGTTTACCAAATGGTTTTCGTGGGCGGAAAAAGATTATTCCCCTGATTTAAATAGCTGGGCGGTGCTGACGGCCTTTCAAAATGTCGTGCATTCCCTCGAAGACGCCGGGGAAGGCGGGCAATTGATGAACACGCTGAAACGCCTGCTGTACACGGCGGAAACAAGCTGCTATTGGTATTGGACGGGGCAGACCGCATGGGATGCGCAAGTGACGAATGCGGCGAACAAAGGCGTCAAAATGGCGGAAGACGCGCTGAATTATCTCGTCAAATCCAAAAAAGACGGCACCGGGCCGACGATTTTCGCCCCTTGGGCGCGCCCCGCGAATCCGGGCGGCAAAGACTGGGGGCAGGGAACGCTTGTGAAGGCCGAAGCGGACGCCACGTTCAGCACGTTTGTGTATGACATCGCCGGAGTAAAGAAAGTGACGCTCTATTACCGTCAAGTCGGCCTGCAAACCTACGAACAAGTCGAAATGAAAGATTGCGGCAGCTATCCGTCGCGCACGGACGCGCTCGTCATTGCGACGCTGTACAAGGCCATGCTTCCCGCCGGAACAGGGAATATCCGCTATTACATCGAAGCCGCCGATTTTCGCGGCAACGTCTCGTACAGCCCCGTCGGTCGGCTGTTCATCGCGTAGCTCAGCATTCCCCTCTTGGGAGGCAGAACAGAGCAGCCCTGCCCAAGAGGGGAATTTCTTTTGCCGCATCAACGTCATGCGCCTCCCAGCCTCATGGTTCGCTCGCATGCGCCGGAATCATGCCTTGTGCGCCGGCGCGATCATTCTCGCGCTGCTCGCCTGCTGCGTGATGTTTGCGCCGCAGATCGCCCCGTTTCATTATGATGCCATGAATTACGGCGAACGCATGCAACTTCCGTCGCGGGCGCATCTGTGCGGGACGGATTTTTTCGGGCGCGACATCTTTTCCCGAACGCTCTACGGCAGCCGCATTATCTGCGCCGTCGGGCTGCTTTCCGTCACGTTCGCCGCCATTCCCGGCCTCTGTCTCGGCTTGCTGGCGGGCTATCGGCGCGGCTGGGCAGACCTGCTCATCATGCGCGTGATGGATGGCGTGCTCGCCTTTCCGTCGCTGCTCCTTGCGCTCGCCATCATCACCGTGTCCGGGCCGGGGCATTTGCAAGCCACTCTCAGCATCGGCGTCATCATGCTGCCATCGTTCACGCGCCTGATTCGCGGGCAAACGCTGGCCGTCCGGCATGAGGAATTTGTGCAGGCCGCCGTCGCGCTCGGCGCGTCGGATTGGCGCATTCTTCATAAGCATATTCTCCCGAATATCATGGGAACGCTGATCGTGCAAACGACGATTTCGTTTGCCAACGCGATTTTGATTGAAGCCGGACTCAGTTTTTTGGGCTTGGGAACGCAGCCGCCGCTGCCGAGTTGGGGCGCGATGCTGCAAGAAGCGAAAAATTTCATGGCGCAGCAGCCGTATGCGGCGATTGTTCCCGGTTTGGCGATTGCGCTGACAGTGATGGGGTGCAATCTTTTCGGCGACGGCCTGCGCGATGCGCTTGATCCGCGTTTCCGCCCGCGCCGAGCGCATGACACCTGACTGGTTATTGACAATGTATCAGGTGTCATGCCGACTCTTCAAAACAGAGTCACCGCGAAATTTGAGTTGACAAATTCCTGTTTCCTGTGTTACAGCATTATTCAATACATTGAACAGGGATGAAGACGTGTGAAGTCTTGAAGACTTCACACGTCTGTTTGAATGTTCATGCATACGGGAGAAGCTCATGGCAGAAACGTATTTGACCGAAGATGACGCTCTGGACAGCTTGGTCGAGTTTGCGGACGAATCTCCAGACATCGCTCCATCGAATGAAAACGCGCCTTGGAAGGTCATGATTGTTGACGATGAAGAAGCGATTCACACTGTCACGCTCAGCGTGTTGGAAAATTATGCCTTCGAACAACGCGCGCTGTCATATCTTCATGCGTATTCCGGCGCGCAAGCCATCCAACTCTGTCAAGAGCATCCTGATATTGCGCTGATCATTCTCGATGTGGTGATGGAAAATGATTCCGCCGGATTGGAGGTTGTGCGCCACGTGCGCAGCGTCCTCAAAAATCTGTTCGTCCGAATCATCCTGTACACCGGCCAACCGGGACAAGCTCCGGAAAGCAGCGTGATCCGCGATTACGATATTAACGATTATAAAGTCAAGTCGCTGCTGACCAGTCAAGGGCTTTATACCGCCGTCATGTCCGCGCTCCGAAGCTACCGCGATCTGCGGCTGATTGAAGAGCAGCGCGCGACGTTGCAGCAGGCGTTGCAAGACGCGCAGATCGCGCATAAAGCACGGTATCAATTTTTAGCCAATATCGGCCATGAACTTCGCACGCCGTTGAATCACATCTTAGGCTTTTCGGAAATGCTGCTGCACACGCGGCTCAATGAGCGGCAGCGGCGGTATATCGAGACGATTAAAAAGGCAGGCGAAGGGCTGACGACGGTGCTGAAAAATATTCTTGAACTCACGGAAAGCATCGAAGGCGGCGCGGCGCTTCAGGAATATCCGTATTCCTTGCGAAGCCTTGTGGCGGATTTCATGAAAATCATGGAAGTGCAGGCGCAATGGAAGAATCTCACGGCGGCGCATGAAATCGCGGACGACGTGCCGGATGCGCTGCTTGGCGACAGCCGCCGCATCCAGCAAATTCTGATGAATCTGTTCAGCAACGCGCTGAAATTTACGAAACAGGGATCGGTCACGCTGCGCATTTCCCGGCTCGACGCGCAGCCGGATGCGCTGCTCTTTGCCGTCCAAGATACGGGCGTCGGCATTGCCAAAGCGATGCAATCGAATATTTTTCAGCCGTTCGGCTTGGGCGAAGATACGCTCAAAAAAGAATTTTCCGGCGCGGGCTTGGGCTTGGCAATCACGAAGGATTTCGTGGAAAAAATGCGCGGCCGCATCTGGTTTGAAAGCGAAGCCGGACAAGGCAGCACGTTTTACGTGGCGCTGCCGGTCAAGACGCTATAACAGGCGGGCGCATTCGTGCTGAAGCAGCCATGTTTTCCGCCACAACCCTCCGGCATAGCCGACAAGTTTCCCGTCTTTGCCAAGCACGCGATGGCAGGGAATCATGATGGCGAGCGGATTGCGCATGTTCGCGCTGCCGACGGCGCGGCAGGAGGACGGGCTGGCGATGGCGTCGGCAAGCACCTGATACGTGGTCGTCATGCCGAACGGCACGCGCCGCAAAGCGTCCCAGACGCGGCGTTGAAACGGCGTGCCGCGTGGAAGCATGCTGACCGTGAAACACTGGCGCGTTCCGCGAAAATACTCGTCAAGTTCATCAAGCGCGTGTTGCGCGAGCGGCGGAAGCGGCGCGGCGGATACGCCGATGTCTTCGACATACGCGACGGAGAGCAGCCCGCCGTCTGTTCCGCGTAGGCGCAAGCGTCCAATCGGCGAAACATAGTCGGCCGCCCATGTTTGGGTTGCGTGTAATTGCGTCATACATTGCCTCTGGAATTATGAAAAACGGCTATATTTTCATTGTTGACGATAGCCTGACGAATCTGCGGGCACTGCATTCGTATTTAGAACAGGCAGGGTTCGACGTTGTGGACATGCCAAACGGCGAACGCTTGTTCCAAGAACTGAATTCCAGCCTGCCCGATCTTATTCTGTTGGATATTCTCATGCCCGGCATGGACGGATTCGGCATCTGTCGCCGCCTCAAAGAGCGCGAGGAGACGAAAGCGATTCCTGTCATTTTCATGACCGCGCTCTCCGATTCGTTAGACAAAGTGCGCGGATTTGAGGCCGGAGGCGTGGATTATCTCATCAAGCCGCTTGACCCGCAAGAAGTCGTCGTGCGCGTGACGACGCACCTGAAACTGCAACGGCTGCAAGAGCAATTCAAAGCGCAAAACGTCCGTCTGGAAGAGCAGAACGTCTTATTAGAAGCGCAAAACACCCGCTTGGCCTCTGAAATTGCCGAGCGCATCCGCACGGAACAGACGTTGACGGAGACGCTGGCGCAAATCGAGCTTGCGAAGCAAGAATGGGAAGTGACCGCCGATTCGCTCTCGCATGTCGTCTGCCTGCTTGACGCGGACATGCGGATTATCAGGGCGAATCGCTCCGTTGAAACGTGGCATCTCGGCGATGTCGCTCATATTAAAGGCATATCGCTACACGATTTGCTGCACGTGCGTTGCGCGGATGATTCCTGCTATTTGCGCCTGTTTTTGCAACGCGCTCGCGCGGGTGTGGCCTCGCTTCAACCCACCGAATACGAGGGCGAAGACCCGCTTTTGCGCCGCGTCTTGAATCTGCAAATTCGGCCGATTGCCGCGCTGCGCGAGCATCAGGATCACGCGACCAGCAGTTTTGCGGTCTGCGTCGTGCAAGATGTGACGAAACGCACGCGCGTGGAGCAGGCGCTACAAGAGCGCACGCGGGAGTTGTTCCTGCTGAATAAGCTGAATAATGCCTTGCAGCGCTGCAAAACGCCCGAAGAAACATATCCCGTCATCGTGAAGATTTGTCAAGAGTTATTTCCGGCCTCATCCGGCTCGCTTTCCGTGATGAATAAGGAAAAAACGTCGTTTCAGGAAGCCGCGTTTTGGGGCAGCCCACCCGATTCGATTCGAACGTTCGGCGCGGACGATTTCTGGATTTTTGATCATGCGAACACGAAAATCATTGATCACCCGGAAACCGAGGAACTTTCAACCTACATTGGCTATTCGTTCGACCAGCAATCCCTCTGCATTCCCGTCAAGGATTCCGGCGAAATTTTGGCAATTCTGTCCATTGATCTCACGTTATGCCGCCGGGCGCATTCTGAGGAAGAATACGCGAAGAAAATGGATGAAATCCGCCTCGCGCTGAACAGCGTGGTCGAGCAATACGTGGTGTCGTTCGTGAATCTCAATCTGCGGGATCGCCTGCGGCAGGAATCCATTCTCGATCCGTTGACCGGCCTGTATAATCGGCGGCACATGGAAATTTCCCTGTCGCGGGAAACCCGGCGGGCGCAGCGTCATAACACGTCGTTAGGCATCATGATGCTGGATGTTGACCACTTTAAACGCCTGAACGACACCTATTCCCATGAAGCCGGGGACGTGGCGCTGAAAGAACTCGGCAGCCTGCTGCTGCGCCATATCCGCGCTGAAGACATCGCGTGCCGGTACGGCGGCGAGGAATTTCTGCTGATTCTTCCCGAAGCCACGCTGCCCGATATTCGGCAGAGGGCGGAGGAAATCCGCGTCATGGCGAAAGAGTTGCAAATTCGTTATCGTCAGGACATGCTGCATTTCACGATTTCGATAGGCATTGCCGCGCTGCCGGAGCATGGCTTTCAAGCGAGCGAGATTATCCATGCGGCCGACATGGCGCTCTATCAGGCGAAATCGCACGGAAGAGACCGCGTGGAAATTGCGTGAATTGTGTTAATCTGTGGTTAAACTCCTTCAAGCAGGCCAACAACGGAAGAAAAGCGCGATTGCGCCGGAACGTTCATTTCCGCGCAGCCGCGCTTTTCAAAAATGGGTGACGTATGCCGAGAAAAAAACGCAAGCTGTTTGTGCTGGATACGAACGTGATTCTGCATGATAGTTCGTGCATCCAGAATTTTCAGGAACACGATATTGTGCTGCCGATTACGGTGCTGGAAGAGCTTGATCAATTCAAAAAAGGAAACGACACGATTAACTATCACGCCCGCGAATTCATCCGGCATTTAGACGCGCTGGCTGAGGAGAAATCGCTGCAAGACGGCATTCCGCTCGGCGCGGGACTCGGCAAAATTTTGATCAAACTCGAGCGGAAATTTCATGAAGATCTTGCGCTGAATTTCAGCCCGCAGAAGCCCGATCACCACATTTTGAACATCGCCTACCTGCTTTCGAAAGAGCAGCCGGATCGGCAGGTGATTTTGGTGACGAAAGACGGCAATTTCCGCATGAAGGCGAAATCGGTCGGCTTGGTGGCGGAAGATTACACGACGGATCATGTCAAGGACATCTCGGCCTTATACACGGGGCGCCGCGTGTATGAGAACGCCCCGGATGAGGCGATTGATCGGATTTTTCAAGAGCCCTACGAATTGGAACCGGCGCTGCTGAATCTGCCGGTCGCGCTCAAGCCGCACGAATATCTGATCCTGCGCAACCCGAAAAAATCGGTGTTAGTCACCTTTGATCCGACGGTCGGAAAGCTGAAGCGGATTGATAAATTCACGGCGTATGGCATCACGCCGCGCAACTCGGAGCAGACGTTCGCCTTGAACGCGCTGGCCGATGACAATATTCAACTTGTCAGCATTTCCGGCAAGGCTGGCACAGGCAAGACGCTGTTGGCGCTCGCCGCCGGGCTGGAGCGGCGCAAGAATTACCGCCAGATTTTCATGGCGCGCCCGATTGTGCCGTTGAGCAACAAAGATATTGGCTATCTGCCGGGCGACGTGCATACCAAGCTCGATCCGTACATGCAGCCGCTCTACGACAACTTGGGCGTGATTCAAAATCAATTTTCCGAATCGGAGACGCATCATCGCCGCATTAAGGAACTGCTCGAAGAGGAAAAATTAGTGATTTCGCCGTTGGCGTACATTCGCGGGCGGAGTTTGGTGAAGGTCTATTTTATCGTGGATGAGGCGCAAAACCTGACGCCGCATGAGGTAAAAACGATTATCACGCGCGCCGGAGAAGGAACGAAAATGGTTTTTACCGGCGATATTTTCCAGATTGACCATCCATATTTGGACAGCCATTCCAACGGCTTGAGCTATCTGATTGAGCGCATGCAAGGGCAAAAGCCTTATGCGCATGTCACGCTGGAGCGCGGCGAACGCTCGGAGTTGGCGGAGTTGGCAAGCAATCTGCTGTAATTGTTCACCAAGCGCGCGGCATCGCTGTCAGACACCTCGCAGGTGTCTGACAGCGTTTTTATCTTCAGTCCGGCGGCTGCGCCGCGTTCATTATTCGTCGTCATCCTCGAACAGAAATTCGGCGGCCGTGCCTTCTTCGTCGGTCTCTTCGCTGAAAATCGGCAGATTCCAATTCGAGCGCATCACCACGTCCTTAATCAATTCTCGAATCTGAATCGGCTGGTCTTTCATAATCTGCTCAATCAGCGTCTTGAACGATGCCAAGACGTTATCTTCTTTAATATCAACGATTTTGCCCTGCTGAATTTTGAAGAGCATTGGGAACGAGCCGTCAATCGCGTCAAAGCGGCGCAGCGTGCTTTCGACCAATTCCGCCCCGGCTTTTTCGGCAATGCCTTCCAAAATTTCGTTAATCGCTTGCAGATAGATTTCCTTGTCAATAATCGTCGGCTGCAACAGGTCTAACCCGACCGGCAAATCATACATCTTGTCCAAAAATTCCTTCATGAGATCGCCGCGAATGATGCCGCCGTGCTGCGGCGCAATCATCACGGGCGCGGGGCGCAGCCGCCGGATTTTATCCACCGCCATCCGAATCACGCCTTGCGACGGCATGTAAATCTGGTGAAAAATGCGAATTCCATCCCAATCGTCGGCCGTCGCAAACAGCCGTTGCTCAAAGGATAATCCGCCGAACAGATCGCCGGAAAACAGGATGCGGCTGGTTTCGTCATAGATCATGCACGCGCCGCGAAAATGGCAGAACGGCGTCGGCACGAAGCGAATCACATGCCCGGTTGCGAGCCGCGCCCGCGACTTTTTGAATTTGTCCACCGGCTGAAAATTCGTGACTTTTAAGCCGAAAAAATGCGTGAGCCGCCAAGTGTCTTCGGTGCAAATCACGCTCATTTTCGGGTTGCGCTTCTGAAAATAAATCGCGTTCGTGCCGACATCCGGATCTTG
>CAZCGG010000089.1:0-3830 GCA_964498135.1 uncultured Candidatus Moduliflexus sp.
AATATCGGCGTGATTTTCTGCCCCAGCGCGACGCTCTCGAATAAGCAGGATCGCCGCATCATGGTGCCGATGCACAACAGCATCACCCGCGTGCTTGACCTGCTGCTGGCCGATATTCCGGTGCGCATCGGCACGGATAACGTGCAGGATTTTTTCCTGCCCGCCGGAAGCATGGATTTGTATAACGAAATCGCCAACGCCGCCAACATTTTGCGCTTTTACAATTTCACGACATGGGCGAAAATCGCCACCGGCGCGAAGTTGAATGAAGTGGATAAAATGAAAATCCGCACGGCGCTGGAAAATTAACGCAGGAAGAATGGCAACGGAACACCTCTGTTTTTCAAGAAACGGAGGGGCAGGGGTGGGGCAAAAAATAGCGAGAACGCCAATTTGTTCTCCGCGCAAAAAGGTTTCAAACGTTTCGCGCGGCGGACGCATCTAAAAAATTATGGCACGTTGATCCCTGAAGGAAAGCTGTCAGACACCTTCAAGGTGTCTGACAGCTTTGCCTATCACCTTTTCTGTCAATACAAATAAATGCTATACCACAAATGGAGGTTGAATATGTTTCGTCAAATCGCGCGGTGGTCATTGGTTGGGTTTAGTCTGCTTGTAGGCGCAGTGGGGCGCGGCGAGGCGCAAGACGCGAAGCCGTGCAAGGTGTTGGTCGTGATGAGCTATGAAGAAACGTTTCCTTGGGATACCGAAATCAAAGAAGGCGTTGAGCAGGTATTGGGGAAGCAATGCGGCGTGACCTATTTTTACATGAATACCAAATCCAATCCGGCGGGCGGCGCGCAGAAGGCAAAAGAGGCGTATGACCTGTATCTCGAATTGCAGCCGGACGGCGTCATCGCTTCTGACGATAACGCGCAGGCCATGTTCGTTGTGCCGTATTTAAAGGAAAAAGTCGCCACGCCCGTCATGTTCTGCGGTGTCAATTCCGCGCCGGAAATATACGGCTATCCGGCGGCGAACGTCTCTGGAATTTTGGAGCGCATCAATATTAAAGAATCGCTGATTTTTTTGCGGCAGCTTGTGCCTTCCATCAAAACGGTCAGCTATTTGGCGAAAGAGAGCGAGACCGGCCAGGCGGACATCCGCCAATTCGAGGCGCAGCCCGACCTGCCCGCGACGTTTATCGCCTCCAAACTGCCGACAACCATGCCGGAAGCGTTAGCCGCCGCCGCGTCATTGAGCGGGCAGGTTGACGCGCTGTTTCTGGAGTCGTTCGAGGGGATTCATGGCGAGAACGGCGCGCCGCTCTCCGATCCGTTCGTCATCGCGCAGGTGTCTGCCGCGTTTGGCAAGCCGACAATCAGCACGTTTGGCGATAACGTCACCTACGGCGTTCTGTGCGCGGTCGTCAGAACCGGGCAGGAGCAAGGCAGCACGGCGGCGGAGATGCTGTTGAAGGCGATCAACGGCACACCGGTTTCTGAATTGGCGCTCACGAAAAATCAATACGGGCGGCGCATTATCAATATCGAAGTCATGCAGCGCTTAGGAATTAAAGCAAATCCCAAAGTCATTCGCGGCGCGGAGCTTGTCAAAACCGCGAAATAAGCGCAGACGCGCTCGCTGCGCCGCAGCGAGCGCGCCTGCCAGATGAGGACGCCATGCCACGCTATTCTCCGCTTCATTCGATGAGCATCGGCAGAAAACTGATGTCGCTGAACATGATGATTTTTTTGGCGATTGTCGGAATTATTGTCGTGAACCTCCTATTTGCCAAGAATATCGGCAAGGATGTCATTCAGGTGATTGACGGCGATGTGAGCCTTGTTATTCAAAACGCCCAACTCATGCGCGATCTCAACGGCGTCTTCTCGGAAGCGCAATTGCTGATGACGAATTTCATCGAAGAACCGGAGCAACTCGCCATGCACAAGCTCGCCATGCTCATCGCGCTTGACCAAAGCCTCAATATTGCGCGGCGGCAAAAAGATCACGCGCATTTGCGCGACGGGCTGACGCAATATCGGCAGGCGTTGCAGGAGCAACTTGACGATTGCGCGGGTATTCTCGAACGCCTGGAGCATCTCCGCAACGTGTATGACCGTTTAGAGGCGCGCGTTACTCGCCTGGAAGAACTCGTGACGGAGATGATCATGCGCTTGACGGACGAAGGCAAAGAAGACCGACTGTTCAGCGTCGAGCAAGTCAGTGTCTCGATCCCAGATTATCGCAACGCCATGCTTCAAATCATCCTCGCGCAGAATCAGTCTGTTCATGCGTATTTGAGTTCGGAAACCACGGATGAACAGCTTGAGCCGGAGTTGATCGCACTCACGGAATTCCTCAGCGCCAGCCTGAGCGCCGTCACCACGTCCGGCAAGGAATTGGCCGATTTGGGAACGCAGATAATCGCCGATGTCGCGGAATATCGAGACGGCCTGCGCCAGCTTTATCAAGCGATGCGCGGCTTTCGGAAGACGCTCACCGCGCTGCACGAACGCCAGAAACAGATCGGCGCGCTGCTGCGCGATATAGACAAGCGCATTGCCGACACATCGCAGCACATCCGCCAAAAAATGATTGATGAGATTCACTCCGCGCAACGTTATACGCTGCTCTTTTCCGTCACCGTCCAAATTCTTTTCGTGATCAGCGGGTGGTATGGCATGAAAATTCTCCGGCCGCTGCCGCAATTAGCCCGCCTTGCGGATCGCCTTGCGGAAGGGGATATCCGCGACGAAACGCGGCTGCTCCATTGCGGAACGGCGCATGATGAACTCGGCGCGTTGACGCAATCGTTCCAAAAATTGATTCTGTATCATCAGGAAATGGCCGCGATTGCCGCCGAAATCGCGCAGGGCAATCTTCAGCGCGACTTTCGCCCGCGTTCGAACAATGATAATTTAGGCAACGCTTTTGTCAGCATGTCGCTGTATTTGAAAGAGATTAGCGCGATTGCGACGGCGTTTGGGGAAAGAAATCTGCGACAAACCATTACGCCCAAAAGCGATCATGATATTTTAGGCGCGGCGTTTCAAAATATGGGGCGGCTGCGCGAATCTATGGGCGAAATCATGCGCGGCGCAACGCACTTGCAGCACGCTTCGACGGATCTTTCGCGCATCAGCGAGCAGATGGTTGGCACGGTGCAGCAGATTTCCGAGCAGACGCAGGCCGTCTCGTCGCGGAGCGAGCAGATCAGCGAAAACGTCAACGCCGTCGCCGTCGCCACCGAAGAAATGTCGTCGAGCATCAAAGCGATTTCCCGCAACACCGCCGATGTCGCCAGCATCGCGAACATCGCCGTTGAGCAGGCCAAATCCGCGAACGCGATTATTGAGGAACTCGCCACGCAATCGCAGGAAATCGGAGAGATCATTCACGTCATTACCAACGTGTCGCAGCAAACCAACCTGCTCGCGTTAAATGCCACGATTGAAGCCGCCAGAGCCGGAGATTTCGGCAAAGGCTTTGCGGTCGTGGCGCACGAAATCAAACAGCTTTCGCGCGAGACCGCCGCGTCTGCGGATCACATCATCAAAATTTTGGAGCGCATTCAGCGCGGAAGCCAAGACGCGACCAGCGCAATTTTGGACGTGCTGAAAATCAACACGCAGATTTATAAAATTTCGTCGGAAACGGCGTCGGGCGTGGAAGAGCAGACCGTGACCATGCTGGAAATGTCGGAGCGGATGAATGAAGCCGCCGAAGGCAGCCGCGAAATCACGGCCATTATCGGCAAGGTGGCGGCGAACGCGCATCAATCGTCGGAGGGAGCTATCGGCGCGCAATATTCGGCGCAGGAATTGGCGTCGTTAGCCACAGAACTGCAAGAGCTTGTTGACAAGTTTAAAATATAGGGTCAAATA
>CAZCGG010000089.1:3930-16508 GCA_964498135.1 uncultured Candidatus Moduliflexus sp.
AATAACGCCATCACGCTATGTTAGCGGCAGAAACACGCTGAACGTTGTTTTGCCGGGCTGACTTTCCACTTCGATGCGCCCGTGATGCTTGTCAACAATCTTGCGGCAAATATCGAGGCCGAGTCCGCTGCCTTCGCCCGCCGGTTTCGTCGTGAAAAACGGTTCGAAAATTCGGCCTTGAATTTCGGGCGGGATGCCGCAGCCGGAATCGGTGATCCTGACAACCACGCACGCCCCGCTTTCTGCCCCTTCTTGAGATGGACACGGGACGGGCGACACGCTGATTTCGAGCGTGCCATGCCCATCCATCGCCTGAATGCCGTTATGAATCAGGTTCGTCCAGACCTGATTCAATTCGTCGAAATAGCATTTGACCGGCGGCACAGGTTCGTAATGCTTGATGACATCCACGCCATGCTTGAGCTTGTTATGATACAGCGTCAGCACCACGTCAATGCCGTCGGTGATGCTGCTGGCGGCCATTTCGCCGGAATGGTCATAATGGGCGTAGCTTTTCAGGGCGAACACGACTTTCGAGGCGCGTTCGACCGCCGTGATGATGTTGTCGCTGTGATGCTGCTGAATCGAAAGATTGTACGCCGTCTGAATGATGGACGTTGACGCTTCATTTGACGCGGCGAAGAGCGTCATGAACCCGGTGATGTCGTCATAAATGCCCATGTCCACCAGCGTGTCGGCGAGCGTTTCGGCGTCAACGGCCTGCTGCTCGTCCAATTGCTCGCGCAGTTTCCGCTTGATAGCGCGTTCTTCGCGGGACGTCAGGTGGGGTTTTTTCTCGCTCAAGGCGCGATGCAGCAGATGAAAAAAGAGGGTTTGCTGTTCCTCCGTCAGCTTTTGGAACAAGTGCGGCAGCGCCTGAATCGTTTCCGCCAGCGCATTCGAAATATTGCTGATGGATGCGCGAATCGCGCCGAGCGGCGTGTTGATTTCATGGGCGACTCCGGCGACTAAATGCCCCAGCGCGGCCATTTTTTCGGACTGAATCAATTCCTGCTGCGTCGCCTTCAAATGGTCAAGCGCGTTCGAGAGTTCCAGCGTTCGCTGCTCAACCTGCTTTTCAATCTCCGCCTGATACGCCAATTGCAGGGCTTCCGCCTCTTTGCGCTGCGTAATATCCCGGAACGAGCCTTCGTAATACAACAACTGCCCGTGCGTGTCAAAAATGCTGCGGGCGGACATAGAAATCCAGATGAGCGCGCCACTTTTTTGGCGCAGGCGGCTTTCGAACTGGAGGATTTTTCCCTCGCGCTCCAAGGCGTCTTCGAAACGCGCCCGTTCCGTGTCGCTGCATTCAAGCCGGTCGGTGATGTTCGTCAAGTCCGCCAAAAGCTCCTGCGGCGACGCATAGCCGAGAATCTGCGCCAACGCCGGATTGGCGTCAAGCACATGCCCCTGCATGTCTGCTTGGAAAATGCCGTCAAAGCTGTTTTCGAAAATGCCGCGATATTTTTTTTCGGCTTCTCGCACCGATTCTTCGGCGCGCTTGCGCTCTTGAATTTCGTCTTGAAGATTCTCCGTCATGGCGCGCAGCGATGAATTTAAGATGCCGATTTCATCATTGCGCTCGGTCAGCCATTCGATTTCTTTCCCGCCTGCCGTAATATTTTTCGCAATCTCAACAATGCGCAACAATGGCGTGGTGATGGAACGATTGACAATCAAGGCGATCAGACTCAAGCTGCATACTGCCACGAAGCCAAAGACAATCATGTTTCTTTTCGCTTGAATATACGTGGATTTTTGAATGACGGAGAGTTCGCGTTCGAGGTCTTCATTGAAATATGTCGCAATGTTCTGAAATTCTGTCACTAACATTTTGGCTTGCGTATCAAGATACTGCGCTTGCTTGCGCAGTGTTTCCTGCTCATCTTCCTTTATCGGCGTCCATTCCTGGTCGAACGACATATTCAGGTATAATTTGGGATAGGTCAGTTTCGCCTGATCGGAGAAGCGTTGATGCGCATCCAGCGCGTCGCGAATTCTGCGCTTTTGTTCGGCGGTTACGTCTTCCATGCGCACGATAAGATCAAACGCATTTTGCACATGGATCGCCCGTTCTTCAGAGGTGTGAATCGCTTCGGTTTCGCCGGTGCTTGCCATTTCTTCATGCGCCTTCAACTGTTCGGCAAACGCGGATACGCCGATTTCACTCTGTCTTGCGGCTGGAATAAGGCTTTTCGAAACGGTTCTTAAGCGCGATTTCATCTGCATTCCCAGATTAAAATCCATCATGACAAGCACAAGATACCCTGCCAGCAGAATGCTGATGCTGAGCCAAATTTTCGTGGAAATATGCAAAGTTCGTTTCATGGTTGCCGTTCTTGTCACCATTTGATCGTGATGAGCTTGACGATCTCAGGATTCACGTCGTCTTCAGGAAGAAAGCCGATAGCTCCAGAGGTTCCCGCGATATAGGCCGACAAATCGCTCGATTGCTCAAACGCCTTGGGCATGCGGCCTTTCCCCGTAAATACTTGTTTTTTCCAATAATTTTTGTATTGATCCATGGTTTTGCCGATATACACTTTCAAGAACGCGTTAAAGATGCCCTCTTTGGAAAAAATGACAAAGGTGATTTGGCGATCTTGATCCCAAAACGTTCGCTTGCCCAAAAAAATCTGTTTCACATCCTCTTTGTCGAGCGTATCGGGAACATCTTTATTGCCGACCAGCGCGAATTTCTCAGAATCGGCAGCGGAGGGCGCGGCGGGAAAGAGCAGGAACAGCAGGCATGCCGCCGACAGCCAACGAAACAATGTGCGCATGAGATTTTCCCTCCCAGAACTAAAAACTGACCGTTGTTTTGACGGCAAACAGCACAGAATGTTGATTGATTTCAGAAGAATCTACGCCGATCGTATTGATCGCGGCCGTTCCATCCACGCCATGCACTTCGAATTTCACCTGCCAATTGTCGTTTAAATCAAAGCGCGTGGTGAACACCAGTTCTTTCTGCCATGCCTCAAAGCGGTTTTCATTCTCCGCCGCGAAAGCATCGCCGTCTTTATCGTCCTTATCAGGATAATAGGCGGAATAATACGTTCCCGCTTGAAACCAACTCGTAAACCGGTGAGCAATGCTGAGGTAGTAACCCTGTTCATCGTCGCCGTGTTTATTCCATGTGACGGAATATTCGCCGGTGAAAATGGTGTCGCCGCGGGTATATTCGCCAGAAAAAATGACATAGCGAGACGATTGATATTGGCTGAATTTTCCGATTTGCGCCAACACCGTCGGTTCGTCTCCTTCCGTTTCAGCAGGAACAATCATGATGAGCGATTGCTCCAAATGAACATTAAAATGATACATTCCGAAATTCGCGCCGAGGCGCAAGCCGCTGACCGGTTCATCCCATTCAAGCTTGGTACCCAAAATCTCCGTCACGCGGCACTCAAAATCCGAAATCAATGATTTATCCTCGATATTAAAGATATCGCTTGAGATATCTACATCCTTCTCGCCATATCCGACCGAATAAGAAAAACTGCCAAGCGGCTCGACATAGATGTTTCCCTCGATTCCCGCGCCTAAAAAGGCGTCATATACGTCGCGGACGCGCTCATTATACAGGCTGGGCGGCAGAAAAATCCACGGACGAAGCATGTCTATATCGCGGGTTTCATTATAAAATCCCCAGGGAACCTGTATGCGTCCCATCTTGAATTTCAGCCAATCTTTCCAGCGATATTGCCCATACGCCCAATCCACGTTAACCTCATTATTTCCCGAGGTTCCCAAATCGCGGGACAGCAATTGCATCGCCGCGCGCAAGCGTTCGGTGATGTCAACAGCGATATTCGCGCCAAACTCATTGAATTGAAATGAGCCGTCTTTGGTTTTGGCGTAATAGTCATTCAAATCGCTTTTCAAATAGCCTTGCGAGATGAAGCCGTGAATTTCAATCTCGTCCAGTTGAAACGCCGCCGCCGGACGGCTGCTGAGAAGAAGCAGCCACGCCATCACCCATGCGCCCCTCTTGTTCATGCTCGCTCTCCTATGTGCTGTCGAAGCGTGAATTTGAATGTCGAGCCTTTTCCGACTTCGCTCTCAATCCAAATCGAGCCGCCGTGTTTTTCAACCAATTCCCTGCAAAGAATCAACCCCAGCCCCGTCCCTTGCTCATTTCCCGTGCCAACTGTCGTATGATGCGCGTCAATCCGAAGCAGCTTGGGCAGCACCTCCGGCGGAATGCCGACGCCCGTATCAGCGACAGCCACTTCAATCCAGAGGTTTTCATGGCGGCGGGCGGAAATTTCCACGCGCTGCCCGGCTGTCGTGAATTTCAGCGCATTCGAAGTCAAATTGCGAATGACCGTGTTGATCATGCTATAATCCGCATACACCATCGTGCCTTCCGGGACGATATGCGAGAGAAGAATCTGTTTATGCTCCGCGTTTGGCGTGAACAGGGCGACGTTATCTTCCGCCAATTCCCACAAATCAACCGGTTCGGGATGATATTCAATCGCGCCGCGCTGAATCCGCGACCATGTGAGCAGATTTTCCAGCAAGGCGAAAAGCCGTTCGGCGGATGTGCGAATTTTCCCCACGCGGTCGCGGATTTCGTCGCGGCTGTACTGATCGAGATGTTCCGACAGCATTTGCGAAAAGCCAAACAGCGCGTTAAACGGACTGCGGAGATCGTGCGAAATAATGGAAAAAAATTTATCTTTGCTCGCGTTCAGTTCCGCCAATTCAATTTTCTGCGCTTCCAATTCCGCCGTGCGCTCCCGCACCTGCTGCTCTAAGGTGGCGTTCCAGCGCTCTAATCGCTGATTAAGCTTTTGAAGCTCCGCGTTCTGCTCTTCGACTCTTTTCTCCTGAAAATAACTCCGCAGCGCCTCCGAAACGGTCAACGCCAAATCGGTCTCCTGCCAAGGCTTTGAGATGTAGCGGTATAATTTCGCGCGGTTGACGGCATTTCCGACGGCTTCGGCCCCGGCTTGGCCGGTCAAGAGGATTTTCAGCGTTTTCGGCAGGCGTTGATGCACTTGAATCAAGAGTTCATCCCCCTTCATGCCCGGCATCAGCTGATCCGCGATGACAATCGGCAATTCAACGCCGTCCTTCTGAAATTCTTCGATGATTTCTAACGCCTCTTCGCCGCTTTCCACGGTCTCGATGGCATACGCATCACCGAAACTGCGCTTCAGTTCCTCCTTGAGGCTGACTAAAATCATCTTTTCATCGTCAATGCACAAAATCGCAGGCTTATTCATACGTGTATATTGAAAGCCGAAAAACGCAGTTGCTCGGACAAACTGAAGTTCTCGGCGTCGCGATTCAATTATTGTAACCCGGCCTGAAGCGTTTGAATAAGTTCATGCTCGCTCCAAGGCTTTTGCAGGCAGCTATGCAGATTCGCCTCTTTGCGCGTCCGTTCGATGGCCGTGTGATCCGCCTGTCCGGTCAACATCACTTTGATAATTTCGGGAAATTTCTGGTGGATCTGAATAAGCAATTCATCACCGCGCATGTTCGGCATCAGCCAATCGGAGACAATCAGGAGGATTTGCGCCCCTTCTTTATGAAGTTCCTGAATGATTTCCCACGCTTCTTCGCCGCTTTCGGCGAATTCGTAGGTATATTGATTCCCAAAATGTTTTTTGATTTGGGCTTTGAGGCTCTGTAAAATTATTTTTTCATCATCCACAAATATAATCGTTTTTTTCGACATGTCAACCTCTGTTTGGTGTGAGGGTTTCCAGAAATAGCGCCCATCTGCATGAGATGCGCGCCGCGCGGCCATTCGCGCTTCGAAAAACGGAATGGCTCGCATGGCAGCCGCTTTCGGCTTGCTATATCCTGCGGATTTCCTGCCCGTCAATCTGCTGAGCGCTATGATGTTTGTCAATAAGAGACGCGCGCAGAAATCAGAAAATTTTCATCATCTTGCTCACAGGCGGCGGCGATTGTCAAGCAATTCGTGCGGAAAAGAGGGCGCGCGTCGCGGGGCGGCGATTTCGTTCTTGCGAGAGAGAATCCCTTGACAACTCCGCCCGCTTCCGGTTATCGTGCCGCGCTGCAACGAGAGCGGGGCAGACAAGAATGTCTGCCCCGCCAACAGGCGGAAATGCTTGTTCCACGAATCAACTCAAATCTCCCAACTCAACTATTCTGGAGGATGTCATGACGATGAAAAATTCACGGCTGCTCAACGCCGTTCTTGCCTATTTGTTGGTATTCAGCGCGGCCGCCGCGCTCGCGCTGCTGATTTGCCGCCCCGCATTTCACGGCCTGACCGGGTATTATTACGATAACACGACGTGGAGTTCGCCGCCCCACGCCACCGGCCGCGACGCCGAATTTTCAACCGATACCCTGAAAGCCATTCGGGCAAAACTGCCGCAGAATATTTACAGCGTCGAATGGAAAGGCTACATCGTCATCCCCAAAACCGGCGTGTACCGCTTTTCAACCGAATCCGACGACGGCTCGCTGCTGCATGTCGGCGAAACGATGGTGGTGGAAAATGGCGGAGCGCACGGCTTGCAGGAACGGCAAGGGGAAATTCACCTGCTCAAGGGCGCGCATCCGTTCCGCATTCGCTTTGAGCAGCACGGCGGATTCGCCGCGCTGAACGTCCGGTGGGCGCGCGCTCCGCTTTCGCGCCAGCCGCTTGACGCCGCCGCGCTGCTGCCCGAAGAGACGAGTCTCGTCCGCTTTTCGCTTTACCAATTCGCCCGCGCCGCGCTGTCAATCTTGCTGCTAATATGGGGCGTACTCGCCGTATTTATCGGCGTTTCAACCGTTCGCGACCTCCGCGCTGCCCGGCTGGAGATGTTTGATCGCCATGCCCGCCCCGCGTTCTCGCTGCCCGCATTTGCAGGCCACATGCTCCACCGGCTTTTGGTCGAGCCGGCGCGCTTCGCCGCATGGCATGTCCGCCGTCCAGAGGTCTTTTCGTGGGTCATCGTGGTCATCTATTCGTCAATCATTTTTCTCACGCTCTCTTACGCGCGCGATTTCTCGAATTTCATGATGACGCGGTTCGGCGCGGATATTTTTTCGCGCATCACCGTCGTGACTCTGCTGCTAAGCGGCGTGGCACTGCTTATTTTCCTGCTGCGCGTGAAAACGCAGCAAACGTCGCGGCTGCTCGCATTTGGCGCGATTGCGGCGATGTACGCCTTTTTTCTGAGCGAGCCGCTGCGGGCGAATATGTATGCCGGTTTGCGCTGGCTCGGCCTAAACACCGCATTTTTCGAATCGCTCGAAATCTTCCCAATTTACGCCGGAGAAAAAATCCATTTTCTCGAATATGGCGTTCTTGGGCTGCTGCTCTGCAAAACGCTGGGCTATCGCATCAACAATCGCAGCGCGTATTGGCTCGCGCTCGTCATCGTCTATCTGATCGGCATGACGGACGAGGGGATCCAATGGTGGCTGCCGAGCCGCGTCGGCGAATACCGCGACATCTGGATGAACATCACTTCCGGCGCGTTAGCCATTCTGTCGGTCGTTCTCGTCATTCGTCCCCGCGCGTTTCGCGGCGAATTTCAATGGTCGTCGCTGCGCCCGTTGTGCTACGCGCTGGCTGTCGCCGCCCTTTATACGGCCTTGTTTTTGCAGCTTGTGCATGGCTTCGGCCATAAAATTTTCATGCCCGACAGCGGCGCGCAATTCGTCTCGTCATTTACGGAATATCAGTTGCTCGCGCTCGACAAGCAGATGATTCAGCGTTACGAATCGAAGCCTGCTGAGGACATTCCGGGCGGCATGCTCGAAAAGTACGAATACGAGGCCAACCGCCACCATTATCTGCGCAATAAATACAATGATGAGAAAAAATTCTTCGAGAGCTATTGCGAGCAGGAAATTGTGAAAACGTATTACCGCTCGCTCCTGCGCAGAGGCAAAGTCCAGTTGTTTGAATACGATCAAAACGATTTTGCCGTCGCGCCCGACGTAAACGCCTCGATTTTCTACGACAGTCCGGGCCATGAATTGGCGATTCTGGCGTTTTCGGCGCGCGCGATGTGGACGACCGCCGGATTGATCGCCGTCGCGCTCTGCCTGCTGGCAACCTTCCTGCCGGTTTCCGTGAAGACGTTCGCGCAATTTCGCGCGTCGCAGGGCAGCTGGGACGTGCATCGCCGGTTCGAGCGCATGCTGCTGCGCCCGGCGTTTCTCGCCGCGCTGCTCGCCATCGCTGCGGCGCATTTTTATTTGGCGGCGCGCTCGACGACGCGGAATGACACGAATCTGCTGCTGCTCACGGTGGATAGCTCGCAGCCCGATTATTGGAGCGGCTACGGCTACGACAAGCTGACGACGCCGTTCGCGGATACGCTCGCGGCGAACGGCGTCGTGTTTACGAACGCGATTGCGCCCTGTTCATGGACGATTCCCAGCCTCGCGTCGCTGCTGACCGGCGTGAATCCGAACGTGCATGGCATCGAGGCGCGCGCCGAATTGATGGATCCGCGCGTCCCGACGCTCTTTGAAGCCTTAGAGCAGCGCGGCTACGCCATCGGCGACACGAGCTACGTCATGACTGAGCCGTCTATCAACAGCGTCTTCAAAAAGAGAGATGTGTCGCCCGAAGTCGCCCTGTCAGAAGGCCGCTCCGAAGAATCTTACCTGCTGTCGTGGCTGGAGGAACACAAAGATCAGCCGTTTTTCGCGTGGGTGCATTTTCATACAGCGCATCTGCCGTATAACGCGACGCCGCCCTATAATCGGCTGTTTTTGGAAGATATTGATCCGTCCGTGCTGAACGATCCGCAAATTGACATCATCCGAAAGAATCTGATTGTCCGCAAGGGCGAAGTCGAATTTGACCAAGCCCGCCACGCCAAGGCCGTCCGCGCCCTGTACGCGCAGACGCTCCGGCAGGAGGACGCCAAAATCGGGAAAGTGCTGATGAAGCTCGACGAATTGGGGCTGCGCGAAAATACGCTGATCGTCGTGACGGCGGATCACGGCGATGAACTGCTGGAACATGGCTTTGTCGGCCATGCGTCAACCTCATGGGATGCGGGCGTGTACGACGATCTGCTCAACGTGCCGCAAATTTATTCGCTGCCTAATATATTATCATATAAACGCATTGACACGCAAGTGCGCACGATTGACGTGATGCCGACCGTGCTTGACATGCTGCATATTCCGTTTGACAAGCCGATGCAGGGAAAATCGCTGCTGCCGCTCATTAACGGAACGGGCGAATTCGAGGAAACGGCCTTCGCGGAAACGACGCCGTGCGGCTATAGCTGCCCGAAACGCATGGAAAATGACCGCCGCCGCGCCGTGCGTACGAACGACTGGAAATTCATCTCGATTTATCACGACGAGACGAAGCAGACGACAGAGGAACTCTACGATTTAAAGGCGGACCCGGGCGAAACGAAGAACGCGCTGGCGGAGAATGCGGCGATTGCGGAACTCTTCCGGGGCGAAATGCAGCGCTGGATGGATGAGCCGAAGCAGTTTGCCTACCAACAGGAGAAAACCGGCGAAACGCATTATCTTGACGTGGATGTCGAGGTGCGCCCGATTGTCACGTTCCCAAAAGTCGGCGCGGTGGTCACGCCGAAGACGCATGAAAAGCGGATTCTCGTCAAATGGATCGGCGACAACGCGGCGCGGTATCTGATTGAATATGACGTCGGCGAAGGCGGCTATCACATGACCGGCGAGATTGAGGTGGTCGGCGCGGAGCAGTGGTTCGGCCCGTTCCCGGAAGACATCTGGCAGGCGCTGCCGTTGTATAATCCTTGGCGGTTCCGCGTCGTGCCGAAAGATTATCCGCAATTTCCGAGCGAGTGGATTACGTTTGAGATGAAAAACGAGTAACGCGAGAAGTTGTCAGACACCTTGAAGGTGTCTGACAACTGTTTAGTGCGGCGGGAGCGGGCGATCTTGCTGCGAGAAGACGGCGACCTGATCCCGTCCGGCGTTTTTCGCGTGATACAGCGCAATATCCGCCGCATTCACGACGCTATGCACGTCCTGCCCATGCTCCGGCGCGGCGGCCACGCCGAGCGATGCCGTGATGTGAAACGCGTGATCATTATAGACGATGCTCATTTCGCGGACGCGGCCAAGCAATTCCTTTGCCCGTTGCTCCGTCGCTTCCAACGACGCATCCGGCAGAATCAGCAGAAATTCTTCCCCGCCATACCGGCAGGCCATGTCGCCGCCCCGAATATTTTTTTGAAATAACGCGCCGAGCTGCTGCAAGACGACATCTCCGGCTTCATGCCCGTGCGTATCGTTAAACAGCTTAAAATGATCCACATCTACCATGATAATGCCCAACGACGTGCGCTTTCTGACGACGCGGTGCATCTCGCTCAGCAGGGCTTCTTCCATGTAGCGCCGGTTATACAAATCGGTCAGCGGGTCGCGGGTCACTTGACGCTCAAGCACGGCTCGCATCCGCAGATTCGAGAGAAAAAGCGCGTACTGCTCGGCCACGCGCGTCGCAATCAACTGCCTGGATTCGGCTTCTTGAATCGAATCCGCCTCTAAGGTTTCATAATCGCAGGCTTCGAAATCAAAGAACAGCGCGCCGAAAATTTCGCCGTCCGTGCTGCGCAGCGCATAGGGCGGCGCGGCGTTGCCGCGCGCCTCGCTGAAATAAATCTGAATCGGCTTGTCTTTCGGCTGTTCCAGCGTGATAATCTGGCCGGTCAGCATCTCCCAATCGGGATGCGTCAAGACCGTTGCCGAAGAGGGCGACGCGCCCCAATATTCGGCGATCTGAATCTCTGTCTGCCGGTCGTTCAGCAGATACAGGCAGCCGGAAATTTTCGGAAATAATTGCTGGCAAATATTGCCGATGACGCGGTACGTCGCGCGTTCGTCTTGGCAGCCTTGCAGCAGATTCGTCAATTGATTGAGCAGATCAAGCTCCCAGTTGCGCTGGCGCATCGCCGCTTCGATGCGCCGCCGTTCCGCGATTTCGCGTTGAAGCGTCTGGTTATTGTCCTGAAGCGATTGCTGCAAATGGCGCAGCGTTAAATGCGTTTTGATGCGCGCAAGGACTTCCTGCGGATGAAACGGTTTCGTAATGTAATCCACGCCGCCGACGGAGAAGGCTTTCACTTTATCCAACACGCTGTTCAGCGCGCTGATGAAAATCACCGGGACATCCCGAAGCGTCGGCTCTGTTTTGAGCAGTTCGCACACGTCAAAGCCGGTCATGCCGGGCATCATAATATCCAACAAGATCAAATCCGGCGGGTTGGTTTTGGCGGATGACAGGGCTAATTGCCCATCTAACACCGGGCGCACCGTGTAGCCTTCCTGAATCAAAATGCCCGAAAGCAGCCGCAAATTGTCGCGGGAATCATCAACCACAAGAATATGGTTTCTCGGCGTATCTGCCTGCGAACCGTTCATGTTTCTTCCTTCGCTGCGTCATGAGGGATACGGATCGTGAATGTTGTCGTCGCGTCCGGGATGCTTTTGCATTCGATGCTGCCGCGCAGTTTGCGCGTGACGAGATTATAGACGATATTCATGCCCAAGCCGCTGCCGCCCTGCTCGCGTTTCGTCGTGAAAAATGCCTCGAACACGCGGGCGGATTGCTCCTGCGTCATGCCTTTGCCGTTATCGCGGTACGTCAGCACGATGTCGGACGCCTGCGGTTCGACCTGAATGCGAATCTCTCCGCGCGTTTTTTTTTCAAATCCATGAATGAGCGAGTTCATCACTAAATTGGTGATAATCTGCGAAAACGCGCCGGGATAGCTATCGAGATTGAGATCATCCGGGCAAAGAATCTCGACGTGATGATCGGTCATTTTCAATTTCGGGCGCAAGTTGAGCAGCGTGTCTTCAAGGTATGGCTTCAGAAAAAACCTGCGTTTTTCGCCGCTCGCCTGATCTACCGCGACTTCTTTGAAACTTTGCGTGCGCTCCGCCGCTAACTGGAGATTTTTAAAGAGGATCTGCGACGCTTCCGCCGTTGTTTTGACGTAGGCTTCCAGTTCCGAGCGTTTGAGCAGGCCGGATTGATAGCGCCGGTCAAATTCGCGGGTGACTTCCTCAAGATGCGACGCCGCCGTCAAGCCCACGCCGACCGGCGTGTTGATTTCATGCGCGATGCCGGCCACCAAGGAGACCAATAACGCCATTTTCTCCGATTGCACAAGCTGTTCCTGCGTCTTTCGCAAGGTATCCACCGTTTCTTGCAATTCGCGGGTGCGCTCCATGACGCGCCGCTCAAGCTCGTCATTCATGCGATGCAGCGCGATTTCGACGGTCTGGCGGCGGTGAATTTCCTGCTGAAGTTCATCATTGCGGGCTTCCAGCGCATGTCGCAGCCGCCGCAGATTCAGGTGCGTCGCCACGCGCATCAGCACTTCTTCGGGCTGAAACGGCTTGGTGATGTAATCCACGCCGCCCGCTTCAAACGCCTTGACTTTATCGAAAATTTCATTCAACACGCTGATGAAAATGATGGGGATGTCTCGCGTCCGCTCTTCCGCCTTTAAATAGCGGCAGACCTCGTAGCCGGACATGGTCGGCATCATAATATCCAACAGGATGAGATCGGGAAGCGCCGCATGGATGGAGGTGAGGGCTAACTGTCCATTTGGCACGGG
>CAZCGG010000090.1:0-9016 GCA_964498135.1 uncultured Candidatus Moduliflexus sp.
TTAAGAGTCAGCTGCTCTCCCAGCTGAGCTAACGGCCCATTTACAGCATGCAGAAAAAACAAGCAGCGCGAATTTCGTCAAGAAAATTTTGCGTCTGAATGTTTTTTTTCTGTTTTTGAGAGATTTTGTCATATATTTGTTGACAGTACGCTCGAATATTTGGGAAGCATGTTCGCAGACCCCGCAGAACATGCGGCGAACGGTTGAGAGATGCATCAAATCTTGTGGATGACGAAACGCCCTGAAAACACGCGGATCGCGCAGGGTTTCGCGCTGTTTTCTGCGGGCAAAAGACGCTCGTGCCTGTTGAAATTATCTCTGTCGGAAGTGAATTCATTATTCAAGACGCCCGCAATAACGCGGTGGCGATGATTGCCAGACAGCTATTGGAAGCCGGAATTGAAGCGGATCACGTCTCGTTTGCGAGCGGGCAGGAAAGCCGGTTAGAGGACATCGTGCGGCAGGCTATCGAGAGATCGAACCTGATTTTCCTTGTGGCGCGGGTGGTTTCCGGCGAATATGACATGACCAAACGCCTCGTGACGCGCCTCTTGAAAAAGCGGCTGCTGCTGAATTACAAGCTTTTAGACGCAATTCAGGCCGAATACGACGCGCGGGGCGAAGCCATGCCGCCGACCGCTGAAAAACAGGCGCTCGTGCCGACGGAGGCGGAATTGATTGACAATCCGAAAGGCCGCGTTCCCGGCTTCGTCTTCTCGCACGAAGAAAAAAACGTCATCGTGCTGCCCGCCGCCCCCGAAGAAATCGAGCCGATGCTGAAAATCCGCATTCTGCCTCGTCTTGACCCGAAAACCGTGCGCGTCGGCGCGGTGAACGGCATGATTTTGAAAACCTGCGGCCTCTCGCTGGCGAAAATTAAAGACCTGCTCAAAGGGGTTGACCGCGAAGGCGGCTCGCAATGGTTGAATTACGTCGAAGACGGCGAGGATATTTCGATTATTCTCACGGTGAAAGGCGAAATGCAGAGCGAGGTGGAAAGCCGCCTGAAATCGCTGGAAGAGCAGATTCGCAAAAAATTAGACCCCGCCGTGTACGGCGTGGGAGCGCAGACGCTCGAAGAGGTCGTGGGGAAATTGCTGCTTGACAAGAAGAAAACGCTCGCGCTTGCGGAATCCTGCACCGGCGGACTGATTGCCCACAAATTGACGAATATCCCCGGCAGTTCCGCGTATGTCGAACGCGGCGTTGTGGCGTATAGCAACGCCGCGAAAATGTCGTTGCTGGACGTGTCGCCGAACATTATCGAGCAGCACGGCGCGGTCAGTTCGGAAACCGCCGTCGCAATGGCCGAAGGCGTCCGGTGGCTCGCGCAAACGTCCTACGGCGTGGCCGTGACCGGCATTGCCGGACCCGGCGGCGGATCGCCCGTCAAACCGGTCGGATTGGTGTATTTAGCCGTCGCGTCGGACACGACGGGGACGCATTGGCGCAAATGTTTGTTTACCGGAGATCGTCTGGACATCAAAACGAAAACCGCGCAGACGGCCTTGAACATGCTGCGCGAAGAATTGTTGAACGAAAAATGAGGGACATGTATGGATACGATTCGCACGTTTATCGCAATCAAGATTCCTGCGGCGGTTCAGGAAAAACTCGGCGGGATTCAGGATAAGCTGAGAAAGGCCGACGCGCAGGTTTCATGGGTCAAGCCGGACAGCATTCATTTGACGCTGAAATTTTTGGGGGACATTGAGGAAGCGCAAATTCCGGCCATTCTGGAGGCCATGCAAGCGAGCGCAAAAACGGTGAAGCCGTTTCAGCTTCAAATCGGCTACGCCGGGGCGTTTCCGAACATGAGTTTTCCCCGCGTGATTTGGATCGGCGTCACGGATGACGACGCCGGAAGTTTGAAAGCGCTGGAAGCCGATCTGTCGTCCCGCTTGAAAACGCAGGATTTTCAGGACGAAGGCGGACGCTTTCAGCCGCATTTGACGCTCGGCCGCGTTCGCTCGCAAAAAAACAAAAGCACGCTCTTTCGGGCGATTGAGGCGATTGTCAACATCTGGGTCGGCACGGTTTCCGTTGACGCGCTTTACCTGATTCGCAGCGAATTGAAATCCACCGGCTCGGAATATACCGATATTGGCGAAGTGAAACTGCAATAAACGGAACGCAGATTGGATTGATGAAACTGATTTTCCTTGGCTTTATCAATCCAAGTTGTGTTTTTTCAACAGAACATGGCGCGAGATTTTTTGGCGGAATTGGCGAAGCGGCGTTTGGTGTCCGACGGCGCAATGGGAACGATGTTATTTGCGAAAGGGCTGCCGCAAGGGTGGTGCCCTGAAGAATGGAACGCTTCGCATCCTGAGGCTGTGCAGGCGATTCATCAGGCGTATTTTGACGCGGGCTGCGATCTCGTCGAAACGAACACGTTCGGCGGAACGGCCATCAAATTGGGCGATTACGGCTATGCCGACAAGATGGCGGAATGGAATCGGAGCGCGGCGCAGATTGCCCGAAACGCCGCCGGAGAAGACCGATTTGTCGCCGGTTCGATGGGGCCGATTGGGCAATTGCTGAAACCCTTTGGCGCGTTAGAAGAACATGATGCCTATCGCGCGTTCGCGGATCAGGCGATTGCCTTGCAATCCGGCGGAGCGGATGTCGTATTCGTCGAAACGATGATCAGCCTCGAAGAAGCCGTCATCGCCGTCAAAGCGGTCAAAGAGAACACGTCGCTGCCGGTCGTGGCGACGATGACGTTCGAGCAGAAGCGCAAAGGCTGCCGCACCATGATGGGCGCGTCGCCGGAACAGGCTGTTGAAGCCCTGCAAAAGGCCGGAGCGGATGTTGTCGGCACGAACTGCGGCGCGGGGCCGGAATTGAGCGTCAACGTCCTGCAAGCCATGCGTGCCGTCACGAACGGCTATTTAATCGCGCAGCCGAACGCCGGGCTGCCCGAATTGCGCGACGGAAAGAACGTCTATTCTCTGACGCCGGAGGAAATGGTGTCGCGCATGACGCCGCTGCTCGCTCTGGACGCGCGCGTCATCGGCGGCTGCTGCGGCACGAACCCCGACTATCTCGGCGCGATTGCCCGCATGGTGAAAGGCGCATGACGATTACGTTTCAGTCGGAAGGCAAAACGGTTGAGATTCAGCCTGAGCAGACGATTTTGGCGGCGGCGCATCAGGCGGGTGTGGAACTTGTTGGGACATGCGGCGGCAAAGGGCGCTGCCAAAGCTGCCGCATTCGCCTGATTCGTGGGGAATTTAGTTCTCCAACCGACGAGGAATTCCGCGTCATCAGCGAGCAGCACATCGCGCAAGGGATTCGCTTTGCCTGCCAAACAACGGCGCTGACGGACGGCGTCGCGCAGATCCTGCCGCCAATGACTGAGCAACTGCACCGCATTCTCTCCGATGTTGAGCGCGTTGATTACCATTTTGCCCCAGACGCAAGGAAAGATGTTGTCGTTTGGCCTGCCGTTTCCTCCCAGCTTTCCGATTTCGAGGAACTGTGCGCGGCGCTTGTTGGCACAGGCGATGCCGCCGCGAACATCTCTGCGATTGATCTTCCGGCCTTGCGGCAGCTTGCCGCCGCGCGCGCTGACATGCCGCCCGCGTTGACGGTCACGCGCTGGCAAGATGCCATCATTGCCGTTGAGCCGGGCGACACGCGCGAACAGCTTTACGGCGTCGCCGTTGACATCGGCACGACAACGGTGGCGGCCTATCTGCTCGATTTGCGCGCCGGCCGCGAAATTGCGGTTGCGTCGGCCTTGAACGGGCAAACCATGTACGGCGGCGACGTGATGTCGCGCATTGCCTTTGCGCGGCAGGGCGAGGCGAGTTTGCGGCGTTTGCATGAGCGCGTCCGCGCCACGCTCAACGATTTGATCGAAGACTTGTGCCAACAAGCCGACGTTGATGCGCAGCAGATTTACGAAATGGCGCTTGTCGGCAATAGCTGCATGCAGCATCTTTTTTGGGATGTTTCGCCCGCGCATTTGGGCGTTGCGCCCTATCTTCCGGCGAGCAGGGAACTCTGCGTAACGACGGCGCAGGAAATCGGCCTGAACATTTTTCCGCAGGCGCGCGTCGTGACGCTGCCGTTGATTGCTGGATTTGTCGGCGCGGACACGGTGGGCGTCATCTTGGCGACCGACCTTCACGCCCGCGATAAACTGACGCTGGCCGTTGACATTGGCACGAACGGCGAAATCGTGTTGGGCTGTAAAGACCGGCTGATCGCCTGTTCCGCCGCCGCAGGCACGGCCTTTGAAGGGGCGCAGATTACGCGCGGCATGCGCGGCGCGTCCGGCGCGATTGACCATGTGGCGATTGACGAAGACGCGCAATGCCATGTGCTGGGCGGCATTCCGGCGCGCGGCATCTGCGGCTCGGGTCTCGTGGACGCCGTCGCGCAGATGTTGGATGTCGGGCTGCTCAATCGCAGCGGCCGCCTTCTCACGCCGGACGAGGCTGAACGGAGCGGGCATCCGCTTCCGCCGAATCTGCGGCGGCGGGTGATTGTCGCGCAGAAGCAGCGGGTGTTCGTCCTGTTAGACGGCGAGCAGACCGAGAGCGGCGAGCCGATCCTTCTCACGCAGCAGGACATCCGCGAATTGCAGCTTGCCAAAGGCGCAATTGCCGCCGGAATCGCCGTGCTGCTGAAGCGTTTCGGCGTTCAGGCGGGCGATCTTGCGGAAATCCTGCTGGCCGGAGCGTTCGGCAACTATCTTGACCGCGAAAGCGCGGCGCGCATCGGCCTGATTCCGGCGCTGCCGCTTGAGCGCATTCGCTCGGTCGGCAACGCGGCGGGCTTGGGGGCGCAAATGGCCTTGCTGTCCGGCGCGGCAAAACGGGAAGCGGCGCAGATTGCCCGCAGAACCGAGCATGTCGCCTTGACCAACGATCCTGATTTTCAGGCGATTTTCGCGGAGCAGATGGCTTTTCCAGCATGAGCGAGCCGTTTTCCAACCATAAATTTCGATGGGCGCTCACGATGACCGTGACCATGCTCGTTATCGCTTTTGGGACGTTTGGCTACATCTTCATCGAAGGCTGGCCGTTTTGGGACGCCCTGTACATGACGCTGATTACCATGACCACGATTGGTTATGGCGAAGTTCACGCGCTGAGCGAATACGGGCGTCTGTTTACGATGGCGTTGATCGTCGTCTCCATCGGCATCGGCGGGTATGTTTTTTCGACAGTGGCCGCGTTCATCATCGAAGGCGAAATTCAAAATATTTTTCGAGGGCGACGCATGGATAAAGAAATTTCCAAGTTGAAAGATCATGTCATTGTTTGCGGATTAGGCCGGATCGGGCTGCGCATTGCCGAAGAATTCAACCGCGTGAACACGCCGTTTGTCGTGATTGAACATGACGAAAAAGCGATAGAAGAAATGACGCGGCAGGAAGACATGCTCTGTCTAAAAGGCGACGCCACGCGGGATGACACGCTGATACGGGCGGGGATTAAGCAGGCGTATGGCCTGATTACCGCGCTGCCCGAAGACAAAGATAACGTGTTCGTCACGCTGTGCGCTCGTTCGCTGAACCCGAAATTGTTTATTATCGCCCGCGTCAGCGAAGATAAAAATGAAGACCTCCTGAAAAAAGCTGGGGCAGACCGGATCGTTTCGCCGGACGCCATCGGCGGCATTCGGATGGCCTCGATTGTGCTGCGCCCGAAAGTCGTGGCGTTTTTTGATGAAATGTACCGCGTCACCGGCCAAACGCTGCGCGTCGAAGAAATACATATTGACGAGTTTCCCGCGCTGAAAAACCGGTCGTTGGGCGAGGTGGACATTCGCAAGCGCACGGGCGCGCTGGTGTTGGCGATTAAATCGGCGGACGAAGGGTATCAGTTCAATCCGGGCGCAAGGGCGATGCTGCGCGAAGGCGACGTGCTGATTATCGTTGGCACGGACGAGCAGATTGCGCCGCAGCGCTGGCAGGCGGAATATTGCGCGTCGTAAGAGACCTGGCAGGTCTGCGAAATTTGCTCGCGCCAAGGCGCGAAGGTGTTTTTTGTTATTCTTGGCGGCTTGGCGTGAGATAAGATATTATGAAAAAATTCACCATGTTGGGCATAGCGGTCGCGCTTGTCCTGATAAGTTTGCGCGGCTGGGCGGAAGAACAGCCGGTCAGCCGGGAACAGGTTGATGAATGGGTGCGGCAATCGGCGCAGTTTTGGGCGGAAAAGAAATATGCCGACGCGATCCGGATCGGGCGGAAGGCGGCAGATCAGGGGAATGCGTGGGCGCAGAATAATGTGGCGTGGACGCTGGCGACTTGCGAAGAGGCCGGTTTGCGCGATGGGAAATTGGCCGTATTTTATGCGCTGAAAGCGGTGGAACAAGAGCCGCGCAATTACGCCTTTGTTCGCACGCTTGCGGCGGCATACGCCCGCAACGGTCAATTTGACGAGGCGATTGCCGCGCAGAAAACGGCGATAAGCCTCTTTGCCGAAGATCGCCTGTTTTCAGGCGAAATACGCGAAAAACTTCGCGCCGATAATCCGAAAAAATTGGAATTGTACGGCAAACATGAGGCGTATCTGGATGTCCGCGAAGAATGACTATTCAGCGAAAAAGAATTTTATCAATAATCACGGCTTGTTCCGATTGCGCGGCAGCTTGTACCTTCAAGGTCAGCGCAGGCCGCGCTTCCGCCATTCTCACCGGAACGACATACGCTTGCCATGCGGCGGATTCCACCCGGATTTTCCCGATTTTTTCCGCGCCGAGCAGGAGTTGCAGCACCGGCGCATCTTGAGAGCCTTTCTTTTTCCCCTCTTTTCTAGCATAAACGGTCATCGTCCATTCAGGCGTGACGCCCGTTCGACTGCGCGGAAACCAGCGCAGAAGTTTCGGGCGGAGCGTCATCGCCTGCCCTGCCTCAAGTTTCCAGCCGAACGCGCCCCAATCGCGCAGATAGGTTTGATTATACCAAGGGTCATAGGTCGGCGGAACGCGCTCGCCGTCGCGGGCTTCGATTTCCAGCGCGTCTTCCGCCTCAATCACGGCGGTTGGCAGGCGTTTCGCCGCAAGCAGGCCGCCGCAGAGAATGGCGCTGCCAATCAGCAGCGTCAGCATGATTGCGGCTTCTATCGAACAGGGCGACGCCTGCTCGCGGCGGCCGCGCCGGAGCAGGGCGATCAGCAGGCCAACCACGAACGCGGCGAGCAGCGTGGAAATCGCCGCGTTATGAGACGGCCTGATAAATGAAGGAAAAAAGCGGTTAAAATTGATTGCCAGCGTCGAACTGAGCATGGCTTCGAGAAAATTATTCGTCCCGTCCGCCCAATTATACCGCCACCAAGGATTGAACGTCATAATCCACGCCGCTGCCGCCGACCAGAGGGCAAACACGCCGAAACTGACTCGCGTGACGCATTTCTCCGGCTGCTCCCAAAATTTGGCGATGAAGACGCCGAATAATGGCGTGAACGGCAGAAGATAGCGCACCGGCGGCGTCGGCGCGGCATGCCACAGCGGCCAGAGCGCGATGGAAAGATGATTCAGCGCCGCAACCGCCAGCAATGGCGCGGTTTGCCGCAATTCTTGGCGCGCCAGCAAACCTATACCAACAAGCGCCAACAGGTAGAGTGGCGTGTAAAAGATCAGGCCGTATTCTTGATCCAGCAGCAGCCCGATTGCCCCGTTTAATGGGTTATATCCCGCCAGCATCCATGACATGTAGCGGCTGTCCGTGAGGCGATCTTGCAGCATCCGGTCAAGCAGGTACGTGTCCGCCAATAAGACTGCGACGATGAGGACGGCGAGCAGTCCGCCGACAATCGCCATGAGCGTCAGCTTATGCGACAGCCGCGCCGAGCGTTGCAGCAGATGCGCGAAGAAAAAGAGCGTAAGCGTTCCGGCGAGCGGGAGGTAGCGCGTTTTGAGCAGCACAAGCAGGAACAGGCTGAGGCCAATCACGATGCCGCCCGTCCAGAAGCGGCGATTGCGCCAGACGGATTCCGTCCGTAATGCGCGGATCTGCCGGATAATCCAGAGCGCGAGCAGCCCGGCCAATGTCTCCGGGTAGATTTGCCCCATATATACCACGAACGGAATCGTAAACGCCATGCTGCCCCATGTCATCAGCGAAGCGGGCAGGGAATGGAACAGTTCATACGAGAGCAAGAAAACTTGTCCCAACAAGAGCGCGGCGATGAGATTCATTTCCAGCGTCGCGCCCAAGCGTCCGCCGAGAACGTAGCCGGGAAGCAGCGCGACCGGGAAGCCGCCTTTGTGCCGGTAGGAATAAATTTCGGTTTTACTGATTTGATCGCCCCATGTTGGGCGCAGTTCTTCCCAAAAAAATGACGCATAATCCTTTTGCTGGTAATTATTGAGCAGATTCGTGTCGTGATCATGCCAAATGCTATGCGTGATGAGCAGATAGTGCGGCTCGTCGCCGGTCGTGGTCATGCGATATTGATGGTAGCCGGAAATCAGGGCATACACCGCGAACGCCGTGACAATCAGCAGGCGATGCAGGCGCTTCAGGCGCTCGCGCGACGGCGGCTGCACCGCGACGATGGCGACATAATCATGCAGGCAGGCGAGCCACAAAGCTGTTTTGAAGACGATAATCGCAAGATACGCGGCGGCCAGCCAGAACGAGACGTATTCCACGATGGACGAGGCGAGTTCCAAGCCCAAAAAGCCCAACAGCACGAGGTAGGTATGATCATCGTATCTGAAAAAACGCGCGAAAACGGCCTGAATATGGGCGTCGGCAGCCTGCCCGTCTTTGGGGCGCGCGAGCAAAAGATAGCCTGCGCTGAACATCACATAGCAGAGGGGGAGGGCGACGGCGTAAAATTTGCCCCATGTCACGGCGTGTTCCAGCGCGGAGAGCCGCCAGAGAAACATGATAGCATAGCCTGCGCCACCAGCCACGCCGCCGCGAAAAAGCAACGAAAGAATCAAATCAGTCATATTTTCCCATGAAAAAACGAATGCGGATTTTTACAAGATCGCTGAACATGCGCGCTGCGTCAACAATCGCATTCACGCGGCTGTGCGGCTCATT
>CAZCGG010000090.1:9116-16455 GCA_964498135.1 uncultured Candidatus Moduliflexus sp.
GCACGTCCGATTCGCGCAGCCCGCGCGAGCCGATGGCAATGTCATATCCGGCTTGCAGAGAGGGCAGGAGCTTTTCGATTTCTTGAATCGGCGTGGACAGGTCGGCGTCCGTAAACAGGATGAATTCGCCGCGCGCCGCGAACACGCCTTGCCGCACGCTGTAGCCTTTTCCGCGATTCCGGCCATTTTTGAGGACTTTGCCGCATTGAAACTGTCGGAGCATCGCTTCGGCAAGCTCGGCGGTCGCGTCCGCGCTGCCGTCGTCAACGACGAGCAGTTCATATTCGCCTTTCTGTTGGGCAAAATAGGCGTGAATCTGCTCTAACGTGCGGGGAAGCCGCCGCTCTTCATTATATGCCGGAATCACCACTGAAAGCCGTATCGTCTGAGTCATCGCGTTTATTCCTAAAGAGGTGAGATTTTCGATGAACTCTTGTAAAAAACGCGGGCGCGCATGTCAAATTTTTTCACGACAGCCGAGCATTTTGGGCGGAACAGGCGATGTATTTTTTAGCTAAAACGGGGCGGCGAGTTCAATAAGACCTCTTGCAAAAGTCCATCCCGTTTGCCCTGAGCCGGTCGAAGGGCGCGCGTAGGAAGTGTTCATCCGCCCTTCGACCGGCTCAGGGCGAACGGGATGACGGATCAAAAACGACTTATGCGAAGCGGCTACGGCGCGAACAACTCCGTTTCTTCAAGAAACGGAGTTGCTTGATTGAGGCGTGTGTTCAGACTGAAAAACGGAGAACTTGCGCGTTGACGAAGACAAACTTGTTCCATTCAGTTGTCAGGCCGCGTGGAGTTCTCTGACAGAATCCCGAATGACGAGCGTGGGGTTGACGACCAATTGCCTTGGGGTGATGCGCTGCCCGTGCGCGGAAATGTTATCGAAAAGCATCTCCGCCGCCCAGCGTCCGATCTGATATTTCGGATGATTCATGCTCGTCAGCGGCACGTCAAGCATTGTGGCAAATTCCGAGTCGTCAAAGCCGACAACGGAGATGTCATCGGGGATTTTCAGGCCGCTTTCGCGGATCGCCTGATACCCTTGCAAGGCCGCGCTGTCGTTGAAGAAAAAGATCGCCGTCGGGCGGTTGTCTTTTAAGACGAGCAAATCTTTCACTAATCGGTTGATGTATTCGGGTTCATTCCACCGGAAAATCGTTCCGGCTTTGTCGAATTGCGGGTTGTATGGAACATGGTGGGCGTCGAGCGCGTTGCGATAGCCTTGATAACGCTGGTTGCCCGGAACATGGTCGTTCGGGTACACGCAGGCGATGCGGGTATGGCCTGCGTCAAGCAGGTATTTCGTGGCGCGGAAGCCGCCTTCCAAATCGTTAATCGAAACGAACGACACGCTGGGATCGTCAATCACCCAATCAATAAACATGACCGGGATCGCGAGGTCTTTTAAGAGGCCGAATGTTTTTGATTCGTGAATGTCCCGAAACCCTCCGGCAAGCTCAATCAGCAGGCCGTCAATGTCTTTTTCAAGCAGTTGTTCCAAACAAGCCATCTCTTTTTCCTGATCGCCGCGAGAGCTTCCTAACACAATATTATAGCGTTTTTTATGGGCAATGTCGTCAATGCCCTGAATTATCGGCGGATAAATGTAATACGAAATGAATGGGGTAATTACGCCGATGAGGAAGCTTTGCGTGGCTTCTTCGCGCGGTTTTCCAGAAAAAAAGCTGCCGCTCCCGTGCTTTTTATAGATGACGCCTTCGTTGACTAATTCTCCCAAGGCCTGCCGAACGGTGTTTCGGCTGACGTTGAACTGGGCGATCAATTCGTTTTCAGAGGGGACTTTCTGCTCCGGCTGATAGTGTTCATCCTCAAAGTAATGTTTCATAATATCTTTGAGTTGAAGATATTTCGGCGTCGGATTCGTTTCATCAATTTTCATAGCCTGTTCACCCTTGTAGAAGAAGAATAAAAAACTTGTTGGTATTACATTATAAATATAGTATATTTTTTTCTGTTCCACGTCAAGAAAAATATTTCATTTACAAGAAAAAAATGCCCATTTTAAAAGAGATATTCAGAATATGCCCATGAACGCCGCACTTATTTCAAGACGATCTCTACTATTAATAATCTATACCAACAACTTGGCATAATTTTTAGAATATCGAGGAAAATTAGAAAAATATTTTTTGAATAACTTGTTTATTTATAATAATTTAATACTTATTGGTATATGTTCTTTAAAAAAATGATAAATATTCCTTGACATTTTGCATAAAACGACAAATATTAGACTCGTACAAAGTTGATGGATTGAAAAGTTGTACCATTCAGTCGTTAACTTATTTTGTTGTACGAGATGTCACTTTTCATTAACATTTCTGACAAGCGCAACGGAAACGCGCTTGTCGGGGAATTTCTTCACTTGCGAATATGAGGGAGATTGGCAAGGGGGGAATTTACGGAGGTCTTCATATGAAGAAACTGTTGGCAGTCATGTTGGCAGGAGCGTTGCTTATTCCGGGAATGGCATCTGCCGAAAAAATCAAAGTGCGTTGGTTTGTCGGTCTTGGAACGGGAACGAACGATCAGCAGATCAAACCGCAGGAAGAAGTCGTGAAGAAATTTAACGAATCGCAGGACAAAATCGAACTGACGATGGAAATCGTCGCCAACGCACAGGCATTTGACGTGCTGGCAACGCAGATCGCGGCTGGCAATGCGCCAGACCTCGTTGGGCCGGTGGGGATTCGTGGACGCGACAGTCTTAAAGGCGCGTGGTTGGATTTGCAGCCGCTTGTAGATAAAGCGGGCTATGACCTGAGCGATTTCGAGAAATCGATGGTTGATTTCTATCGCGTGGAAGGCGAAGGCTTGTTGGGCTTGCCGTTTGGGATTTACCCGTCTTACATTTTCGTCAACAAGACGCTGTTCGAGGAAGCCGGACTGCCGCTCCCTCCACAAGAATACGGCAAACCGTATGTTGACAAAGACGGCAAAGAAAAAGAATGGAATTTCGACACCGTGAAAGAATTAGCGATTCAATTGACGGTTGACAAAAACGGGAATGTCGCAAGCGACCCGAATTTCGATCCGGAAAATATCGCGCAGTACGGTTTCGGCATGCAGTGGACGGACGCTCGCGGCGTCGCCACCTTCTTCGCGCCGGGGTCGTTTGTGGCCGCCGATGGCAGCGCGCAAGTTCCTCAGGAATGGGTTGAGGCGTGGAAGTGGGTGTATGATGGTATGTGGACGAGCCATTTCTATCCGAACAACGCGGGCGGCAACAGCGACTACATGGGACAAGGCAACTGGTTCCAGACGGGCAATATCGCGATGGATTTGGTGCATCAGTGGTATGCTGGCTGCTGCATGGCAGAGTTCAAGGCGGATTGGGATACGGCGGTTGTGCCTTCTTACAAAGGCAAAACGACGGCCAAAATGCACGCGGATTCGTTTGCGATTTCCAAAACGTCGAAAAATCCTGACGCGGCCTTTGAAGTCATGAAGTATTTGTTGGATAACGCGGCTGATGAATTGCTGCAAGTGTACGGCGCGATGCCCGCTCGTTTGAGCAAACAGGACGCCTACTTTGAAAAATTCGGCGCGGATAAGTTCCCGGGCAAAACGATCAATTGGCAAGTCGTGAAAGACAGCTCGAAATTCGCTGACAATCCGAACCATGAATCGTGGATGCCGAGTTTCCAGGAAACGAATAACAAATATAACGAATTCTGGACGAAGCTTGGGAATACCGCCGGACTGGATGTTGATGCCGAAGTTGCGAACTTGAAAAGCGAATTGCAGAAGATTTTTGACGCTGCGAATGCGAAAAAGTAGTGTGAAAATGAGGCACTCCTCATAACACACCGAACCAGCGGCATGACGAACACCGTCGTCATGCCGCCATGCTAAAGAAGAGAGGAAAATGGAATGAGCGACCTGAAAAATTCAATGCTTGCCCGCGAGGAATTGAAATGGGGGTTGATTTTCATCAGCCCGTGGATTATTGGATTTCTCGTGTTTTATTTAGCGCCCATGGTGGCCTCGTTTGGGTTTAGTTTGTATGATTTTAATTTAGCGACGCCGGAACAGGCAAAATATGTTGGTTTTGCGAACTGGAAACGGTTTTTCTTCGATGACCCGCAAGCCGTGCCAGCGATTATAAAAACGTTTAAGTTTGGCTTGATTACGGTTCCAATTAGTTTATTGACCTCGTTATTCTTGGCGATTCTGTTGAACTCAAAAAATCTGATTGGCAAAAATGTGTTTCGCACGCTCTTTTACATGCCGACCATGATTCCGCTTGTGGCGGGCGTCTTGTTATGGCGCGGCGTGTTGGATGATTTCGGCTGGGTGAATCAACTGCTGCAAAATTATTTAGGCATCAAAGCGGTTGGCGTGGATGGCATTCGCTGGCTGCATGATCCGCGCATCATCTACTTCACCTACTCGTTAGTTGGATTATGGGCGATTGGCAATACGATGTTGATTTTCTTGGCCGGGTTGCAGCAAGTGCCGACGGAATTGTATGAAGCCTCGTATGTGGATGGCGCGGGCTGGTGGAGTCGGTTGATCAATATCACGCTCCCGATGATTTCTCCAGTGATTTTTTACAATATGGTGGTCGGGTTAATCGTCTTAATGCAATACTTCTTGGTGCCATACATTCTGGTCAATCCGAATGCGGGCGCGGCGGCGTATCCGGGCTATCCTGACGGCGCGACGAACTTTATCATGGTGTACTTCTACTTGCAAGGGTTCTCGTTCTTTAACATGGGATATGGGGCGACGATTGCATGGATTATGTTCTTAGTCGGGTTGATTTTAACGATTGCGCTGTTTGGTACAGCCAGATACTGGGTGTACTACGCCGGAGAAAAACAATAAACGCTCAGGGATCAGGCGTTGAGCAACACAAGATATAGGTATTCACGGAAAAAAGAAAGGCGGTTCATTTCGATTTTGTGAGAATATCTATCCAGAAGAGCATGGAAAATTTTAGCATGAAAAAACTTCCCGGCATTCTTGCCGTGACTGGTTTTACGGTGATTGTGGCCATTATCTTTCTGCTGCCCTTTATTTATGGGCTTGTCACCTCAGTCAAAACGCAATTGCAGATTGCGAACGTGGATGCGCCCTTTATTCCGTCAACGCAGAAACTGTTCACGTATGACGGCAAAGAGTACGAAGTGTTTTTGCTGAAAACGGATGAAGGGAAGAAAGAAGTCGCCTTAATCCAAAAACGGCGCGAGAAATCCACGCTGTTAGACATCAATGCGCCGAACGCGCAGCCGTTTGAATGGCAGGGCAAATGGCAGACGTTGGAAAAAGTCTGGGTCACGAATATCAAATGGCAGAATTATAACACCGCCTACAGTTCAATCAACTTCTTGAGATTGTTGGCAAATACGGTCACGTATGCCGTTCTTAGCACGCTTGGCGCGGTGTGTTCGGCAGCAATGGTGTCGTATGGGTTCGCCCGCTTTAAATTCCCGTACCGGGACGCGATCTTCGTCGTCGTGATGGCAACAATTATTCTGCCCCCGGCGGTGACATTGATTCCGCGATACGCGTTCTTCTACAAAATTGGGTGGGTTGGAACATGGTTGCCGGTCATCATTCCGGCGTATTTCTCGAATGGCTGGAACATCTTCTTGCTGCGCCAGTTTTTCATGGGCATTCCGCGCGAGATGGATGAAGCCGCCAAGATTGACGGCGCGGGACAGTTTAGAACGTTTTTTTCCGTGATTCTGCCGCAAGCCGTGCCAGCGATTATCGCCGTGACGCTGTTCCACTTCTTTTACTGCTGGAACGACTTTTTGGAACCGTTGATTTACTTGGCCGGAAATGCGAATGCGCATCCGATTACGATTGGGTTGACGCAGTTTAACCGGCTCTTTACGCGGCAGGTCGAATTAGTGCAGGCCGCGACAGTCATGGCGTTAGCGATTCCAGTGGTGATCTTCTTCTTCGCACAGCGTTTCTTCATGCAAGGCGTCGTCATGACGGGCGTTGACAAATAGCGGATACTGTCTGGTAACTATGGAAATACACCGTCTCCAAACGCGAGGAAACGTTTGGAGACGGAGAAGATAGCGCGCCGAAACGAGGGCGCGAAGCGGCTCCGTTTCTTGAAGAAATGGAACCGCTCGAAGTTCAAACATGCCAACTCATTACGGCGTGTTGATTGTTGGTTTTGAACAGAGTTGTCAGACACATTCAATGGATCTGACAATTTTCCTTGACCACAATGTGCTGTGTCACGACAAAGAACACGTCATCATCACATAACAACATAAAAAAATACAGAAAAGGAGATTAGGACGATGAGTAAGTTTGATATGGCAAACGGCCCCGCAGTATTTATTATGCCGCATTGGAGCAAAGAAGGCACGGAAATTGAGAGAAATTGGCTGGACGCGACATTAGCCAGCATTAAAGCGCAGACCGATTCCAACTGGAAAATTCTGATTGCCGACGGTAATTCCCCGTCCGAAAAGGCGAAAGCCTATTTACGCCAATTAGTCGAAGAATTCGGCGGAAAACTCGAAGTGATTTTCATGGAAAAAAGCGACGGCCCGGGGCATGCCCGCAATGTCGCCATTCAACGGGCGCATGAAGCCGGATACCCGTTTATCGTCTTCCTCGATGCCGATGACATTACCGGCGCGAAGCGCGTGGAATCCGCCCGCAAAATCTTCTTGAGCAACCCTGCGGTGGGCGTTGTTTATACCACGTTTGAAATTATTGACGAAATGGGGCAGGTCGTTCCGCGCGAAAAATTGTCGCAATCCATCGTGGAAATTCTCGAATCGCACGATAGCGGCAACCCGCCGCAAGGCAAAGATGCGTGGATCAAAATTGCCACCGAAACCGGCTACACCAATTTGACCTCCGCGACCGCCGTGCGCACCGAAATCGCGTATAACAACCAATTTCCGCCGGAAAAAGTGTCGGAAGATTATTATACGTGGTTAGTCTATTCCGCGAGCGGCGCAGAATTTGCCTATACGCCGGACGCCCCGACAAAATACCGGATTCCGCAAAATACCGCCGGGTCAGCCTCGCGCACCCGCGAAGGCGGCAAGCACGGTTTTTATGCGACGAAATGCCGCGTGGATGAAGCCGGATTCGATAAGGCGTCGAGCATCGCGCTGAATAGCGGCGCCATCACGGCAGATCGCGCGAAAACGCTGAAAGTGAAATTCTTATTGAAAGAAGCCGAAACGATGGGACGCGAACAGGAATTCGAGCTTGCCAAAGCCTGCTATGTCAAGGCGGTGCAGATGGATGCCGCGATTGCCGCCGAGCAGTTGAAGGGCTTCGGTTTCGAAGACCGCGTTTGGACGAAGTAACCCTCTCACATTCA
>CAZCGG010000091.1:0-1943 GCA_964498135.1 uncultured Candidatus Moduliflexus sp.
GTGTGTTCTCCTCCCCTGATTGAGGGGAGGGCGGGTGGGGTCTGCGTAAGTCCTAATACAATTAATTTATTCAGAACTGTTGAACCGAAGAACAGGAGTGCGAAATCTTGATTTCGCCGTCAAATCAAGATTTGACACTCCTAGCGGCTGTTCAATGCTGCTGAATAATGCGATACTTTAGCGTCTCACTACTTTACCAAAGCAAGTATTGACACTCCTAAATAATCACAATAAACTTCCTGAATTACCTGAATATCGAAATTCGTGAAATATCACGAAAACGTAAAATACCACGAAATTCCCCTGCCTGCATACATAATTTAAAAACATCTAACTATAAAAAATTCAAGATGTTACAACGTATATTTTCCTGACTTTTTATATTGGCATGACACTTGAAAAGAATAGAAGATGAACGTCATTATTTCATTTTAAAATGGTTTCGTTTATTAACCCTTCATTAATAGGAGCCAGCAGATGACAACACTTACGCTCACGCTTGATAACCTGAATGAGATTCTTTCCGAAACGCTGAATCAGGAACAGATCGCCAAAGCCAAGACCCTGTTTCTGAAACGATTATCCGTTGAGGCGCACCGTTTTTATAGCGGCAAAATGCAGACCGTTCCCAAAGCCGGCGTGTTTGGGTTCAACTGGTTCAATATCTGGTACACGCCGGGGGTGTCAATGGTATCAACAACCATTCGGGATGATAATGAGACCTCTTACAGCCTTTCGAATCGCGGCAACCTCGTCGCGGTCGTCAGCGATTCCACGCGCGTGCTTGGCGACGGCGACTGCACGCCTCCCGGCGGATTGGGCGTGATGGAAGGCAAAGCGTTTCTGATGAAGTATCTCGGCGGCATTGATGCGACCGCGTTGTGCATTGATAGTTACAACGCCAAAGGCGAGCATGATCCGGATAAGATTATTGACTTCGTCAAGATGGCGCAGCCGAGCTTTGGCGCAGTGAATCTGGAAGACATCTCGCAGCCCAATTGTTACAAAGTGCTGGATACCTTGCGCGAAGTCTGCGACATTCCGGTCTGGCACGATGACGCACAGGGCACCGCGTCCGTGACGCTGGCGGGCTTGTTGAATGCGCTGAAAATTGCCAATAAAAAAATCAGCGATGTTCGCATCGTCATGCTGGGCGCTGGCGCAGCCAATTCGACGATTGCGCGGTTTATTCTCGCCGCTGGCGGCGACCCCGAAAAGATGATTATCTTCGATGTCAAAGGCGCGTTGCACAAAGATCGCGGCGATATTCAAGGTGATCCCGGTTTTTACAACCAATGGAAACTCTGTCAGAAAACGAATCCGAAGAAGGTTATGGAAATTGCCGAAGCGATGAAAGGCGCGGACGTGTTGGTGGCGCTGTCGCAATCAGGGCCGGATGTCGTGAAACCCGCGTGGATCAGATCGATGGCAGACAAAGCGATTGTCTTTACCTGCGCCAACCCGGTCCCTGAAATTTATCCGTATGCGGCGAAAGAAGCCGGCGCATTTATTGTAGCGACCGGTCGCGGCGACTTCCCGAATCAGGTCAATAATTCCGTCGGTTTTCCCGGCATTTTGAAAGGCGCGTTGCTTGTGCGGGCGCGGAAAATCTCGGATGGCATGGCGATTGCTGCGGCGGAATCGCTGGCGAAATTTGCGGAAAATCGGGGCATTCAGCCGGATAACATCATCGCCAATATGAATGAAACCGGCGTCTTCCCGCATGAGGCAGCGGATGTCGCCATGAAAGCGATTGAAGAAGGATTGGCGCGAGTCACCATGACGCGGGCAGAGGCGTATGCCAAAGCGGAACAAGATATTCAGGAGTCCCGAGCGCTTGTGAATCATCTCATGGAGGCGAATTTCATCAAACAACCGCCGACCGCGATGTTGCAAGAGGCGCTTGAGTGGGCGATCAAGCAAGTGTCATAAGATTCGGCAAT
>CAZCGG010000091.1:2043-16118 GCA_964498135.1 uncultured Candidatus Moduliflexus sp.
TGTTGCAAGAGGCGCTTGAGTGGGCGATCAAGCAAGTGTCATAAGATTCGGCAATTATCAATAGTACACTGGAACGTTAATTTTTAGGAACGCGAAATCTTGATTTCGCGTGTCAAATCAAGATTTGACACTCCTGAGGAGGCTTAAAAATTACCGTTCCGATTGAAGCGGTCTGAAATGCGTATTCAGGCCATAACCCAAAATGGCGGCATCACGTTTCGAACGATGGAACGTGATGCCGAATGAAGAAAGGAGTTTACAACAATGAGCGAACAGACAATCACGGTAGAAAGCAATGCAGCAGGGAAATCGGGGGTGTTTTCAACACTGATGGACTATAAAATCGGCGTCCTGCCTGTGCCGGTGTATGTGGTGCTTGCGGCCGTCGTCTTAACGTCGGCGTATGTCGGGAAATTACCCAACGATATTATCGGCGGCCTGGCAATCATGTTGGTCATGGGCGGACTGCTGTGGGACATGGGCGGAAAAATTCCGCTGTTGAAAGATATTGGCGGCCCGGCCATTATGTGCGTCTTTGTCCCGTCGGCGTTGGTCGGTTACAGCATCTTAAGCCCCGACATGGTCAAGACGGCAACAACGTTGCTCAAGACGACCAATTTCTTGTATTTGTATATCGCCATTCTGGTGGCCGGAAGCATTCTTGGCATGAATCGCAAGGTGCTGGTGCAGGGGTTTATCAGAATGTTCGTGCCATTGCTGGTCGGAACAATCGCCTCCATCACGGTCGGCTGTCTGGTCGGGCTGTTGTTCGGGTATAGCATCAAACATACGTTCTTTTTTATCGTCGTTCCGATTATCGGCGGCGGCGTCGGCGAGGGGATTCTGCCGCTGTCAATCGCGTATTCCGAAATTCTCGGCAAACCTCAGCCAGAATTTGTCGCTATGCTGATTCCGGCAGCCATGCTGGCCAATGTCGTGGCGATCATCTCGGCTGGTATTTTGAAACGCATCGGGGAGAAGAAACCGCAATATAACGGCAACGGCTTGCTGGTCAAAACCGGCGAAGATACCGCGTTGCTGGAAGAACAGAAGCGGGTCTCCGAGAAACCGGTCGAATTTCCGCTGATGGGCGCGGGCGTGTTGATTGCCTGTACGTTCTTCTTATTCGGCGGCTTGACCTCAAAATTGCTGTTCGGTATCCCTGGCCCGATTATCATGATTTTAACCGCCGCCGCCATCAAAGCGATCAACGTGATGCCCGCCAAAATGGAACAAGGCGCGTATCATGTGTACCGCTTCTTTACCGCCAGTTTTACCAGCGTCATTCTGGTCGGCCTGGGCGTGGTCTATGTGCCATGGAAGGATTTGGTCAAAGCCTTCACGCCGGGATATTTTGCGATTTGCATTGCGACGGTGCTGGCGATGGTTTCATCGGGCTGGATCGTCGGCTATTTGCTGAAGATGTATCCGGTCGAAGCCGCCGTCGTCACCGGCTGTCATAGCGGATTGGGCGGAACGGGCGATGTCGCCATTCTTTCGGCGGCGCACAGAATGGAATTGATGCCATTCGCGCAAATCTCCACCAGAATCGGCGGCGCGACGATGGTGGTGATCGCGGTCTTCCTGCTGAAAATCTTTGGCGTTGAGTGAGCGTGACATTTCATATACAGAGCGAATTCCTGCCGTGTCAGGGCTTGAAACCCTGGCGCGGCTTCTAAGGAGTACATAACGTCAGCAGTTTTTACGAGTGCGTCGTACCGCCGACGTCCTCGTCGGCGTTTCCGAGAGAGACCGACGAGGACGTCGGCGGTACGATTTGCTCGTAAAAAATTATTGAAACTGTGTAGGAGTCATGATATGGCAACAACAATGAATGAAGGCACTGGCGTGCCAAAAGAAGAAATGAAAATTATGGGGCTGTCACTTCCGGTATTTGGCGTGATTGCGGCCATTGTACTCATTGCAACGTATCTCAAAGTGCTGCCGGCAGGCATGGTCGGGGCGTTTCCGATCATGATGATTATTGGCGCGATTCTGAATGAAATCGGCGACCGCACGCCCATTGTCAAAGATTTTCTCGGCGGCGGCGCAATTGTCGTGATTTTTGGTTCTGCCGCCTTATTGACCTATGGCGTGCTTCCTGAAAGCGCCGGAACAATCATGACGAACTTCATGAAAGGCGAAGGCTTTCTGGATTTCTATATTGCGGCGCTGATTACCGGCAGCATGTTAGGCATGAAACGAGAATTGCTCATTAAAGCGGCCGCGCGGTATTTGCCCGCCATTCTCGGCGCGGTGATTGTCGCCTTAGCATTGGCTGGCCTATTCGGCGGCCTGCTGGGGTTTGGCGTGAAAAAAGCGATGTTCTTTATCGGCTTGCCGATCATGGGCGGCGGGATGGGGGCTGGCGCTGTGCCGCTCTCCAAAATTTTCGGCGAATCCATGCAAACCGATGCCGCGCAGGTGCTTTCGATGATGATCCCAGCGGTAGCGCTTGGCAACTCCTTGTCAATTGTGTTCGGCGGGTTGCTGAATGAACTTGGCAAAAAGAAACCCGACTTGACTGGCAATGGAAATTTAATGCGCGATCCGCAGCATCATGTTGTGGATGAAAAAGAAGCCCCCGCGCCGGTGAGTTATAAAAATTTAGGGATCGGATTGCTCTTAGCCACCACATTCTTTGCATGGGGAAATATTCTGGCGAAGTTCATCCCGCTCCATGCGTATGCCTTAATGATTATTTCCGTCGCGCTGGCGAAGTCGTTCAAAATTATCCCCGCCAAATATGAAATTTGCGCGTTCCAATGGTTTCAATTCATTATGCAGAATCTGACGCCGACGCTGTTGGTTGGCATTGGGGTGGCCTATACGGATTTGCCGGCGGTCATCAATTCGCTCACGCCGATCTATATCTTCTTAGTGCTGGCAACGGTTATCGGCGCAATTCTCGGCGCTGGCGCGGTCGGCTATCTGTTCGGGTTCTATCCCATCGAATCGGCGATTACAGCGGGTCTTTGCATGTCCAATATGGGCGGAACCGGCGATGTCGCCGTGCTTTCAGCGGCCAAACGAATGGAACTCATGCCCTTTGCCCAGATTTCTTCACGCATCGGCGGGGCGTTCATCCTGCTGCTGTCAACGCTGCTGTTAAGCATGTTTGCCTGAATCTCCGGCAACGAAGTCTTACTACATAGGGCGGGCGCGAAGCCAGACAATCACGCGCGAGACGGCGAAAAAGAGCAGATCGCCGATGATGGCAAGCAGCCGGAGCAGAATCACGATCACCAACGCCGACTCTTTGGAAAAGAGCGGCGCGAAAAAGACCGCCAATGCGCCTTCGCGCACGCCGAAGCCGCCGGGCGCGAAGAGCGCGAGCATGCCGATCGCGCCGGAAAGCGTGGACGCGCCGACGATGTAGAAAAAATGGCGCATGACATCAAAATCTGGGACAACCGCCCGGCACGTCAGGCTGAACGGCACGCCGCTCGCCACGCTGAGGCCGACGAACAGCAAAAACGTTTTCCAGAATGTGCTGAGGCGCAGCGAATATTTCACGTCAAGCTCCCGCTTGCGCAAGAGTGTATAGGCTAACCGGACGAATCGGTTGAACAACGGCGGATAGGTGCAGCCTATGAGAACGACTAACGACGCGGCGGCAAACGCGAGCATGTTCCGGTCAAGCGCGGTAGGGCTGAACAGCATCATGAACCCCAAGCCGACCATTAAATTGGCGATAATCTGAATCACGCTTTCTAACGGCGACGTGAGCGCGAGAATCGTCACGTCAAGCCCTTCTTTCGACGCGAAATAAATTTTCCCGCCGACCCATGCGACTTTTCCGGGCAGATAGCGGCCGAGCCACGCCTTCGCGTACACGGCGTTCATCAGCCAGTAATCCCGAATATGCTGGCCGAATTCGCGCAGCAAAAACACCCAAATGCCCGGCAGCAGCAAGCGCGTTCCGAATTCCACGACGCAGGCGATGCCTAACACGCCCCAATTGATATGCGTGCGCTGAAGCTTGCTCCATTCGATGTCTTGAAAATAGCGGAACAAAATATAGCCGACAAACAGGTAGCAGGCGAGCGACGCGATTTGGCCGATATGGCGCGAATGCTGGCGTAATCGTTTCATGAGCGAACCGCGTCTGTCCGTAACACAGCGCATTACGCCTGCTTTACGAATGAATGCGGCGAGGATTTTCGGGCGGAATGTTCCTGAATAATTTGGCGAAGAATCTGGGCGTAGCGCGCGCCGATGGCGTCCCAGCCGAATTGACGGACATGCCGCAGCGCTTCTTCACCGAGACGGCGGCGCGCCGGTTCATCGGCAATCAGCGCGGCGAGCGCGTCAACCAGGGCGGATACGTCTTTTGGCGGCACGACGAGGCCGGTCTGGCGATCCATCAGAATTTCAGCGACGCCGCCGACATCGGACGCCACGCACGGCAAGCCGCTCGCCCCGGCTTCGCTCAGCACCGTCGGCAAGCCTTCGCGGTCACCGTCTTTGGCGATAATGAACGGGGCGCAAAAAATATCCGACGACGCATATGCCGCCGGAAGTTGCTGATGGTCGAAACTCCCCAAAAACCGGACGCGATCCGTCAGGTTCAGCGCGGCGGCTTCCGCTTCTAATTCGGCGCGAAGCGGCCCGTCGCCAATCACGGCTAACGACGCGGAAGTCTGCCGGATACGCGGCGACGCCATGGCGTGAAATAGATACGTCACCCCTTTTTTTTCGGCAAGCCTGCCGACAAACAGCAGGAGCGGCCGCGTCAAGCCGTGCCGCGCAGGCCAATCGGGTTGGCGCAGGCCGGGATGAAAGCGTTCCAACGACGCGCCCATCGGAGCGATATGCAGCGGACGGTCAGCCAACGCGTCGCCGAATTCCTGCCGAATGGTCATCTCAAGGGCGCGCGACACGACCGTCATGGCGTTGGCACGCTCGAATGCGCGGCGAATCATCCGCCGTTTCCACGCTGCGCGGAAGGCGGTGTACGTGTCGCCGCCGTGCGACGTCAGCAGATACGGCGGATCCTGCGGGCGCGAAAAGAACGCCCCTTGAATGAAGCCTTGCGGAATCGCCCAATGCGCATGAACGCAGGCGATGTCGCGCGTGGCAAGCGTATGCCGCATTTTTGCCCATAAGCCGAGAAACAGAGCGGGAGCTAACGGCCAATAGTGTGGGCGCTTCCGCAAAATCGCGGTAATGCTGCCGGGGTACGCCAGCCGCTCCATGAAGCGAAACGGCGCGTAGCGGTAGCGCGAAACAGGCACGCCGTCGAGCGTTTCGTCCATTTTTGCGCCGGGCGCGGCGGGCGCAAGAATCGTCACGTCGAATTCATCGAGCAGACGCCGGGACAAATCCAGCACGAAGCGCGGCTCCGGGTCATTTTCCCATCTGGGAAGCGTCGTCGTCGTGACGAGAATATGCGGTTTCATTCATGTTTGCGCGCGGCTGACAGCCTGCACATCTTCCTCCGCCCGTTCAGGGCAATTGTGGCGATGAATATTGTTGGCATTTTTGAACAAGATTTTTTTACGAATCTATCCGTTGAAACGCGCAAAAATTGTCAAGGATTATTCGTTCAGCCAGAAACGGGCGAGGTGATGAGGAACAGGCGTGAAGTCCTCGTTCCGCGCGAATCGGAACGAGGAGGGAAACCGTCAGGCGCGTCAACCGCGCCTGACGGCGAGGAGGCAACGGGAAGGACTATTCTGCGGCGATGATATAGGCTTGCTGCCCCTGATCATAGACGGCTTTCTTAATCAGGGTATTCGGGTCGGTTTCACGATAAATGTACACTTCCGGCGTATGATTGAGCAGCCTCTTCATGCGGTCGCCCACGTCAATCGCCAATTTTTCCGCGCGGACATCCGTTGTCGCCGACGAAACGATCACTTCGAGTTTCGCGGCTTTCGAAACCACCGACTCTTCCGATAATTCGCGGATATTCGGATTGGCGGTCATAATTTCGTTATAGGCGTCAACCGCTTTTTGGTGTTCTTTTTGGCGCTCCGCTTCCTGTTCAGCCGCGACCTTTGCGGCCTCTTCTTTGGCGCGCTCCTCTTCGCGTTCCTGCAATTTGCGCTGCAATTCTTCTTCTTCCGATGGCAAGCCTTGCGCTTGCCGGAACCACTTGCCGACTTCTTCTTGGCGCGGCCCTTGAAGATCTAAATAGGCGCGATAATGCAGGCTCGCTTTCTCCTTATCATTCAAAATATCCTGATAAATGATGCCCATGTTCAAGTGCGCGTCCACATTCCGCTCATCAAACGCGAGGACTTTTTCATATTCCGCCAGCGCTTCCTGATACTGCCCGTTATCATAATAGCGGTTGCCCATCGCCAAATGCGCCCGGTCATACAGGTCAAACCCTTTGCCGGAACGAATCACGCCGATCATCATGTTTTTCCCCTGATCAATCGTGAAATACGAGGCTAACGGCGGCGTGGTCAAAAATTCGATTTTATACACGCCCGGCGGCAGTTCATGGCTGGAAAAGCCCCCTTTATTGCGCGGAAGATCGTCAATCCTGATTTCTTCAACCGTCGTCGTGGTTGCTTGCTCTTTTTGAATGATGCCGGGCTGAATGATTTGGTCAGTTTTGGCATCTTGCTGCGCGTTATCCTTATTGATTTCCGTCGCATCGCCGACGCGCCGATAGAGCAGCCCCAAAATTTTCCCTTCCGCCAGCGTCTTCGGGTCGAAAATTCTTGTGATGCTGTACCGGAGTTGCGACGAATCAGAAATCACCTGCCCTAATTCGCGTCCGTTGTTCCGGTTGCTGTCCAGATACACGCCGTTGCCGCGTTTCGCTAAACAGGAGAGCAAATTGTTGGCGTTGTCGTAAATGGTATTCACCCCTAAAATATTCAAGTTGCCGCCAAATTCCGCGTCAACCAGCAAATCCATCGTCACGGTGCAAGCGTCCACCGGCTCATCGTCGCACGTCTCTTGCCCGTCCGTAATGGCAAACGCAATGCGCGAGCCGACATGCCCTTTGTAATCTTTCAGCATCTCGCGCATGGAATACGTGAGCGGCGAGAGTCCGACCGGCTCAATTTTCTGCAAGGCATCGGTAATTTGCTGCGCGTTGCCTTCGCTGAACGGCACGACTAACGCGCTGTCCAAGCAATTATTCGCAAATTTCCCGCCATTGACGCGCAGGGCGAATTGCGTGTCTTCCGACGGGAAGTAATTGAGCAGGATGGCGGCGAGTTTCTTGGCAACGTCTATTTTGCGAATGCCGTTGATGTCGGTTTCCCCCATCGTTTTCGACGCATCGAACAAAATTTCGACTAAAATCGTCCGCTTATACGCGACATCCGGCAACATGGGCGGCAAATCTTCATCCACCATTTTCACAATCAGCGTGCCGGAACTCGGCTTGTATTCAAGGCTTGTCGAAATTTCTGAATCAAAATACGCATCCAGCGCGGCGGCATTCGACGCGAAACCGCCGAACAACGCCAGCAGGCAGCAGACCGCTGTGACCGTTCTCTGTTGTTTCATAGTGTGCATCCCCCGTCTCTCCCAACGTGTTGTTTATTTAGGACGGACGCCCGCTTCATGCGCCAATCGCGCGCGCCCTAAAATTTTATGAAACACTTCTCGCTAATATGCGAAGTGATCCATATTTTTTCGGCGTTGTCAATAAAAATGTCGCGCGCGAGTCAAAATCGTCGCGCCGCCGCCCGAGAAACAAGGAAATTCGGAATACGCCGCCGCGCGGCAAGGCATGTTCAGGCCGTCCGGGATTTTATGGCGGGAATGACGCGCAGCAGAAATTGATACGCATTGTTGATTTCGACGAATTTGTCGTGCGAGGTCTGCCCGCGATCCGGGTGATAGGCTTTGGCAAGGCGCTTAAAGGTTTTTTTGATCAGGTCAAGATCGAACGTTTCCGGCAGTTCCAGCGCGCGGAAACTTTCTTGAAAGGCGTCGTAATGACGCAAAATTTCCCATGTGCCGTTGAGAAACGCCGTCGCGGTTTCTTCATCCAATTTGGAAAAGTTTCCGGCGTCCGCGTAAAAATATTTCATGGAAAGCTCATCTAATGCGGCGTCGCCGAGCAGGTCGGCGTGATAGGCGCAATACGACTTTTCATCCGGGCAGGCGGCGCGGCAGAAGGCGGCAAGCTGCTCATGAAAATACCGGCATTGCCCGGCTTCAGGATACGGCAGCAGCATCGTGCGCATGAAATGGATGAAAAGATATTGGCCTTCGCGGTACAATTCTTCTTGCAGTTGATACAGCGCATGAAACAGCAGAAAATGGTGCTGGTACAGCGCGAGCGGCTCGGCGCGGGAAATTTCAAACGTCGGGAAGGCAATTCTCAATAACTGGCTTTCATAGCACGGCTCGCGCAACCCCTGCAAAAACCGGCGCAGTTCCGCGCGATTGATCGCCGCAAGGCGTTCGTTGAATTCTGTGGTCATAGGAGGCAGATGCCGAGAGAAAAACCTGACGGGTCTTCAAAACCCGTCAGGTTTCGACGCGCGCGTCACAGATTATTCCGCATAGACGACGCGGACATTGATCACGCCCTCGATGCCGCGCAGCGCGGCCAGCAGCGCGTCGCTCGGCGACGTGTCGAGGTCAATCAGGTTGTACGCCACGTCATCCCGGCTTTTGTTCAGCATTTCATTGACGTTGATGTTGGAATCCGCCAGCAGCGACGTGATTCGGCCTAACATTTTCGGAATGTTTTTGTTCGCAATCGCCATCCGGTTTTTGCTTGTTTTTTCCAAGCTCAACGCCGGAAAATTCACCGAATTGACGATGTTGCCATTTTCGAGGAAATTCACTAATTGCCGCGCCGCCATAATCGCGCAGGTCTCTTCCGCTTCTTCCGTGCTTGCGCCGATATGCGGCAGCATGATGACATCCGGCCGCCCGAACAGGTGCGGGCAGGGGAAATCCGTGACATAGCGGGACAACTTTCCGGTATTCAACGCCTCAATCAGCGCGCCGCACTCCACGATTTCGCCGCGCGAGAAATTCAGCAGTTTTGCGCCCGGCTTCAAAAATTTGATGGTATTCTGGCCGATCATGTTTTTCGTCGCGTCGTTATATGGCACGTGCAACGAAATATAGTCGGCGCGCGACAGGAGCGTCGGCAAATTCTCGATGCGCTGCGTCAAGTTGGAAATCTGCCATGCGGCGTCAACCGAGAGCGACGGATCGTAGCCCATGACCTGCATGCCCAAATCCACGCCCAGATTGGCGACTAATGCGCCGATTTTGCCCAAGCCGACGATGCCGAGCGTCTTTCCGGCCAACTCGCTGCCGACGAACTGCTTCTTGCCGTCTTCCACCGCTTTCGACATCGCCGCATGATCGGTGAGATGCCCTAATGTATTGACGAAATTCACGCCTTGCACCACGCCGCGCGCGCTCAAGACCAGCGCCGCCATCACCAATTCTTTCACGGCGTTCGCGTTCGCGCCCGGCGTGTTAAAGACCGGAATGCCGCGTTCCGTGCAGACCGCCACCGGGATATTATTCACGCCCGCGCCCGCTCTGGCAATCGCCCGCACCGATTCCGGCAATTTGTCCGCGCCGATGGTGGCGCTTCGCACTAATATCGCATCCGGCTGGATGAACTCGCTGGCGATTTCATAGCGATCTTTCGGAAACACTTCTAAGCCTGTGGCAGCAATCTGATTGAGTTTCAAAATTTTAAACATGCGTCCCTCCTGTGTGAGTTTTAAAAAAGTTCACCGTTTACATCTATCGCGCAGTTGTCAGACGCCTTCGAAGGCGTCTGACAACGTGTTCCTCTCAATTCGGCGACGCGAGCAGCGGCGACTGCTGCGCCACTCGTTTCGCCAAGCGGAGCGCGTATTCATACGACTCCCCAAGCCAATATGGTTCTCCGTTATCGGTCAAATGTTTGCGAAACGCCACCCGCCCGTCGGATTCGATTAACAAGGCATCGCCCAGCGCGACGCGCAGCGCGTTAATGCACGTGCCATGCGAGAACGCCACGACAATCGTTTCCGTGCCGCCGTATTGTTCTTCAAGACGCTCCAGCAGGCGCGCGCCGCGCAGCACGACATCGGAAAAGCTTTCGCCCGTGCCGTTCCAATCAATCGCCGCGTCGCGCCCTTTTTTGAATTCGAGCAAGCAGCGCCGCAACTCGTCGTTCAGCGTCTCCAATGATTGGCCTTCGACATCGCCGAAAAAGATTTCCGCGAGATCCGGCTCAATCCGAAGCGGCAGCAGAATCTCGGTCTGCCGAGAAAAATACTCCCGAAACGCATTCGCCGTGTCTTTCGCCCGCCCCAACGGGCTGCTGAGAATCACGAGACGCCCGGCCAAGGCGATTCGCAGAAGATGGTCGCCGAATAAGCCCTGAAAATGGTCATAGAGGTTAATTGCGGCCAAGCGCGCCTGCTCTTTGCCGACGGCGTTCAATTGGTTCGTCGGCCCGTCAATCTGCCCTTGCCAGATGTTCGCAATATTCGAATCCGTCTGCCCGTGCCGGACGGCAAGAATCGGAAAGGTGAGTTCAACCGCCGGTTCCTGCGCGTACAGGCTGCCATTTTGCAAATTTATCCATAATTTTCCTTCGATTAACTCCCCAAACTCCGCGAACATGCCGGATTCAGGGGAAGATGTGTCATGAAGCATTGTTGTCATATTTTCCTCAGACTTCTCCATAAATAAGAAAACATCGGTGGGGCAGACATGCTTGTCTGCGTAGAACAAGCAGAAATGCCTGTTCCACCCGCCTAAAATTGCTATTCATAGCGAAGCTCTTATCATCAGGACTTACGCCGCGTCGTTCGATACGCGATATTGCGTAAATCATCATGTATTTATAAACGCTTGCGCGTAAATTTCAAGCCGTCTTGTCAACAAAACGTATATCAGAAGCCAGTCATTCGAACCGTGATGAAAATTTCAAGCTATTCTTGCAGAGAAAATCAAACTTCTGCGAATTGCCGAATATCGCGGCGCAAAACTTGAGGCTGGGAACGCGCATATTCCTTGACAGGAACAGCCGACTTTTCTATCAGGTCAGGCAGGCCCATGCTTATAAATAACAGATGTTCTGCAATCGGTTTTTCGTCCTGAAAGGGCGGCGGAATAGAACCAGATAAAATATCTGGTTCTATTCCGCCGTCCTTTCAGGGCTGGGAAAAAGGAACTTATGACCGCCATCCGCACGCGCTTTGCGCCCAGTCCGACCGGCTATCTGCATATCGGCGGGGCGCGCACCGCGCTTTTCAACTGGCTTTTCGCCCGCCATCACGGCGGCACCTTCGTGCTTCGCATCGAGGACACCGACGCCGAACGCTCCACGCAAGAGGCGATTGACGCCATTATCAACAGCATGAAATGGCTCGGCTTGGATTGGGACGAAGGGCCGTTTTATCAAACGCAGCGCTACGATTTATACCGCCAATACGCTTCTCAATTGATCGACGCCGGAAAAGCCTACAAATGCTACTGCACGCCGCAGGAATTGGAGCAGAAACGCGCGCGCGCGCAGGCCGAAGGCAAACCGTTCGGCTATGACCGCACCTGCCGCGACCGCCGCGATCAGCCCGAAGGCCAGCCCTTCACGATTCGCTTCAAAGTCCCGACCGACGGCGTGACCGTCGTGCATGACCTCGTGCAGGGCGATGTCACCTTCCCGAACGCGGAGCTTGACGATTTGATCATCGTACGCTCCGACGGCAGCCCGACGTATAATTTCTGCGTCGTGGTGGACGACGTGAGCATGAACATCACGCATGTCATTCGCGGCAACGACCATCTCAGCAACACGCCCAAGCAGATTTTAATGTATGAGGCCATGAACTTCCCCGTGCCGCAGTTCGCCCATATTCCGCTCATTCTCGGCAAAGACAAGAGCAAATTGAGCAAGCGCCACGCCGCCGTGTCCGTCATGGCGTACCCGGAAAACGGATTTCTGCCGGAAGCTCTCGTCAATTATTTGGCGCGGTTGGGCTGGAGCTACGGGGATCAAGAGATTTTTTCCATGCAGGAATTGATTGAAAAATTTTCGCTGGAAAATGTCGGGCAATCCGCCGGAGTATTCGACACGGACAAGCTGCTTTGGCTCAATCAGCATTATCAAAAAGCCGCATCGAACGAGCGCTTGGCCGCGCTGCTGCTGCCGCATCTCGCGCAGCGATACGCGCTGCCCGCCTCATTGACGGCGGATTCGGCGTGGCTGCATCGCATTATCGAACTGCAAAAAGAGCGCAGCCGGACGCTCGCGGAGATGGCGGACGCGATCAAATATTATTTTGTCGAACCGGCGGAATATGACGCGAAAGCCGCGAAGAAAGCCTTGACTCCGGCGGCCGCCGATTTGCTGCATGCGTTCCTGCCGCAGCTTGAAGAGCTTGAGATGTTCGACGTGGCGCATCTTGAGGAACGCGCGCGGCTCTTCGCGGAGCAAAACGGCCTGCAACTCGGCGACATCGCCCAACCGATCCGCGTGGCCGTGACCGGCGGCGGCGGCAGTCCGGGGTTGTTCGACGTGCTGGCGTTGCTCGGCAAACCGACCGTCATTCAACGCATTCGCCGCGCGATTGATTGGATTCGCGCACAACCGAAATAACCACAGATTGCGCGGATTTCACGGATAAATATCTCAAGAATCGCCCTTCGACATACTCAGGGCGAACGGTTGATTGTTTCTCCGTTCGTGGTGAGCGTGTCGAACCACAATCATCTGTGAAATCCGCGCAATCTGTGGTTGACGTTCATGGAAAAATTTGTTTTATTAGGGGACGAGGCGGTGGCGCAAGGCGCGTTAGACGCCGGATTATCGGGCGTGTACGCCTATCCCGGCACGCCGTCCACGGAAATCACGGAGTACATTCAGCGCAATGAAGATGCCATCACGCGCAACGTTCACCGCGAATGGTCGGCCAACGAAAAGACCGCATTTGAGGCCGCGCTCGGCATGTCGTATGTCGGCAAGCGGGCGATGGCCTGCATGAAGCATGTCGGCGTGAACGTCGCGGCGGATCCGTTCATCAATTCGGGCTTGACCGGCACGAACGGCGGGCTGATTGTCGTGGCGGCGGATGACCCGTCCATGCACTCGTCGCAAAACGAGCAGGATTCGAGATTTTACGCCAAATTCGCCCTGCTGCCCGCGTTAGAGCCATCGAACCAGCAGGAAGCCTACGACATGACGTTTTACGGGTTCGACTTGTCGGAACAAGCGCATTTGCCGGTCATGCTGCGCGTGACGACGCGGTTAGCGCATTCGCGCTCCGGCGTGGCGCGCAAGGCGGCGCGCGTCGAAAACGCCATCCGGCTGCCAGAAGACCCGACGCAGTTCATGCTGCTTCCGGCGATTGCGCGGAAACGCTATAAAATCCTGCTGAACGCGCAGGAACAACTGATCGCCGCATCCGAAACGTCGCCGTTCAACGTCTATTTCGACGGCGCGGACAAATCGCTCGGCATTCTCGCTTGCGGGCTGGCGTATAATTATTTGATGGAGAATTTTCAGGATCGCCCCTGCCCGCACCCGATTTTGAAAATCAGCCAATATCCCTTGCCGCGCAAGCAGCTTGAGCGGCTGCTGTCCGAATGCGGGCGGATTCTCGTGCTGGAAGAGGGGATGCCGCTTATCGAGGAGATGCTGAACGGGGCGGCCGGAATCGTCGCGCCGCGCGGAACGCTTGATGCGGTGGCGACCGACGGCGGCAAAATCTCGTCGCGCCAAGCCGATTTCCCCGTCATTACAGGCCGACTCGACGGGACGCTGCCGCGCGACGGCGAACTGAATCCGAATCTCGTCGCGGCCGCGCTCGGGTTGCCCGTCAAACAGGGCATGCCCGTGCCGTCTATCGTCGCGCCGCGACCGCCGGAACTCTGCAAAGGCTGCCCGCACCGCGACGTGTACCACGCCTTGAACGAAGCCCTTGCGCCCTACGGCAGCGGGCATGTGTTCGCCGACATCGGCTGCTACACGCTCGGCTTTCTGCCTCCGTTCCGGTCAATCAACACCTGCGTGGACATGGGCGCGTCCATCACGATGGCGAAGGGCGCGGCGGATGCCGGATTCTTCCCGGCGGTGGCCGTGATCGGGGATTCGACGTTCGCGCATTCGGGGCTGACCGGCCTGATGGATG
>CAZCGG010000092.1:0-5048 GCA_964498135.1 uncultured Candidatus Moduliflexus sp.
TCGCTCGCGGCTATATTCAAATCGGCACGACCGGCGATTATAAGCCGTTTACCTACCTCAATCCTGACACGAACCAATTCGAGGGGATTGATATTGACATGGCGAACGACTTAGGCAAGGCGTTGGGCGTGGAAGTCCGCTTCGTGAAGACGACGTGGCCGACGTTCATGCAAGATTTTCAGGCGGGGAAATTCGATGTGGCGATGAGCGGAAATTCTATCAATATGGAACGCCAAAAAGTCGCGTTGTTCAGCATTCCGTATCTGCGAGATGGCAAAACGCCGATCACGCGCAAAGAAAATGCGGACAAATTTCAAACGCTGGAGCAGATCGATCAGGAAGGGGTGAAAATTATCGTCAATCCGGGCGGTTTGAACGAAAAATTCGCTCGCGCGAACATCAAGAAAGCGACGGTGATTGTTCATGAGGATAATGTCACGATTTTTGATCAGATTGTGCAGGGGAAAGCAGACCTCATGATTACTGATGTGATCGAAACCCTGCTGCAACAGAAATTGCATCCTGAGTTGGTCTCCGTACATCCCGACCAGCCGTTCACGTTTGCCGAAAAAGCCTATATGATGCCGCGAGACATCATCCTCAAGCAGTTTATTGATCAATGGCTGCACAGCGCGCTGATGAATGGAACGTATCAGAAAATTTATGATACATGGATGAAGTAAGGCCATGGTGGCGCAGACATTCTTGTCTGCGCGGTGACAGACAGGAATGCCTGTTCCACCAAGAACACATCTCATTTAGGTTTGCCATATCATGGGGAGCGCATGTTGTCTTTCCAAAGCAACAGGTCAGCCCCCCATATTTTGAGGAGGATTATCATGAAAACATGCGTAAAATGGGCAATGCTCGCGTTAATGTTGCTGCTGGTCAAACAGGCACAGGCGGAGAAAATTCAGGTCGTTGGGACGGAATATCCGCCCTTCACGCAGACCATGCCGGACGGCGCACCGGGCGGGTTTGCGTTTGATTTGCTGCGCGCGATGTTCGATGATTTGAAGATCGAAGCAACCTTTGAGTTATTCCCTTGGAAACGCGCGGAAACCATGCTGGCAGAAGAAACGAACACGCTGGCGCTTCTCGCTCGAACGGAAAAGCGCGAAGCGTTGTATCATTGGATTGGGCCGGTATATCCGCGCACGCTGTATTTATATCGGCTGAAAGCCCGTCCAGAGGTGCAACTGAATGTCATTGAGGATGTGACGCCGTACAAGGTCGGCGTGGTCAGAGGGTATGCTAGCCTGACGGAAGTGCTGAACGCGGGCGTGCCGCAAAGCAACCTTGATGAAGTGGCGAACGACAGTCTGAACGTCAAGAAGTTGTTTGAGCGTCACGTTGACCTTATCCCGAACAATGATATGGTGTTGGCGAGTTTGCTGCGGAAAGAGGGACATGCGTTCGATGACGTGGAGAAAGCCTTTGTCATCACGCCGGAAGGAAAAAGTTATTTTTATTTCGGCGTCAGCAAGGCGACCGATGCGCAACTTGTTCAAAAACTTCAGCAGGCATTTGACGCGCTGAAGCAAGATGGACGGTTCGATAAGATTTTACAGCAATACCTGCAATAGCCCATGATACAGTCAGAAGCGCAAACCGGCGTTTGCGCTCCTGACGCATTCACGCGCCTGCAAGAAGTCTGATGAACTCAGCGCGGTTATTATCGAAGAATTTTCTGGAGGTTTGCCCATGCGCGACAACCGTTTAAGCCTTGCGCAGCGCGCGCAAAGCCTTCAAGTAAAAATCGGCGCGGCCATTATTCTTTTGAATTCGCTGGTTTTTTGGGGCTTTGCCCACTTTCAATATCAGGAAACGTCGCTCTTTGAAACCGAACGGCTGACGGTGTTCGCAAAACATGTGGCGTCGCAATTGGCTGTCAATTTGGCCTCCCCGCTTTGGGATCTCGATGAATTGCAGGTGCGGCGCGCCGTCGAAGCGGAGATGGAAGACGAAAATATTCAAACAATCATCGTGAAAGATCAAAAGCAGCGAATTTTTTTGGCGAAAACGCGCGATCAAAAATGGGCATTGATTGACGCGGGCGAGAACATGCCGCAACCAGATTTCCCCCCGGCTCTCTCCGATATTATCCTTGAAGACAAGTCAATCGGAACAGTTGAGGCGCATCTCACGCGACAGTTTTTGCAACGGCATTTGAATCAAATCATGACGCGAATCGGCATGATTGCGCTCGTATTCGATGGGGTGTTGTTTGTGTTGCTTCTTATCAGCATACGCCTACTGCTTATTCGTCCGCTTGCGAATCTTCTGCGTTCCGCTCATGCGATTGCTGAAGGAGATTTCAGTCAAAAAATTCACATTCGGCAGGGCGGCGAAATCGGCGCATTGGCCGAGGCGTTTCAGCAAATGACCGCGACGATTACGCAGGTTTTGCAGGAATTGCGCGCGCTGATTCAGGCGGTTCAAGATGGAAAATTGGACAAGCGCGGCAATCTCAGGTCGTTTCATGGCGCATGGCGGGATGTCATTGTCGGCATCAATCAGATGCTTGAATCATTTGTCGCGCCGATGACGCAAATAGATTCCTCGCTCGCGCGCGTTGCCGATGGCGATTTCACGGAGACGCTGCGCGGAGATTATCAGGGCGATTTCTTGAAAATGATGCAGCAGGTTGAAAAAATGACGACGAAACTCACGGAGGTGGTGTTTAAGGTGAAAACCGCCGCGAGTGATGTGGAGCAACAGAGCCGCGAGATGAACGCCATTTCGGAAAAGATGTCCTCAGGCGCGTCAGAGCAAGCGTCGGCCACCGAAGAAGTCTCCTCATCGATGGAGGAAATGGCGGCGAATATCAGCCAGACGGCGGACAATGCCAAATTGACCGAGCAAATCGCCTTCAAATCAGCCGAAGATGCCCGCGCAGGCCATCAGGCTGTCAAGAATATCATTCAGGCGATGCGCGTGATTGCCGAGCGCATTTCCGTCATTCAAGAGATTGCCAGCCAGACGAACATGTTGTCGTTGAACGCGGCCATTGAGGCGGCAAAAGCCCATGAATACGGCAAAGGATTCACGGTCGTCGCCTCATCGGTGCGCGATTTAGCTAACCAGAGCCGCAAGGCTGCTGAAGAGATTCGGACGCTGGTGGCCTCGTGCGTTGATTTATCAGCGCAAGCTGGCGACGTGCTGGAGCGTCTGCTGCCAAACAGCGAGAAAACGGCGGAACTCGTGCAGGAAATCAGTTCGTCCAGCCAAGAACAATCGAACGGGATTGGGCATATCAATCAGGCCTTGCAGCAATTGGATATGGTGACGCAGCATAACGCGGCGACCGCGCAGCAAGTCGCGGCCACCGCCGCCCGGCTCATCAATCGGGCGAACGCCTTGCAAGAAATGATGGCATTTTTTACCGTCAAAGAGATGGGGTCGCCTGAAGAAACGAAAAATGCCACCGTTCTGGAACGCATTCAGGAACTCGAAACGCAACTGCTCGCGCTTCGAGATGCCGCTCTGCGTTCCGAAGCGTCAACGGATGCGACGCCCGCCAACAATGCGCGAGCGCAGCAGCCCGCGAAAGATGAGCCGTTGCAGAACGTCTGGCGAACAAATGATGAAAAAGATTGGCTTGACGCTGAATTTGAGCGTTATTAACTCATGTTACGCAACGTCTCAATAATTCCCCTCTTGGGAGGGGCAAGGGGTAGGTGGCGATATTCACGACGTCTTCGCGTCAGCAACCCACCCCCAACCCCCTCTCAAGAGGGGAATTAGTCGTCGGCTCAAATCTGTTGCGTAACGTGAGTTATTAAATAAATTTGTTGAATAACAAAAGTCTTCGTTGTGGGATGAAACGTCTGTTTTGCTCTACAACCACGACTATTTACAGAGAGAGACATGGAGAAAGAAGGACAGACAATCACGCATCACGCCGCGCCGATTGCCATTATCGGCATCGGCGGCATGTTTCCGCAAGCCCGCAACCTGCAAGAATATTGGACGCTCCTGAAAGAAGGCCGCGACGCGATTACCGACATTCCCGCCACGCATTGGAACCCGGCAGACTATTTCGACCGAGATCAAAAAGCCCGCGATAAAACGTATGGCGCGAAGGGCGGATTTCTGCCGCCGATTGAATTTGACCCGCTCGAATTCGGCATCGTCCCGAACGCGCTCGAAGCGACCGATACGTCGCAATTGCTGAGCCTCGTCGTGGCGCAGGAAGCCTTGCGCGACGCGGGCTATTTGCGGCGCGAATTCGACCGCGACCGCGCCAGCGTGATTCTCGGCGTTACCGGCGCGCAGGAACTTGTCATTTCGCTTGGAGCGCGGCTTGGGCATCCGCATTGGCGGAAAGCCCTGCAAGATGCCGGAATCGCCGATGACATCGCGCAGGACGTGATTGAACGCATTCGGCAGCAATATGTCGAATGGCAGGAAAATTCCTTCCCCGGTCTGCTTGGCAACGTGATTGCGGGGCGCATTGCGAACCGTTTCGATTTCGGCGGCACGAACTGCGTGGTGGATGCGGCCTGCGCGAGTTCGCTGAGCGCGGTGCATCTCGCCATGCTCGAATTGCAGCACGGCAAGGCCGATCTCGTTCTGTCCGGCGGCGTGGACGCCTTCAACGATATTTTCATGTATATGTGTTTCAGCAAAACGCCCGCGCTGTCGCCGTCCGGCCACGCGCGCCCGTTCGATCAGAACTGCGACGGCACGACGCTCGGCGAGGGCATCGGCATGGTCGTGCTGAAACGCCTCGCCGACGCGCAGCGCGATGGCGATAAAATTTACGCCGTTCTGCGCGGCATCGGCTCGTCCAGCGACGGCAAAGGCACGTCAATTTATGCGCCGAAAGCCGAAGGACAGGTCAAAGCCTATCGCAACGCCTACCGCGACGCGCGCGTTGCGCCGGACACGATTGAACTGCTGGAAGCCCACGGCACCGGCACGGCGGTCGGCGACGCGATGGAAATCAAGGGATTGATCGAATTTTTTACGCCGCAGATGAACGGCGCGAAATGCGCGTTGGGATCGGTCAAATCGCAGATCGGCCATGCGAAATCCGCCGCCGG
>CAZCGG010000092.1:5148-7541 GCA_964498135.1 uncultured Candidatus Moduliflexus sp.
CCCGATTGGACGGGCGAAACGCAGTTGCTCGCCTTGTCCGCGCCCGATCTTCCCGCGCTGCAAGCCGCGCTCGACGACATCAATCTCTCGCAGAGTTGGGACGATCTGCGCCGCATGGCTGCCCGCGCGCGCCGCAAATTCGACGCGAAACAGGCGCACCGCCTCGTCATCGTCGTGGAGCGCGGGCAGTCTGATTTGGCAAAACTGCTCAAAAACGCCCGCATCATGCTGGAAAAAAATCAGAGCAAAGCGTCATGGAACACGCCGGACGGCATTTTTTACGGCAGCGGCACGCCGGGCAAACTCGGCGTGATTTTCCCCGGTCAGGGGGCTCAGTTTGTGGGCATGTTGCGCGATATGGCCTGTCAATTTCCCGAATTTCAGGACGTATTGAACGCCGCGAACCACATGTTCGGCACGGAATTTGCGCAGCAGCGCCTGAGCGATTTGATGTATCCGCAGCCCGTGTTCAGCGACGCCGAGCGCGAACAGCAGGCCGCCGCGCTGCAAACAACACAGGTGGCGCAGCCCGCGATTGGCGCGGCGAGCCTCGGCGCGTATCACGTCCTGAAAAATTTCGGCCTCGCGCCCGATGCCGTCGCCGGTCACAGCTACGGCGAATTGGTCGCGCTGTGCGTCGCGGGCGTGTTAGACATCGAAACGTTTTTCGCCATGTCGAAGCTGCGCGGCGAACTGATGGGGCAGAAACGCGGCGATAAAGGCTCGATGCTCGCGGTCAACGGCGATCTGAAATTCGTTGCGGAATTTATCAAAAACGAAAAGATTGATTTGGTGATTGCCAACAAAAACGCGCCGCTGCAGATCGTCCTTTCCGGCGCAACCAGCGAGGTCGAACGCGCCGCGAGCCTGCTGAAAGCGCGTGACATTCGCTGCAAACAGTTGAATGTCGCGGCGGCGTTTCACAGCAGTTTTGTCGCGGACGCGAGCGGCGCGTTTTTGGAGGCGTTGCAGCGCGTGACGATTGCCGCGCCGCAGATAGCGGTTTATGCGGACAGCACGGCGCAGCTTTATCCGTCCGACGCGGCGGAAATCCGCCGGTTATTGGCCGAACAACTGGCGAATCCGGTCGATTTTCTCAGCATCATTGAAAATATGTATGCGAGCGGCGTCCGCGCGTTTTTTGAAGTCGGCCCGTCCGCGCAGATGAATGGTCTGATCAAGGCGATTTTAGAAGGCAAGCCGGTTGAGGTGTTCTCGCTTGACGCTGGCAAAGGGCAGCGTTCCGGCGAAGCCGATCTCGCCCGCGCCTTGGGGCAATTGGCCGTGTTAGGCTATGACATTCGGCTCGCACAGTGGGATGGCGCGGCAGTCGTCGAAGACGAATCCGCCGCGCCGAAAAATCGCCGAATGACGGTCACGCTTTGCGGCGCGAATTATTTCAAGCCCAAACCGCCAAAACCGCCCGTTACAATGCCGGTTCAAGCCGAATCTGCGCCGGTCAACAAACCGGAAATGTCTGTCAAAACACCGGCGGCAAGCATGGCAAACGCGCCTGTCAATCCGCCGAAACCAAAAACTGCGCAACCGGCAGCGACCGCGCCCGTTCCGCCGAAAACGCCCACGCCGCCGAGCATTCCGGCCTCGCGTCCGTCAAATGGCCTGCCTGCCAGCGACGCCTTGCGCATGACGCAGGAAAATCTGCGAACGTTGCAGCAATTTCAGCAGCAAACCGCCGATTTGCACCGGCAATTTTTGGAAGGCCAAGACGCCACGCGCCAAACGTTTGAACGCCTGTTCAGTCAGCAGCAGCAATTGATTTTAGGGAATGCCGCGCCGCAAATTCCCTTGTCACAGCCGCAACCGGCCATGCCGACGCCCGTTTTCGAAACGAAAACGCCGCCTGCCGCTGCGCCGAGCGCGCCCGTCGCCGCGCCGCATCCGGTGCAAGCTGAGCCGGTAGTCGCGCCAACGGCGGCGCAGCCGCAACCGGCACCCGCGCAAAACCGCGTCGCCGAGGTCGTGATGGCGGTCGTCGCGGAAAAGACCGGCTACCCGCCTGACATGCTCGAATTGGATATGGGCTTGGATGCGGACTTGGGCATTGACTCGATTAAGCGCGTCGAAATTCTGTCCGCCTTGCAAGAAAAATTGCCCGGCGCGCCAGAAATCTCGTCGCAGCAGATCGGCGCGATTCGGACGCTGCGCCAAGTGGTCGATCTGTTGGGCAAAGGCGCGGAAATCGCCCAGCCCGCGCCGCAAGCCGCCGCGCCTGCGATTGAAATCTCCGCATCGAACGCGCCGCAGATTGAAGCGGTCTTGCTGGAAGTCGTGGCTGAAAAGACCGGATACCCCGAAGACATGCTCGATTTGGAGATGGGGCTGGACGCGGATTTGGGGATTGATTCGATTAAGCGCGTCGAAATTTTTTCCGC
>CAZCGG010000092.1:7641-9950 GCA_964498135.1 uncultured Candidatus Moduliflexus sp.
CGCGTCGAAATTTTTTCCGCGCTGCAAAATAAATTGCCCGGCGCGCCTGAAATTAGCTCGGATCAAATCGGGCGGCTGAGCAAGCTGCGCCAAATTGTTGACCTGTTCAGCGTGAGCGGGAAAACATCGTTCCCGCAACCGGCGATGACGCGCCATCAGCCGCTTCCGGCGGGCATTGACGCCAAACATGCGGAATCGGTTTTGCTGCAAGTGGTGGCGGAAAAGACTGGCTATCCGGCGGAGATGCTCGATCTTGACATGGCGTTGGACGCGGATTTGGGGATTGATTCGATCAAGCGCGTCGAGATTTTTTCCGCGCTGCAAACGCACCTGCCGGGAACGCCCGAAATCACGTCCGACCAGATCGGGCGGCTGCGCAACCTGCGGCAGATTATCGGCGCGTTGGCGCGTCCAGCCGTGACGATTTCACCCATGATTGGGGCATTGACGCCGAACGACATTCCGACGGAAATTCCTGATGAGCCTGAGCCGGCGGCTGCGCCAGCGGAGACGCTTGACCGCTATGTCGTTCTGCCGGTGAAATTGCCGGATCGCCTCGCAGCGCAGGCGATTTCATTGACGCCGGGCGCGACGATTCTGCTGACGGATGACGGCTCGGCGGTGACTGACGCGCTTGAAAACGGCCTGCGGCAGCGCGGTTTCCAGCCGGAGCGCATCGCGTGGGATTCCGCCGATTTGCGCCTGCCGGAACAATTGGGCGGGCTCATCCTAATTGCGCCCGTCAATCAGGCGGATTCGGTCTTACTGAAACAAGCATTCCGACTGACGCAAGCCGCCGGAAACGCGCTGCAAGCGTCGCCGTCGCTCTTCGCGACCGTTTCCAGATTGGATGGCAAATTCGGCTTCGGCTATCTCGCGCCGGAAACCGCCGTCTTTTCCGGCGGATTGGCCGGTTTGACCAAAACTGTCGCGCGGGAATGGCCCAGCGCGCAATGCAAAGCGATTGACCTCGCGCCGGAAGTGACGGCGGATCGGCTGCTGGAAGAGCTTTTCAGCCGCAGCCCGTTGGAAGTCGGCCTCGCGCCGGACGGCCGCTTCACGCTCCAAATCGAGGAAACGCCGCTTTCCGGCGCCGCGCCAAGCCAAGCGGGGATTGGCAAAAACGACGTGATCGTCATTACCGGCGGAGCGCGGGGCGTGACGGCGGAATGCGCGGCGGCGTTGGCGGAAGCGGTGCAGCCGACGTTGATTTTGGTCGGGCGCAGCCCTCTGCCGGGCGATGAACCGGCGTGGCTCAGCCATGCCAACGGCGACGCGGCGATTAAACAGGCGATTATGGCGAACGCGACGCGGAAAATGACGCCGAAAGAGGTCGGCGAGGAGTGCCAGCGCGTTCTGATGAACCGCGAAATGCGGGCAAACCTGCGGCGCATCGAACGCGCCGGGGCGCGGGTGGCGTATCGCTCGGTTGATGTCCGCGACGCGGCGGCGGTGCGGCGGTTAGTTGATGACGCGCAGCGCGAATTCGGCTCGATTACCGGCCTGATTCACGGCGCGGGCGTCTTGGCGGACAGGCGCATCGAAGAAAAAACCGAGGCGCAATTCGAGAGCGTTGTCAGCACGAAACTCGACGGCGCGGTCAATTTCTTGAACGCGCTCACGGCGAATCCCTTGAAATGTCTGGTCTTCTTCTCCTCGACAACCGCTCGGTTCGGGCGAATTGGGCAGGCGGATTACGCGATGGCGAACGAGACGCTGAACAAAATCGCGCAGCGCGAAGCGCGGCGGCGGCTGGATTGCCGCGTCGTTGCGCTGAATTGGGGGCCTTGGGCGGGCGGCATGGTGACGCCGGCGCTGGAAAAATTGTTCGCGCGGGAAAACATCCGCCTGATTCCGCTTCAAGACGGCGCGGCGCAGCTTGTGAACGAATTGTCGTCTTCGGAGGCGGTCGAAGTCCTGATTTTGGGCAAAGGCAGCGTCTTGCCGCAGCCCGAAGACGCGCCGCATTCCGACCTCGCCGTGACGTTCGAGCGGACGGTCACGGTTGGCAGCCACCCGTTTTTGCGGTCGCACGTCATGAACGGGCGGGCGGTGCTGCCGACGGCGATGATGATGGAATGGATGGCGCACGCCGCCTTGCACAATCATCCCGGCCTCGCGCTGCACGGGTTCGACGATTTCCGCATTTTGAAAGGCGTGATTTTGGAGCAAAACGCCGCCGTCACGCTGCGCGCGCTGGTCGGCGACGCCCGCAAAGAGGGCAAAATCTTCTACGCGCCGGTCGAATTGCAGAGCGCGGACGCGAGCGGCAAGCGGCGGCGTCACGCGCAAGCGACGGTCTTGCTGAG
>CAZCGG010000092.1:10050-16081 GCA_964498135.1 uncultured Candidatus Moduliflexus sp.
ATGTTAGACAGCAGTTTTCAGTTGTTGATTGTGTGGAGTTGCGCGGAATATCAGGCCGGATCGCTGCCGTCGTTCATCGGGAAATATCGGCAGTTCGCGGCGAAATTTCCGGCAGACGGCGGGCGCATTGCGGCGCGGATCGCGCAGCATGACCGGCATCGCGCGGTCGCCGACATCGAATTTCTTGACCGAAATGGCGGCTTGTTGGCGCGGATCGAAGGCTACGAATGCGCGATTGATGCGGCGTTGAATGCGGCCTTTCGGCGGAATGCGCTGGAAGGATAAAGCAAATCAGGGGTCAGACACGGCGAACGTGTCTGACGCCTAAATATCAACTATTTGAAAAAAGGAGATTTCTATGTCAGTGAAAGCCGCGTTTATGTATATCGCCCCTGAGAATGATTACAAGGTGCATAAAGCCATGATTGATTCCCCGGTGGTCAAGCTCAGCGTCGTCGGCGTGAAGAATTATGAAGAAGCCCAAACAGTGGCGGCGCAATTAGTGGAAGAAGGGATTACGGCGATTGAATTATGCGCCGGTTTTGGAACAGAGGGGACGGCCTTAGTCGCTAAGGCTGTCGGAGAGAAAGCGTTGGTTGGGGTTGTGCGCTTTGATCTTCATCCCGCCTTTAATCATCAAAGCGGGGACAAAATTTTTGGTTGACGAAGAGAGCAATTCCATTCAAGCATTTATTCATTTTGGGGAGTCAGGCACGGCGAACATGTCTGACTCCCCAAATGAAGTGAAAAGGACAATTAACGCATGAAAAAAAAAGCTCAAAGGAAGCAGCAATTCTTCACGCATCTCCAAAACTTTGTTGCCTCGTTGAATTCATACGTGAGTACGGATGATGGGCAATGGACGATTAAAGGGTTTATTGATATCTACAAGAATATTTACACGATTTCTTCAGACACCAAAATTGTTTCAAAAATATTAGAAATTCATCTCTTCCCTCACATCCTTCAATTTGCCGAACAACACGGCTATTACATTGTCTTGCCAGAACATCAAAATTACTATCCTGACCTCTCGTTCATTGATACTCGCGATCCCAGTATTAAATTTGCGGTTGACTTGAAAACGACCTATCGTTTACCAGAATCCTCTGAATTTTGTAATGGCTTTACACTCGGTTCGCATGGGGAATACTTTATTCAACGCAACAGTCGAAAGAATATCCAATTCCCATATAGTGACTATCTCGGACATTATTGTCTTGGCATTATTTACAGTCGCGCCACTCTCCACCATCTTGATGACACGGCTACCTATACGATTGATCATCTTTGTTCAATTGTCTCTGTCATTCGAGATTTTCAGTTCTTTGCGATTGAGAAATGGCGAATTGCCAGTGATAAGAGCGGAAGCGGAAATACCGCCAATATTGGGAGCATCAATTATATTCCTGATCTTCTCAAGGGCAACGGGATGTTTGCGCAGCTTGGAGAAGCGTGGTTTGATGACTATTGGATGAATTACGGCGTCATCACCATGACCGATCCAGAAGGGAAAACCAGAAAGATTACGACGCTGGAAGATTTCGTGACCTATCGAGGAGGAAATCCTCAACAGATTCTTCATAAACCCAAAAAACCAACCCAAAAGAAGCAAACACGGCCATTATGACGAGGATACATATTCCCCCTATCAAATGTCAGGGGATTAAAAGTAAACTCGTCCCTTGGATACGCGATATTGCGCAATGGAATGATCGTGGGCGATGGATTGAACCCTTTGTCGGATCAGGCGTCGTCGGTTTTAATATTGCTCCTCACGATGCCCTGTTTTGCGATAGCAATCCCCATATTATTGCCTTTTATTCCGCATTGAATACCGGCAAATTGACCCCAGAACAAGTGAAAACCTATCTTGTTACAGAAGGAAAGAAGCTTGCTCAGCATGGAAACGCTTATTATTATGAAGTCCGTGAACGTTTTAATACCACATATCAACCATTAGATTTTCTTGTCTTAAATCGTTCATGCTTTAATGGCGTCATTCGGTTTAACAGCCAAGGGAAATTTAATGTTCCTTTTGGACACAAGGTTGAACGATTTTCAAAAGCCTATATCACCAAAATTGTCAATCAAGTTGAAACGGTGTATAAACAAGCGCAACTTTGTCATTGGACATTTCTCTGTCAAGATTTTCGCCAGACGCTTGCTGACATCCAACCAGATGATGTCGTGTATTGTGATCCTCCGTATGCCGGGCGTCATGTTGATTACTATAATGGATGGACAGATCAGGATGAGTCTGCGTTATGCGCGTTATTGAAGCGGTGTTCTGGAAAATTTCTGTTATCTACGTGGCATCATAATCATTATCGAGAAAATCCCTCTATCGCCACACTCTGGGCTGAATTCCATATTTTCACGCGAGCGCATTTTTATCATGTTGGCGCAAAAGAAACCAACCGCAACCCCATGATTGAGGCGATTATTACCAATTTTATGCCACGACAGGCACAAGAGACCCCTTCAAATAGACGCTATGAACAATTACTCTTATTGGAAAAAGAGAGGGAATATGCCGCCAACGCGCGCTAATAAGTTAGCTATAGGGGACGCAAAACAGCAGGCGGGAATATTTAACGGTTCGGTGTCCCCCCTCTGTTTTGCGCATCTGAAGCTTATCGTTAGCCAATAGGTCATGACGGCTGCGCTAACGCCCGTTCCAACGCCGCAATGACCGCGCGTTCGGCCTCAATCAACGGCGCATGGATCGTGCATCCGGCGGCGCGGTCATGACCGCCGCCCTGCGGCGTCAGGCTTTTCGCCACTTTGCCGACATCCAGCGCGCCGCGTGACCGGAACGAAATTTTCGTCGTCTGCTCGCCGAATTCTTTGAATAACGCCGCCACTTTCGTCCCTTTCGTGAAAGCGAATTGCGAGATCATCCCCTCTTCGTCGTCAAACGTTGCGCCAGCGCGGCGCAGCATGTCCTGCGTCACGCGCCCCCAGATGACTTCGCCGGTCGCGTTGACGCGCACGGAATCGAGGACGGCGGCGAGCAGGCGGATCGCGGGCAGGCGTTTTTCCAGCAGCAGTTGCTCGACAATCCGCGCAAAATCAATGCCGGTGGCGATCAATTTCCCCGCAACTTCTAAGGTGCGCGGCGTGGTGTTCGGATAGCGGAAGACGCCGGTGTCGTAAATCATTCCGGCGTAGAGGCAGGCCGCGATGTCCGGCGTCAGCGCGACGCGCCAGGCCGGATGCTCAAAAAATCCGTACACCATTTCACAAACCGATGAAATCTGCGGCTCAATCCATGCGAGCGTTTCAATCCCGGCCGCCCGGCTTTGGTGATGATCAATATTGATGATGTGTTGGCAGGTTTGCAATAACGGCAGCACTTGTTGCAGGCGGCTCGTGCCGGAATCCACGACAAATCCGACCTCAAACCGCCGCCCCTGCATCTGCTCGACCGGCTGAATGCGCTCGATTTGCGGGAAAAAATCGTAATGCGACGGAATCGGCTCGTCGTTGCAAATCACGATCTCCGGCAGGCTGCCGCCCGGCTGCCGCTGCTGAGAAAGAATGTCATGCAGCGCAAGCTCCGCGCCGACGGAATCGCCGTCAGGATTCCCCTGCCCGGTGATGAGAATTGTTGACGCGCTCTGGATAATTGCCGCAATTTGATTAAGAATTTCGTAAGAATTCATGCGTTCACCTAAAAGAACTCAATTGCGGGGAAACGTCGTTTTTCAAAGGAATGGAATGGCATTTCTCCCGCAAACAGATGATTTATTGGTTTAACGATATACATCCCGACGATGGCCGATAGCTAACACCGTTACGATCTGCGCCGCATCATCAACGACATACAAAATGCGATAATCTCCGACTCGAATTCGATAGCCTTCTCGGCCTTGAAGTTTTCTTACGCCATGCGGTCGCGGATTCTCTTTCATCGCTCGCAATCGCTCCACGACTGCCTCATACGCATCTTGCGATAACCGCGCCAAATCCTTTTCCGCCGTTCGGGAGAGGGCAATTTGATAGCTCATATCGGTATCCGCCCCTGCTCTTTCAATACGTCTTCCAACAAACGTGTCGGTTCATTGATTCGTTCGTCAAATATGGCGGCATCAATGGCATCTTCATCGCATTCAATGGATAATTTGCCGGATACGTAACTGCGAATCAACATTTCAATGGCAAAATTGGCCGTGACATCATCCGCCGTCAATTTGTTGCGAAAATCACGATATAACTCGACTGGGATCCGGCCTGAAATATGCTTAACCATGCTTTTTTCAATCATAATTCACCCTCTATTTTACGATTCGATTTCGATTTTCAGCGCGATCAGGTTGTAATTGACATCCACGATAAACGCAATCAGGCCGAAAATCAGGAAGATCAAACTGACGGTAAACAAAATCGTCGTGACAAGGCCGTTTTCAATCGCAAAAATTTTCGAAATGAAAATATCGAAAATCACGAGCGCGTCGAAGAAGATGCAGAGCAGCAGCGAAATAATCGAGAGGCGGTTGATTTTCGCCCGCCGGTAGAGCAAGCCGATCTGCTGCTGAAGCTTGAGGGCGTCGCCGCGCTTCGCTTCTGCCCGCATCTGCCGGATGCGGTTCGTCAAATGCGCCATGCGGTTCGTTTGCGAAAGAATAATCAGGCCGACGCCGGAAATCAGAACAACCGGCGCAATCGAAATTTGCAGAATTTGAATCACCATCGTCAATGTCAGTTGATATTCAGACATATTTTCACGGTAGCCCCGCCCTACGTGGCGGGACGTTGGCGCGCATTCCCGCCCGTAGGGCGGGGCTACCAGGTTGTTCGTCGTATGGGGAACATGCGCAACGTTAAAAACAGTTTCTTAGAACCAGCCTAACCGCCTGCATGCGCCGTAAATCAGATAGATGCCCATGCCGCAGACGAACACGCCGAAGATGAGCCGCAGATGCGGCCCGCTGAGCCGATTGGCGACATGCGCGCCGAGCCACGAGCCGACAAACATCGTCGCGGCTAACATCACGGCGGCGCGAAGATCAACGTTCCCATGCCGGTAATATTCCAGCGTCGCGGCCAAGCCAATCGGCGGCAGCAGCACCGCGAGGCTTGTGCCGGTCGCTTTGTGCTGCGAAAAATCCGCCCAGTAAATGAGGGCGGGAACAATGACCAGCCCCCCGCCGATGCCGAACAAGCCGGAAGCAAATCCGCCGATTATGCCGATAATTACAAATAATAACCACGATGCCATCTGTTTGTTCCTCCTTGCGAGCCCCCCCCTCCGGCATGAATGCCGGAGCTAGTCAATCGACTATCTCCGGCCTTCAGGCCGGAGGGACGGGGGCTTTAAAACGCATGCTTTTTTGTTCTCTCCCTTTTACAGCAGCGCGCCTTGCTCAGACTGTTCTATCTCGCGCTGCGCTTTTTTGTGCGTCGCGGCCGTCGGCGGCATCTGCACGGTCGCGCCGCTCAACAACTGCTCAATCGTCACAATCTGCAATTTCGGAAAATCCTTGTTCCAGTTCGCGGAATGGTAAAAGCCGCAGGACTCGGCCTCAAGCAGCATCGGCTTGGTCGGCTCTTGCAGCGTGATGAAGACGCCGATCTCCGCGTCCGGCTCGCGGTCGAGCGCGCCGCGCAAATCGCGGATGTCCTTTACGCTGACTTTGCCGCTTTTGACCTGCACGATGACCCGTTTCGCGCGCGCGCGGGGATCGTCATGAAACGCGATGATGCCGTCAATGCCCGAATCTGCGCCCTTTTTGCCTTCCTTGCCGTCCGCTTTGCCGCCGTAAGGACGCGCCGCCACCAAGCTGACCGCCCACCATTGGAATTGATAGCGGCCGACATCTTCCGCGAGATGCCGCGCTCCGGCGAGGTCTTCCGGCTCGCCGATCATCGCGTAGCCGCGATTCCGCTCGATGTCGAAGGCGTCTTTGAGGCGGTTTTTGATGTGCGCGATGGCGAGATGCGTCACGTCAATGCCGAGCCACGCACGGCGCAGTTTCTGCGCGGCGTGAATCGCCGTGCCGCAGCCGCAGAACGGGTCAAGCACGAT
>CAZCGG010000093.1:0-11051 GCA_964498135.1 uncultured Candidatus Moduliflexus sp.
GCGTCCATGATGCCCGCCGACACGACGCGGAGAATCGAATCCGCGTATTGATTATCCTGATGCACGTCGCTGAACACCGCAGACGTGGCGAGCGAAAGCGGAATGCCGCGCTTTTGCAGCGTCATGTCGAGGATTTGCGCCAATTCGCCTTTCAACATCGGCTCGTCCGGGCGAAAATAGCGATCCGGCGGCAGCCCGATCACATCATATTGCACGGCCTTGATAATGTACGGTTTCGCCCAGTGCGTCGTAATATCGGAGATAATGACCCGCCGCGACGGGGCGGGCAGCCGCTCTTCGAGGTTGAGTTCGACGAGAAGCATCGCGGCGACCTCTCCGCGCGTCACCTGCGCGGCGGACGCAATCGCGGCATACTGCGACGGCAGCGTCGTCCGAATCTTCTCAGTCTGCGTCTTCTTGAGCAAGTCGCCAAGCTCTGGATTTTCCGGCGCGATTGCCTGCCCGTTTTTGAAATATTGCGCGGCCTCTTTAAAATTTTTCATGCCCAATTGCGCCTTGCCTGCGCCGATCATCGCCGGAAGAAACTTCGGATCCTGCGCCAAGGCTTGTTGGAAAAAGCCGTCGGCCATCATGTAATCTTTTTGCCGCAAAAACAGATCGCCGATTTCCACCGTAAATTCGATGTCGTCGGATTTCAGCGAGTGCGCTTTTTGAAATTCCACCAGCGCATTCTCGATGTCTCCGGCGTCTTTATACGCCTTGCCCTGTTCGTAATGCTGCGCAAACAATTCTTCCGTCACCTGCGCAAGCTGTTGCTGCGCGTCGGCGTTCGATGGCTCAAGCTCTAAGGCTTTGCGGCAAAAACTGATGGCTTGGCGAAAATCCCCTTTTTTCGAGGAAAGCTTGCCGAGCGACAGATACGCGGCGACTGAATCTGGGTCATATTTCAGGACTTTTTCGTAAAAACTTTCGGCCAGCAGATATTCGTCTTTCAGCGTGTACACGTCGCCGAGGCCGATGTAGGCTTGCAAATACATGGCGTCGCGCTGCGCGGCCAATTGAAAATACTGAATGGCCTCGTCAAGCGCCTGTTGATTCAGCGCGGTCATTCCTTGCTGATACGCCCATTCCGGCGTCATATTCGCCAAATCCTGCGTTGGCGTCGCCTGCGGCGTGACTTCCACTTCTGGCCGGTGGCCGGGCGTTTGCGGCGCAGGAACGCACCCATTCATCACAAAGAAGAAACTTGACAGCGCGATCACGGCACGGCGATAACGGCGCATACGATGTTTCATACCCCTTTTTGTGCGCCCATCAAAAAGCCCGTTGCGGGTTTTCATGAGTGTATCCCCCCATATTTAGGCGCAATCGGGATGATTGCGCGACGAATTTTTCTGGTGAATGCGCGCGAGAATCTTCGGATTGGTCAATTCCCGCAACGCGTCGGCGGCAATCCATTTCGCGCTCGCATGCGGCTGATGGCGCAGCGTTTCCGCCAAGCGGATCGCTTCGTGATTCAAGGCCATGTTCCGCTTGCCGATTTGCCGCAAAGCCCAGTTGACCGCTTTTTTGACAAAATTGCGCCGATCCCCTGCGGCCTGCGCGATGAGCGGGAAAAAAGCGACAAACGCCTGATCATCGGCATGCCTATCGTGAACGGCTAAGGCGGCAATCAGGGCGAATCCGGCGCGCTTGACAAATTCGGCTTCGGCCTGCGTCCATTTGGCCGCCATGTCATGCGCGCGCGGCGTTTTGCGGAATAAATTATTCACGCATTGGTCGGTCACGTCCCACGAATCAAACGTCTGCGCCCACGCCTCCATCTGCGCGGGTGTCACCTGCGCCGGATCGTCAACCATTCCGGCGAGAATGCGGGCTTCGTGCAGGCCGCTTTCCCACAATTCCCCGGCCAGCGCATGATTTATGCCGATCCGCTTCGCAAGCTGCCGCAATTCCGGCAGCGTCACGCCGAGCGCGCGCGTGATGTCAATGCCAAAACGCGCCATCCCGGCTTTCCTTTCAGGGACGGCAAGTTCGCGTAAACGCGCGATGATGTCAGCGCATGTGTTCATCCTGATGCCCTCTGTTCGATCTCCCATATAAATCAGGAGCGCGAAATCTCGATTTCGCGTATCAAATCAAGATTTGACACTCCTAATATACTCGAAAATTACTGACTCAATGTAGTCCCAACGCACGAAACTCCTTGTAAAAGAGATTGTTTCTCCTGTCAAATAATTTCTGAACAAAAGTGCGCTCAAGCGCGTCAAGCACGGTCATCAATGCCTCAGCGCATCCTGCCGATTTTTCGCGGCCATTTCGAAGAGATTGCGCGAAGAAATCCCGCCAATACGCCATTCTTCGAGTCGCTGCGGTAAATAATTATTTTTTTTCTTTACATTTTTGCATTTCTCGAAAAATCTGCGAAAAACGCTGTGAACGTAACAACTCGGCGCAAAAATGGCTGTTGTTTGCAACATTTGCGCGCCATTTTCTTGCTTCTGAAATATGAAAAACATTGCTGTCATTTGGAGTCTGATTGGAATAGTTTTGTGGGCGGGAATGGCCGCCGCGAATCCGTCCGCGCTGTCGCCGTATCTTCCGACCGAACGCGACTTGCCGGGCTGGAAAATGGATGAAGAGCCGCAAGCGGCGGAGGGAAGGGAATTATTTTCGCTGATTGACGGCGCGGCAGAAGCGCAGCTCGAATATGGCTTTGTCCGCGCAATTATGCAGACGTATAGCAACGCGCAGGATGAGCTTGTGCAAGTCGAGATTTACGAAATGCGCGACGCGGCGGCGGCGTATGGCATTTACACGTTTCATGCCGGAGATGAGGCGAAGCCGACTGATATTGGCGATGAAGGCGTGCTGGGCGAATATTACGTCATGTTCTGGAAAGGGGCATTTTTCGTCATGATTTCCGGCTCAGAATCGGATGCCGCGCAGGAGGCCGTTCTCACGCAGGCCGCGCAGAGCATTGCGTCGAAATTGCAGGGCGACGGGCAAAGGCCGCCGCTTGCCGAACAATTTTTCCACTTGAGCGACGCGCCGATGGCGGTGAAATATTTGAAAGGCGCGATTGGCTTGTTTAACCTGAGCCAATTTGACGGAAACGTCATTAACGGCTTTGAAGAAGGCGCGTCGGTTGAGTACGACATGTTTGATGTCGTGCTGTTGCGCTATGCCTCTGAACAGGACGCGGCCAAGAATTTTGAGCAGGCGTCGCGCGCGTACGGCGCGAACGCGAACGTGACGAATTTCTCCGCGCAAACCAATGCCTTTTCGTTTGAAAATTCGGAAGGAACGCTGGTGCGCGGCGAGCAGATGCAGACGTTTTTCTGCCTTGTTTCCGGCAAAACCGCGCAGGACGCCGCCGCATTTTGTCAGGCCATCGTGGCGTTAGAGCTTGCGGCGGGAAAAGGGGGAATATGACGAAGAGACGCACCGGGTACGTGTATGATTTGATCTCCGCGCAGCATACGCAGGCTGGTCATCCTGAATGCGCGGAGCGGCTGGCCGCGATTCTCGACGAGTTGGAAACGTCCGGCCTGTTGGCGGATTTGCGCCGGATTGATTCGCGCGCCGCGACAATGGAGGAATTGCTGCGCGCCCATACGCCGGAGCATATCGCGCATGTTCAGGCGCTCAGCGAGTCCGGCGGCGGAATGGCTGATGAAGATACGTATCTCACGCCCGCGTCATATCAGGCTGCCTGCGTCGCCGCCGGAAGCCTGATTGATTTGACGCTGGCCGTGATTGACGGGACGGTGGACAACGGCTTCGCGTTCGTGCGTCCGCCGGGGCATCATGCCACGCGCTCCGCCGCGATGGGCTTCTGCCTGTTCAATAATGTGGCGCTTGCCGCGAAAGCCGCTCAGCAAGAGCGCGGCCTCGCGCGCGTCGCGATTATTGATTTTGACGTGCATCACGGCAACGGCACGCAAGAAATTTTTGAGGGCGATCCGACGGTTCTGTATGCGTCAACGCATCAGTTTCCGTTCTATCCCGGCACCGGCGCGCTGCGCGAAATCGAAGACGACGACAACACGCTCAACGTCCCGCTTCCCGCCAATGTCGGGGATATTGGATTTTTGCAATTGTATTACGACGTGTTTCCGCCGGTTATCCGGCGGTTTCAGCCGCAGATCATGCTGATTTCCGCCGGATACGACTGCCATTGGAACGATCCGCTCGCAAGGCTCGGCTTGTCGCAATCCGGCCTTGCGCGTCTTTCGGCTACTCTTGTCGCGCTTGCGCAAGAGTTGTGCGGCGGGAAAATCGTGTTTGCGCTGGAAGGAGGGTATGATATGCGAGCGCTTCGACATGGGGCGGCGAACAGCGTCAGGGCGTTATTAGGGCGCGATGATTTTACCGATTCGTACGGCCAATCCCCTCGCCTTGAGCCTGATCTCTGTTTATTGATCCGGGAATTGAAACGCATTCACAGGCTTGCGTGACGGCCGCCGCTTAAAAGGTGATTAACGTCGAAAGCTCAAATTCTGCTAATTTCTCGCGCCCGCGCAGGAACGCCAATTCTGATAAAAACGCGATACCCGCGATGTCGGCGTTGAATTGGCGCACCAACTCCGTCACGGCTTTCACCGTGCCGCCGGTCGCCAGCACGTCATCCACAATCAGCACGCGCTGCCCCGCCCGAATCGCGTCGTCATGAATCTGAAGCGAATCCGTGCCATATTCAAGGGCATAGGTGACAGATTTTGTTTTGTACGGCAATTTGCCCGGCTTGCGGACGATCACGAGTCCGGCGTTCAATTTATACGCTAACGCCGACGCGAACAAAAATCCCCGCGCTTCAATGCCAAGCACCACGTCAATCTTTTTGCCCGCCCACGCGTCTGCCATGCGGTCTATGGCCTGCCGAAACGCTTCCGCGTCCTGCAAGAGTGGCGTAATATCTTTAAATAAAATACCCGGTTTCGGGAAATCTGGAACGTTTCTGACCATCGCGGCTAAATCTTTCATCATTTCCTCCCTCTACGTAATACGCCTGAAAAGTCCTTATTTTCAGACCTTTCAGGCGTTCATGTATGATATATTCCTATTAAACGGTTGACCTATTCAAAATTTTTTGCACGATAAATTTGAGTTCATTGACTTTAAAGGGTTTGCTGACATATTCCATTGCGCCGAAATTCATCGCCTCAATGTAGGATTCGATTTCCCCAAAGCCCGTTAGAATAATCACGCCGATTTCCTGACGAATCGCGCGCACTTTTTTCAACAATTCGATGCCATTCATGCCGGGCATTTTCATGTCTGTCAACACAAGATCCACATGTGTCTGCCGGACGATTTCAAACGCCTGCTCGCCGGTTGAGGCGCACAACACGCGATACCCTTCATCTTCGAGAAGGCGGCTTAACCCCTCTCGCAAACCTTCTTCATCATCAACCACTAAAATAACCGGCGAGTCGGTTGCCATGCTTGCAACTCCTTCTGTCATGATTTATGATACGATTCTCCCGCTAATATGGTCAAGGCGCGATACACTTGCTCCAAAAAAAAGAGTCGACAAAGTTGATGCGGGAATGTCATTTTAGATAATGAAAGCGTCTGATGCGCATCTTTCACCAACTGCGCCGCCAACCCGGTCGCCCCGCCGGTCACAAAGACCAGCCGCTTGATGTCGCCGCGCGATTGATAGCGGGCCAAAAATGCGGCAAATTCTTCGGAAGAATATTGCGTTCCCCGCTCATCTAACGCAATCACACAATCATTCGGCGCAAGCGCCTGCCGGATTTTTTCGCATTCCCGGCGTTTAATCTGCTCATCCGGCTCGGTTTTGCTGCGGCTTTCTGCTTTAATTTCTTGATATTCGATTGAAATATAATGCTGAATTCTGCGCAGGTACTCATCAATCGCCGGTTGGAGATGCGGCTCTTTGATTTTTCCGACGCAGAGCAGTTTAATCACCATGCGCTAAATAGTCAAGGCCGATGCTGTCGGCGATTCAAACGCCGTGCGAGACACGTCGCCCCATAATCGCTCTAAATTATAAAAACTCCGGGCGTCTTCCACAAAAATGTGAATAATCAGTTCGTCATAATCCATCAGTATCCAGCGCGCTTCGGTCAATCCTTCGATATGAAGCGGACGAATCTTGCGGAGTTTCATTTGTGCCTCAATCTCGGCGGCAATCGCATTCACCTGCACGGTGGAACGCCCGCTGCAAATCAGAATATAATCGGCATACATGACGACCGGCGCAACCTCAAGCAGCACCACATCCAACGCTTTTTTATCAAGCGCGGCCTGCGCTCCTGCTACGGCATCGTCTTTCGTCAATATCGGCGTCGGCTGCGACGCCTTCTGTCGTTCGTGCTGCGTATCGGTCATGCTTCCTCAGGAAAAATCATGCGGGTCACGCCCTGCATCAATTCAGGGACGCCTTCGCCAGTCACGGCTGAAATCGGATAACACGCCATGCCTTCCTGCTCACAAAATGCGCGGAGGGTTGAGAGTCGAGAGTCGTCGTCTAACACGTCAAGTTTATTCGCCGCCACAATCTGCGGACGTTGCAGCAGCGTCGGTTCATATTGTTCGAGTTCGGCATTGATTGTCTGAAAATCCTGCAACGGCTCGCGCCCCGTCAGCGAAGATAAATCAATAACATGCACGAACATGCGCGTCCGTTCGATATGCCGGAGAAATTGAAAGCCAAGTCCCGCGCCTAACGACGCGCCTTCAATCAAGCCCGGAATATCCACCACAACAAAGCTCCGAAAATTCGACGTGCGCACCACGCCTAAATTCGGGATCAGCGTGGTAAACGGATAATCGGCGATTTTCGGGCGCGCGGCGGAAATGCGGGAAATGAGCGTGGACTTGCCCACGTTTGGCAAGCCGATGATGCCCACATCTGCGAGCAGTTTCAATTCAAGATGCAACGAGCGTTCTTCCCCCTCAATGCCGGGCTGAACGTAACGCGGCGCTTGATTAGTGGCGGATTTGAAACGCGCGTTGCCGCGTCCGCCTTGCCCGCCGGCCGCCGCAATAAATTGCGCGTCAGACGCGGCCATGTCCGCGAGGATTTCACCGGTTTCCGCGTCTTTGACCAGCGTTCCCGGCGGCACGTTCACGACGAGATCATCGCCATCTTTGCCGTGCTGATTTTTATGGCGGCCATTTTCGCCGCGCTGCGCCCGATATTGCGATTGGTAGCGCAAATCAATCAGCGTCGAGATCTGCGGGTCAACCTGTAAAATAACATGGCCGCCTCGGCCTCCATCGCCGCCGTCGGGGCCTCCCTTCGGCACGAATTTTTCACGATGAAAGCTCAGGCAGCCACGTCCGCCATAGCCGCCTCTGACCAAAATATCAACTTCGTCAACAAACATTTAGGCTGCTTCTTGTGGGGTTTGGGGAATAATCTGGATAAACCGGCGTTTTTTGCCTTTATTGATAAATTCAACGATGCCGTCAATTTTCGCAAACAACGTGTGATCTCTCCCAAGCCCAACATTTTTGCCGGGTTTGAACGTCGTGCCGTGCTGACGGACTAAAATGCTGCCGCCGGTCACTAATTGCCCGGCAAAGCGTTTCACGCCTAAATATTGCGGATTGCTGTCGCGTCCGTTCCGCGAACTTCCGCCACCCTTCTTATGTGCCATGATTCTGCTCCCGTGTAAATGAAATGCTCAATGATGCGCGCCCCTGAAAGACTCCGACGATGAAGAGAAAAGAAACGAAGTTTCTCTCAGAAACTTCGTTTCTCAAGCCTGTTTCAGGGAGGTACGCGAAACGATTTGACTGACCGTCTTTCCGTCCAAACTACGCGGCAATCGCTTTAATCCGCACCGCCGTAAAATCTTGACGATGCCCTTGTTTCCGCTTATAATTTTTTTTCCGTTTATACTTAAACACAATAATTTTTTTGTCTCTGCCGTGTTCGAGCACTTCCGCCTTTACAGAGGCATTGCTGACATAAGGCGTCCCAACGGCGATATGTTGTTCATCGGCTTTGACCATCAATACCTTGTCGAACACGATTTCAGCACCCGGTTCGGCATTCACTTTCGCCACGCGAAGGACTTCCCCTTCCGTCACGGCATGTTGTCTTCCACCTGTATCAATCACAGCGTACACGATCAATTCCCTCCAAAACAGATCATTTCTTTATGTCTTTCTCTGATAAGCATCGCTTGTTTAAACCAAAGGGCAGCTAACATAGAGGCCGAAATTCTGTCAAGGGTTTTCCGCGCTCTCGAAAAAAACTCGCGGACGCCGCCGCAAAATCCTTCCCGTCTCTCAAGAACCGGACAGGCTACGGCATTCTGCCAATCGCCATCACGCCGAGCGGGGATTCCTGCGGCGGCAGGTTCAAAAGGCGCATGAGATCGTCATTGCCGAAGCTCTCGATAAACGCGGCCCCAAGCTGAAGCGCGAAGGCTTGCAGATAGACATTCTGCGAGATCTGCCCGATTTCCATGTCAATATAATGCGCACCGCGTTCGCCGAATTTGCGGGCGGCGCGGTCATATTCCGCCGTAAACACAAACAGCACGGGCGCATTGGCCGCCCAATGCTGCCGGAGCGCGTCTTTCGCCACCTCTGCCCGCATATCCGCCGCCGCAAGGCGCGTCAAGGCATGTCCGGCGGATTCGTAGCGGTACACGCCCGCCGCAAGCTGCTGAACGTTTCCAACCACAAGATAGAGATGCACGGGATAAAGTTCTTCGAACGAGGGCGCGGTGCGCCGCCCGGTCGCGGCATCCGTCACGCCTTGCGCCGCCCATGCAAGCTGCGCGACTTCCGGCAGCGTCAACGCGCCGGGCAGATAATCGGTCACGACGCGACGCTGCTGCAAGGCCGATTCGACTGAACACGCGCTGGAATATTTCGGCGGCGGCAGCGCAATCGCGTCAGGATTTTCGCTGCGCCGATTTCGCGGGGCCGCCGCGCCGGACTGCCCGAACATCAAGCACATCAGTCCGCACGCGCAGGCGAGGCGCGACACGTTTAACGAGGAGTGATGATGGTTTCGTTCCATAATTTGTGACGGAAAAATGGCGCGAGCGTTTCGGCCGCGCCATCGAAAAGCAACACGCGGTTTCCCTTGCATTCCAGCCAGACCGTTCCCGTGCTGGTTTGCCAGAAACGTGAATTTGGCGGCGCATCGGCGGATGTTTCCGTCAGCGCGTGCCGTTTTTCCAGCATCTTTCCGTATAAGCGAAAAAATTCTTTGGCGTCCCGTTTCGAATCCCACGCCGTCGCCCACGCCAACAGCAATTGGCCGCTCTGCCGCTCTTCGTAGAGGGCGAACCGGTCGCCATCCCACCCCGCGCTCGCCTGCGCCGCCTCCGCGCTGCTTAAAAATCCGTCAAGCAGCAGGCGGATATTAAATTCGCCGAGCGTGTTGGTTTCAATCAAGTCCCAACCCGGCAATTCTGCCGATAAATCTGGCAGTTGCAGGATCATTGGCGCATCGGGCTGGTCGTGGTATTTTTCAGGATGCAGAATTTGCTCCGTCGAGGCCGGAGGATGCGCATACGCCTGATTGACGGCGTTCCATCCGCCTTGTTTTTTTAGATGCAGCACGAAATCAAAGCCGTCAATATAGGAAAAAAAGAGGTTGTCCGTCAAATAACGCGGGAAAGAGGGGGAAACGGACATCGCCCGCACAAGCGGGTGATTCGACCAATTCCGCATGTTCGCGGACATCTCCGCCACTTGCGTCGCGTCCACGCCCGGCGCTTGCGCACGGAGCATGTAATCCACCATGACGAGCATGGCGTCGCCTTCGACAAGCGCCTTCGCCGCCGATCCCATGTCTTCCTGCCGCACATCTTCGAGCGGCAGCGACATCAGGCGGAAATGCTGATCTTGCAGCACGTGCGTCAACTCATGCGCGAGGAGGATTTCGTCCATTGTCAGGCCGAATTGCCGAGCAATCCAATTGCTGAGGAGTTGCATCATCAACGGTGTCCCCTGCGCGCCGACGCCGCCTTCATTCGTGACTAACACCATTTTCTGGGTGATTGGGTCGTAATATCCGGCGATCTGCTGCGAAAAAAGCCGCAAATACATCTGGCGCAGATCAATCGGGCTGACGACGAAGCCGAATTTGAGCAGCCGTTGTTCGAGATGGCGGAGCGCGTCGCCGGGGTAGGCGCGGGCGAGTTCGCGGTCTAAGACGGCGAGCAATTCGCCCGCATTTTGGAACGTTTTTTCGATGTCGCGCTGAAACGTCAACCCGCGCAAATGCTCAACGTCCGGCTCAAGGCGTTTCGTCAACGTTTCTAAATAATTTTGGCCGAATATCGGGGCATGCCACACCAACATCATTGCCAGCGCCGCGCATATTTTTCGTTTCATGCAGCGATCCTCGATGAAACTCAGGTATTAGGAAAACGCGAGTTGCTTGCGTCACAATTTCTTCGAGTGGACACCATGCGTTTCGTCATGCCACGCGCGGCGCATAAAATCAAGAGAAAAACGCAGGGAAAGCGATTTTCTCAACAGCGTCAGCAGCCCCCAAATCGTGAAACTCCCTATCAACACGACGGCGGCGTGATTGAGCAGGCGCAGCCGGTCGCCCTGATAATTCGGGTTCAACAGAGGAACGAAAATCGCAATCGCGGCGTACCAAAAAATTGGCGCAAGGCTTGCAAACCGCCGAGATTCTGCCTGCGGCGAGCTTCGCCGGGCGATGCGGCCTAACAGCAGAAAAAATCCGCAGAGCGCGGAACAATAGACGGCAATCCCCGCCAGCCGGTGCAACTGCGCCGCATCGAACCGCGCCGCCCACCGCGCCTGAAACAGCGACATGGCAAGCACGATTCTGACCGCGTTCACGGCAATCGTCAGCAAGTACGACGCCAGCAGGCTTCCGCCGAACCACGCGGCTTTTCCGGCGAGCGTCGGCATAAAATGCGTGTAGGAAAAAATCGCCATGCAGGCCGCCGCAATCAGAAAATTCACCCCCGCGCACGATGGCGCGATGATCACCCGGCGCGCGCGATTGATGTAGCCTTCCCCGCGTTCGCGCTCAAACTCCAGCCCGCTCAGATGTTCGACGGCGGCGGCGGTCGGCGTCAGCATCCAGCCCAATTCCTCGCTTGTCGCCC
>CAZCGG010000093.1:11151-15922 GCA_964498135.1 uncultured Candidatus Moduliflexus sp.
TCGACGGCGGCGGCGGTCGGCGTCAGCATCCAGCCCAATTCCTCGCTTGTCGCCCTGCTGTAATGCGTTTTCAGGCCATACGCCAACAGCAGCGCCAGCAGATAAAACGCTGTGCAAGTTTTTATTCGTTTCATTTGGCATCTCCATTCTCGCCATTTAACGAGGTTTATTGTATCAATAAAATTCTGCCCCAGCAGGCCGGAATTTCCAAACTCACTTTCCCCTGATAGACAGGAAAGATATGATCGTGATTCAAACAGTCCTGCAAAGCCTCTCCCAGTGTTTGAAGAGGAAATTGAATCGTGACAGGCTGATGAGAGGCATTCACCGCCACAATGACTCGTTCGCGTTCGTGTTCACGCAAGAAGGCGAATTGTTCCGCCGCCACGAAGAGTTGTTTATACCTCCCATGTTGCAGCGCTGGCAAATCTCGGCGGACGCGGATCAGGCGCGTGATAGCGTCTTTTAACGCCGCATGTTTTTGCTGAGGCATGTGCGCTAAACATAATTCAGGGCGTAACGGACGGTCGCTCTGCATGGTTTTCTGCCCCTCCACGCCCCATTCACTGCCATAATAAATTGAGGGAATGCCGGGCATCGTCAATAAGATGAGATAGAGAGGATACAAATGCCGTTGATCCTTCAGGCTGGACGCGACTCGGTTGACATCATGATTATCGGCGAAATTATACAAGTAAAGCGGTTGATAAATGCCATACTCTTGCCCAAACTGCCGATTCAACGAATAGGCGATCTCAAAATAGTTTTTATCATTATGGCTGGAATATAACCCTTTGTAACATTCATAATTCGTGGTTGCATGAAGCATTTCTGGATTCGCCCAGCGATTATAATCGCCATGAATTACTTCGCCCATCAGCCAGAAATCGCGCGCGAATGTTTTCGTGAACGCAGACAGTTTCTTCATAAAATCGAAATCCAAGTTATCCGCAACATCTAAACGCAGCCCGTCAATCTGGAATTCGGCAATCCATTTTCGGATCGCATTCAACAGATGTTCGATAACGTCGGGAGAGGTCAAGTTTAATTTCACAAGACTATAATGCGTATTCCATCCTTGATAGGAGAATGGATCGTTAAAGGGGCTGCGCTGTTGGAAATTCAGTTGGCAAAACCACTCTTTAAACATCGAGTGTTGTTGGTGTTGGCGCACATCTTGAAACGCAAAAAAATCTCGGCTGACATGATTGAAAACGCCATCTAAGACGACCTTGATATTATTGGCGTGCAAGGCATGAATCACCCGTTTTAGCGTATCGTTCGTTCCTAAGCGGCGATCAACCTCATAATAGTTCACCGTGTCATACCCATGCGATGTGGCTTCGAACAAGGGGCCAAAATAGATGGCCGTTATTCCCATATCTTTGAAATGAGGGATCCATTCGATCACTTTACTCAAGCGTTCGACAGGGGTGGCGTGATAGTCATTTTGCTCTGGCGCGCCGCAAAATCCTAACGGATAAATATGATAAAAGACCGCTTGCTTATACCAAGGTGTTTGCATAATAAACCTCCATAGAAATGAGAAAGGAATACATACCGTTAGGTATATAAAGAATGCGGACAATCTCTTTGCGGCATGCGCATCATAGATAAATATCGCAAAGACGCCGGGAGTGATTAAGAAAAAATGCCGTGCATAAACTGTTTGCACGCGACATACGCGCTTTCTTCGGAAAGCGCAATTTGACCGTAATAATACGTGGTGACGTAGGAATTAATCATGCCCAAAAACGTAATCGCATACCGCTTGCTGCGGCCGCGCATATTTCCATGATCGTTCGCCGCATGAAGGAACGTGGTTTCCAAGATTTTGTATTGTTTTTCAAGTATCGGGTAAATGGTCTTAGAAATTTCGCTTTCTCTGGGCGCATACAACATGGACAAGACAAACCGATAAAGCTCTGGAAACCCCATCGCGAACCGAAAATAGGCATTGACAATGGATTCCAGCGTCATCGTCACATCTCCCTGATAGACGGCCTTCGACTGGAGTTCTTGCAGAAACGGCTCAAAATACCGCTCCAACAACGCCACCAGCACGCCTTGCTTATTCCCGAAATAATAATACAGCGTAGGCTTTTTGACGTTCACCGCATCAACAATTTTTTGTATGCCGGCATTTTCATACCCTTCTGTCGCAAACAATTTCAATGCGGCTGTTAACAACTCTGTTTTCGTATCCATATAATTCATATACCTATCGGTACATAAATTGTCAAGAAAAATTATTCCGCTATTATAAATTTTGTGGTGGCCTTCTTATAACTGATAATTACACAGGCGATTCGGCAAATCGACTGCGCATTCCCCTCTTGGGAGGGATAAGGGGGTGGGTCAAACGCCGCCCCCCTTATCCCTCCCAAAAGGGGAATGATTTGCGCGATGCGTAAGTCCTGAGTCATAAGAAGGCCGCTACCGATTAACGTTCCCGGCGCGCCGGTTGCGAGCGCAGCGCCAAGGCCGCCAACAGCACCGCAATCACGGCCAGCAGCGATAATTCCGGCTCAGGCGTTTTATGAACGCCGATGGCCGCATTCGAAACCCCTTGCGGCAGCGGCAACGGCTGTTTCACTGTCCGCAAATTGTCCGTCGTCCGGCGCACCACCTCGTCAACCGCGACAAATGACGTGTATTCGGTCAGCAGATTATACGCCAGCCCCAAATTCGTCATTTCCTTGACGCGGGCGTCATTTGCGCTCAATTTGTTGTAATCGCCGAGCAGTTCAATCCGTTTGCGCGCCCATAAGTAGCGCAGCGCGGCATGCGTGTCGTCCATTTTCGCGTCACTGACCGCGAACGCCTGCCGATATTCGCCGATCCCGGACACGCCTCTGACGGAAATCTGGCCGGTCGGCGTTCCCTGCCATTTCCCAAACAGCAGGATCGGGCGTTCCGCAAGGACATCCGGGATACTGAGCGGCTCAACGTCATAGACTTCAAACCCATCGGCTTCCCACTGAATCTGCGTCAAAACCGGCGATTGAACGTAACGCCGGAACTGCTCGGCTTTTTCGGCGGCCTCTTCCGGTTTCAGCACCACGAACGGCTCGCCCATGCCAACCCGCGCCAGGCCTTCGATGAGAAAGCGGTTGACGCTGCTGCCGATGCCGAAGGCGAACATGTTCGCCTGATTCAGATTGCTGCGAATCAGGTCAAACGCCTCAGTTTCCACGTTCACGAAGCCATCTGTCGCAATCACGATGCTGCGGGAAACGCCTTCGCTGCGCGGCAACGCCAATGCTTGCCGCAGCGCGGGCAGCAATTCCGTGCCGCCGCCGCCTTGCTGTTGATCAATCGTCCGCATTGCTTTTTCAATATTTTCCGCCGTTGCCGGAAGCGATTGCTCCGCCATTACCGCCGACGCGCCCGCGAACAGCACCACGTTGAATGTATCGGTTGGGCGCAGGCCGGAGATTAAATTTCGCAGCAGCGTTTTGGAGGTGTCAATCGGAAAGCCCTGCATTGAGCCGGACACGTCCATAATGAACACGTAATCGCGCGGCGGAATCACCTGCGATGTCACGTTCGCCGGAGGCTGTACCATCAGCAGGAAGAAATTCTCGGATTCGCCTTTATAGAGGAGCAAGCCGGATTCGATATTTTTGTCCGCCAACCGATAGCGCAGCACGTAATCCCGATCCCCGCCGAATTCCTTGACCGTCCGCGCCTGCTCCGTTTCGATGGGCTGCGCCGACGCCGTTCCCGCCGCAAGAATCCGTTGATAAAAAAGCGGCAGATTGCCGAAATCCTCGCCATACAGGTCAAACAACGCCTGTTTGACGACGCTCAGGCGCTCCGGCGGCATCTTGCTGATTTTTTCAATCATGACCTCTTCGCTCAGCGAAATCGCCGCCGCAGACGGATTTTGGTAATCAATTTTCACGTCATGCGACGAGCAATTGACCATTTGAAGCGGAATGCCGGTGGACAAATGCGTCGTGATGTCGAACAGATACGGCGGCTCTTCCGTCAATTCCTTCGCGCTCTTTTCCGGGATGTACGGATTGGCAACCCATTTCTCCGATTCCGGCGCGGTCGCGGCGGCTTGATTCGAGTAGCGCGGCCCAACCACTGTCGGATAGACGAATTCATAGACGCCGGAAGTCGGCGCGAGCAGTTCCGTATATTTCAACTCAACGCGGATGTTATCGCCTGGCAGAATGTTCGCCACGCTCATTTGAAAGACGTTTGGCCGGTGCTGTTCCAACAGCGACGCGGTTTTTCCCGCTTTTTTTGCGGTTTCGTATGTCTGTTTGGCCTGCTGTTTTTCCTGAATTTTCGCCACAATCGTGCGGTCGCCGATGGTCATCGTCATGCCGTACACGGCGGCGCGGGTCGAGCCGGGAAACACGTAAATCGCCTCCAACGGCTGCGTCCCTTCATTTTTATAAATCTGCGTGACCGTCACGTCCGCGATCACGCCCGCAATCTTGACATCCGCCGAAGTCAGCAGCAACGGCAGCCGATCCACCGCCGGATCATTGCTTTTGACTAAAAAATACGGCGATAACGTGCTATCGTCCATTTCAGCCGCCTGAACGGACGCGCTCAACGACATAAACGCGAGGAATCCCCCGACGAACGCAAACAATCTGACCACGCTTTTCATACCCAATCTCCTTTTTGTAGATGCCATCAGTTATGATTTAAGAAACTGTTTTAAAAGTTGCGCGTCTTCCCCAGAAGACGAATACCCTGGTAGCCCCGCCCCTACGTGGCGGGACATTGGCGCACCTTCCCGCCACGT
>CAZCGG010000094.1:0-15899 GCA_964498135.1 uncultured Candidatus Moduliflexus sp.
TGACATGCGCGCGCGCGACCGCCGCCAACCGCTCAAGTTCTGCGTCGCGCACGTGGCCGCGATCCGCGCCGGACTGCTCGGCGAGCGACTTGGCGCGGCGAATGCGATTCAAGAGCGCGCTCCGAAACGCGCCGGAGTCGAACAGGCCGTGAATGTACGTGCCGAACACGCGATGATCGCGCATGTCGCCGTCCGCATAAGCCGCCGCGCGACCTTCTTTCGCCGTAATATTGACGAACGGCTGCGCATTGCCAACCGTTTTCCCCGCGTGAATTTCATAGCCGGAGATGGCGCAATCAAAGGCCGCGCCGCTCACGTTCGCCGTGATTTTCTCGCCTTGAAAAATCGTCGTGGTCTGGAACAGGCCGATTCCGGCTTCTGTTTCGCCGCGCCCGACTTCCCAACCGTCCGCGTCAACAATCATCTCGCCAAGCATCTGGTAGCCGCCGCAAATGCCGAAAATCAGGCCGGAAAACCGGCGCAGCGCGTCCGCAAATCCGGCCTGTTTCAGCCAGCGCAGGTCTTCGATGGTGTTTTTGCTGCCGGGCAGAATCAGCAAATCCGCCGCGCCGATGTCGTCAGGCGTCGTAATATAGCGCACGGCAGCGTCCGGTTCAGCGTGGAAGGCGTCGAAATCGGTGAAATTCGAGATGCGCGGCAATTTCACGACGCAAATATCAATCGGCGCGCCCGTTTGACGGGCAAACGCCGTCGCGCTATCCTCTTCGTCCAGCCGCAGGTCGGGAATGTACGGAATCACGCCGAGAACGGGAACGCCGGTCAAGCGTTCGATCTGGTCAAGGCCGGGCTGCAACAAGGCAACATCGCCGCGAAATTTGTTGATGATCACCCCTTTGATGCGGGCGCGCTGCTCTTCCGGCAGCAGCATGATTGTCCCGTAAATTGCCGCAAAGACGCCGCCCCGATCAATATCGGCAACGAGCAGCACGGGCGCGTCGGCCATCTCCGCCATCCCCATGTTCACGATGTCGTGTTCCATCAAGTTGATTTCCGCCGGGCTGCCCGCGCCTTCGATGACGACAATCTCGCACGACTCGGCTACGCGGCGGTACGCGGCGCGAATCATCTCTTTCAGCGACGGCTTGAACGCGAAATAGTCGGCGGCGTCCATGTTGCGGAACGGTTTGCCGTTCAGAATCACTTGACTCTGGCGGTTTGTCGTCGGTTTCAGCAGAATCGGGTTCATCGCCGCCGACGGCTCGACGCGGGCGGCTTGCGCTTGAAGCACCTGCGCCCGCCCCATTTCCAGCCCTTCCCGCGTGACGTAGGAATTCAGCGACATATTTTGCGATTTGAACGGGCAGACGCGCCGCCCGTCATTGCTGAAAATCCGGCAGAACGCCGCCGCAATCAGGCTTTTTCCGGCGGAAGACGCCGTGCCTTGAATCATGATGCTTGCCATAAATTTTCATCACAGATTCACATAGCTGTCAGACACTTTGAAGGTGTCTGACAGCTTTCCACGACATCTGTGGTTTGATTTGCAGCGGAACGCCGCAGACGACGAGATAGACGTCATCGGAGAGGGCGGCGGCGCGCTGATTCACGCGGCCGAGAATGTCGCGGTACGCCCGCGCAACAGGGTGCTCCGGCACAATCGAGAGGCCGACTTCGTTTGTGACCATGACGAGCGCGCCGTCAATCGCGGTGATCCGGTCGCGCAGCGCGGACACTTCGGCGAATACCGCTTCTTCAACCTGACGCTGCGCGTCAACGGAAATCGCGGCGGTGTCTTTCGTCATTTCGAACATCACGTTCGAGGTCAGCAGGCTGAGGCAATCCAGCAGATAATGCTTGGCGTCGCCGACGGCGCGATGCAGATGTTTCGATCCTTCAACCGTCCGCCATGCCGCCGGACGCCGGAGTTGATGCTGCCGCACGCGTTCCGCCATGTCCGCGTCGGCGACGGCGGCGGTGGCAAGATAGATCACATCGGTTTTCCCGGCCAGCAGCGATTCGGCGAACGCGCTTTTGCCGCTCCGCGCGCCGCCGGTAATCAGCGTCATTCGTCCCATAATCGAACCGCGTTGACACTGTGCGCGAAATTTGTCAACTGTGATGATGGGTTTGAACGCGCTGACGGTTTTTTGGGGAATTTTCTTGACAGTTTTTTGCATCAAACAGAGGAGAATTTATGACATCGCGGACGCAACGCAAGGATTTTTCAGGCGTTGCTGAACCGTCCGCATTTGCATGATTTTGACAGAGCTTTTGACATGAGGTGAAGGCATGCCGAATGGACATGATACATTAAAGCAGATTCTTGAAATGAACCAGACCATCGAGCAGGTGCGCGACGTGGACGTGCTGCTGGAAAAAATCTTGATGGTCGCCCGAAAATTAGCGAACGCGGACGCCGGTTCGATTTACGTCGTCAAAGAAGAAGGGCGTCTTGAATTTAATCATACGCAGAACGATACCTTGCAAAAAGAGTTAGGCCCGGACAAGAAATTGATGTACAATACGTTCACTGTGCCGATTAACCATAAATCAATCTCCGGCTACGTCGCCAGCACGGGCGAAGCGCTGAACATTCCCGACGTGTATCTGCTTTCGAAGGAAGACGTGCCGTATTCGTTCGATCCGTCTTACGATCTGCGCTCGCATTATTTGACGCGCTCGATGCTGACGCTGCCGTTGAAAAATAACCAAAATAAGGTCATCGGCGTGATGCAGTTGATTAACGCCAAAAATGAGCGAGGGATGATTACGCCGTTTGCGGAGCAGGATATTCCGTTGATCCGCATGTTTGCGATTAACGCGGCGATGGCGATTGAGCGGGCGCAGATGACGCGGGCGATCATTTTGCGGATGATTAGCATGGCGGAGTTGCGCGACCCTGAAGAAACCGGCACGCACGTCAACCGCGTCGGCTCGTATTCTTCGGAAATTTATGAAGCGTGGGCGAAAAAGCGCGGCCTTGACCAAAAAGTGATTGATAATTACAAAGATATTCTCCGCATGGCCTCCATGCTGCATGATGTCGGCAAAGTCGGCATCAAGGACGAAATTCTTCAAAAGCCGGGGCGGTTGAACGATGAAGAATACACGATTATGAAACAGCACGTTATCATGGGCGCGAAGCTGTTTTTAAACGCGCAATCGGAATTTGACGAAATCGCCGGGCAAATCGCCTTGAATCATCATGAGCGCTGGGATGGCACGGGCTATCCGGGACATATTGATCCGGCGAGAAACGGCGATCCGATTCCGGGCTATGTGAATGAATTTGGCAGGGCTCGTGGCAAACGAGGGGAAGAGATTCCGATTTTTGGGCGCATTGTGGCCGTCGCCGACGTATATGACGCGCTTTCCAGCAAACGCGCGTATAAGGATGCGTGGAGCGAGGAGGACGTGTTTAACGAATTGCGCAAAGGCGCGGGCAAACATTTCGACCCGGAAGTCATCGAGGCGTTTTTTTCGGTGATTGACGTGATTCGCTCGTTAGGCAGGCGCTATTCGGAATGATCAACGGTAGCCCCGCGCTCCGTCGCGGGTTTTCCCATGTAAATCAGGAGTGCGAAATCTCGATTTCGCTGTCAAATCGAGATTTGACACCCCTATTTTCATTCGCGGCGGGGCTACCAATCACGCCATAGGCATTACATGAGCGGGCCGCGAAATTGGTAGCAATATTCGCGCGGCTCCGTCCCTTTTTTGAAGCTTTCGCGGAATGATTCCCCCGCGCATCCTCGCGCATTCAGCAGGCCAGTCGCAGCGTCAATTTCCACGACGCTGATGCCCGCCGGAACGGGGAAATCCTCGATTGGTACGTCTTTTAGGGCGTCTTTCATAAAATCAATCCAAATCGGCAGCGCGACCTTGCCGCCGGTTTCTTTGGGGCCGAGCGATTTGCGGTTTTCATCGTAGCCAATCCAGACGCCCGCCACCAATGACGGCGAATAGCCCATGAACCACGCATCGGTGCTGTCGTTCGTCGTGCCGGTTTTTCCGGCGACCGGACGGCCAAGCTCCAGCGCGTCGGCGGCCGTGCCGTCTTCCACCACGCTTTTCATCATCGAAACCAGCAGATAATTGGTGTCTTCGGAAATCACCTGCCGCGCGCGCGGGACGTTTTCTTCCAAAATGTTGCCATCGTGATCCAGCACGCTCGTCACGAACACCGGCTCAATGTGGAAGCCGCGATTCGCAAACGCGCAATATGCGGAAACCATCTCCACGAGATAGACATCCGACGCGCCGAGTGCCAACGCCGGATACGGGCTTAAATACGAGGTGAGGCCGAGCCGCCGCGCCGTGTCCACAACCGCATGCGGCCCGACGTGCATGATCAGTTTGGCGGAAATCACGTTGGTTGAACTGGCTAACGCCTTGCGCAAGGTGATTGAGCCTTTAAATGAAGACGAAAAATTTTTCGGACTCCACGTTTTGCCGCGCTGCCGGTCAATGACCACTTCATATGGCTCGTCGCGGACGACGCTGGCGGGCGTGAAACCGCGCTCTAAGGCCGTCAGATAGACAAACGGCTTGAACGACGACCCCGGCTGGCGCAACGCCTGCACAGCCCGGTTGAATTTGCTGCGGTAAAAATCGTAGCCGCCGGCCATCGCCATGACATGCCCGGTGCGCGGGTCAATCGCCATCAATGCGCCTTCGACAATCGGCTCAAGATCAAGCGCGGCCTTCACGGTCTTATTTTCCGCGTCAACCTCTTTAATTTTGACGAGAATAATATCATCGGGAACGACCAATTTCTCTGCCGTCCGGCCTGTCCATTTATAGCCCTCTTTCTCGATGACGCCGGTGTAATCGCCTAACGTAATCGCAATCGCGCCGCCCGCGACATTACTGACGACGGCATGCAGCAATTCCCCTTTTTCCGGCGGCTTTCGCCATTCCAATTCGCGGAAATCCGCGAGCCGTTCCTTGCGTTTTTCCGGCGAATCGTCGCGGTCATACAGCTTAAAGCCGTAGCGTCGCTGCAAATTGCGCAGATGGCGCTGCATCTGCTGCTCCGCGATGTTCTGCATCCGCAAATCAAGCGACGTATAGACTTCCAAGCCTTCCTGATACACCCGCGAGCCGTATTGATCCTCCAAATATTGCCGGATGTATTCGACGAAATACGGGGCTTTGTTGATTTGGCGTTCCGGCAATTCCTGTTTTTCAAACGGTTTTTTGAAGGCGATCTCTGCCTGTTCCTCCGAAATATAGCTTTCCGCGACCATGCGATCCAGCACGTGCTTCTGCCGTTTTTTCGCCTGTTCCGGGTAGCGGATCGGCGAATGCGCGGCCGGCCGCTGCAAAATTCCGGCGAGCATGGCGCATTCGCCGAGATCAAGCTGCTCAACCTCTTTGCCGAAATAGGTTTTCGCGGCGGAGCGCAAGCCATACGCGCCGTGTCCCCAATAGTATTGATTCGCGTACAATTCGAGGATTTTTTTCTTCGCGTCCTGTTTGCTTGGCAGCAGTTTCCGGTATTTCTGCTCGATTTTGAAGGCCAGCATCATCTCTTTGATTTTGCGGGGAAATTTTCTCTCCGGGCTGAGAAACAGCAGCCGCGTCAACTGCTGCGTTACCGTGCTGGCGCCTTCGCTCACCCCTCGATGCTGAAGGTTGACGATAATCGCGCGGGCAACGCCAATCGGATCAACGCCTTCATGTTCCCAAAAACGCTTGTCTTCGACAGCTAACAGGGCGTTCACGAAATCTTTGGGGATGTCATCAAACGCGATCAATTCGCGTTTTTCAATAAAAAATTCGCCGATAACTTCCTTATTTCGGTCATACACCTTCGTGACCAAACTGGGGCGGAAATTTTCCAGACGGTCAATGTCCGGCAATTCCGAATAAAAGCTGTATAACGCGCCGCCCGTGATTCCGGCGATTCCCCCGATGACAAGCAGGAGCAGGAGAACGCAGACCCAGACAAAGCGCAGAAACATTCGAAACCAGGAACGGCGGCGCGGCGGCGTCTGTCCTGATGATGGCGCATGAGGCGCAGATGAAACGTGTTCCATATTTTTTGAGGACTCCTTCTTCAGGTGATGGCAAAATACATCGTTTGCATGCAATGTACGCCTTTGCGAGATTTGCGTCAAGCAATTATTGCCGTGAGCGCAAATTTTTTGCGGGGTTCGAGGCGTGACCTTAGAGACTGTTTTAAAAGATCATGAACAACACGGTAGCCCCGTCCGTATGTGGCGGGGTATTGGCGCACATTCCCGCCACGTACGGGCGGGGCTACCAGGTTGTTCGTCTTCTGGGGAACACGCGCAACGTTTAAAACAGTTTCTTAGACTTTTGAAGTCTTCAAAAGTCTTACTCCCTGTTCAATACGATTGAATAATGTGATAAATACTACTAAATGCTATTAAAAAAGTTGACCTGAACTCCATGTTCCGAATATATTGCTGATCCGTCGAATATCCATGCTGGCAGGGCGCGGCAGGCTGCGCGCCGCCGCATGAACGCCAATCGTTTTTGCAGGAGGAGAGGAAAATGATGAGACGCAGAACGTGGGGCTTCACGAAACATGCCGCGTGCGTAGTGAGCATGTTCGCGCTGTTGGCGGGCTTCAGCGCCAATGCGCAGGACATGACGCTGTTTGTGCGCGGCACGATGAATGAATGGGGAACGGCCAACCAACTGACGGCGGCCAACAACATGTATACGACAGTGTTGGTCATGGATGCCGGCGAGCATGAATTTAAGATTGCGAATGCTGACTGGTCGGTCAATTTCGGGTTGAACAGCGAGCCGTCCGTCGCGCTTGGCGCCGCGAAAACGTTAGCGGCGGGCGAAGGGAACTTGAAAGTGACGCTGCCCGAAAAAGGCGCGTACAAAGTCGCCTTCGATTTTTCGAATCAGGCGCAGCCGTCTTTGACCGTAAAAGCAGCGCAGGCGGTTGTGATTCATTATCACCGCAAGAACGCCGATTACGAAGGGTGGGGCTTGCACCTCTGGAACGCCGCGACGCCTTCGATGCCGGACAGCGTGCTGGCGGGAATTGCGTGGGACAAGCCGCGCGCGTTCGACGGGCAGGACGATTTCGGCGCGTATGCGATTTTGGAAATCGTGGATGCCGCCGCGCCGCTCAATTTCATCATTCACAAAGGCAACGAAAAAGATCAGAAGGGGTTGGATATGGCAACGATTCCGCAGCAAGAGGGGCTTGAAATCTGGTTGATTGAAGGGGACGCCACGAAGTATGCGAACAAAACGGACGCGCTGATTAACGCGGGCGCCGTCGGCGATCTGCGCGCCGTGAAAGCGCGTTGGATTTCCCGCGATTCGCTTGTCTGGGATTTGCCGAAAACCGAGGGCTTGACACCGTATTTGTATGTTGACCCGGACGGCGCGCTGACGCTGGAAAACGGCGCGATCACGATGAGTCCGAACGGTAAGGAAATTCCGCTCGCATTCAACGGCGCGGTCGGCGAAAACGATTCCGCGAACGATCAAAAATTAGCATATCTGCCCTATTTGAAAGGCCGCGCCCGAATTGCTACGACGGATGTTGACGCGGCAGCGGCGTTGACCGGCGCCATCGCGGTCGCGCTGAAAACGCAGGAAGGCAAGTTGGCGGACGCCACTTCGATCCAGACCGCCGGAATCCTCGATGATCTGTATGCATTTGACGGTGAACTTGGCGTCGCGTTTGCCGATGGCGCGCCGACGCTGAGCGTCTGGGCGCCGACCGCGCAATCGGTGAAAGCGCATGTTTACGTTGATTCCACGAGCGACAAGGAGCTTGACGGCAGCCCGTTCGAGATGACGAAGGTGATGGACGGGGAGAAATGGACGGGCGTGTGGCAGGCTGCCGGAACTGCTGATTGGAAGAACCTGTTTTATCGTTACGAAGTCAAGGTGTTCGCCTTCTGGAGCGGCAAGATCGAGACGTTTCTCGTGACCGATCCGTATTCCGTCAGCTTGGCGACGAACAGCGCGCGCAGTCAGATCGTGGATTTGGCGGACGCGGCTTTGCAGCCGGAAGGATGGGCTGCGCTTCAGAAACCGGCCTTGAACGCGCTGGAAGACACCGTGCTGTATGAACTGCATGTCCGCGATTTCAGCATTGCCGACGCCACCGTGCCGGAGGCAGATCGCGGCAGATTTACGGCGTTCGCGGCGGCGGATTCGAACGGCATGAAGCATCTGAAAGGCTTGGCGGAGGCCGGGTTGACGCACGTGCATCTGCTCCCCGCGTTCGACATTGCGACGATTCAGGAAGACGCGGCGCAACGCATCGAATTGACGAGCAAAATTGACGATCTCTGCGCGAAAAACGGCGCGGACATTCAGGCGATTTGCGCCGCCAATGCGGGCAAGACGATTCAACAAGTCATGGAAGAAGCGGTCGCGGCTGACCCGGCGTCTGACATTCCGGCGCAGTTGACCGCCGCGCTGCAAGATTTAGACGGCTTCAACTGGGGCTACGATCCGTTCCATTACGGCGTCCCGGAAGGGAGCTATTGCGCGAACCCGGACGGCGCGGCGCGGATCGTCGAGTTTCGCAAGATGGTGAACGCGCTGAACGAGGCCGGGCTGCGCGTGGTGATGGATGTGGTCTATAATCACACGAACGCGGCGCGGGACGGCGAGAAATCGGTGCTGGACAAACTCGCGCCGGGCTATTACTACCGCCTCGATGACGAGGGCAACATTCAGAATTCGACCTGCTGCCCGGATACCGCGACGGAACATGTCATGATGGAAAAGCTGATGCTCGACACGCTGAAACGATGGGCGGTGGCCTACAAAGTGGACGGTTTCCGCTTTGATTTGATGGGGCATCACACGCGCCAAAACATGCTGAACGTCCGCAAAATGCTGGACGGCTTGACCGTTGAGCAAGACGGCGTGGACGGCGCGAAGCTCTACGTTTACGGCGAAGGCTGGCGGTTCGGCTCGATTCAGACCAATCTGCCGAGTTCGGCCGAGCCGGGCGAGGAGAACAACGCCGCTGCCTTCACGCAGACGAACGCGGGGAACATCGGCATCGGCACGTTCAACGACCGCGTTCGCGATTCGGCGCGCGGCGGCAATTTCCAGCACAGCACGCGCTGCGATCAGGGTTTCATCAGCGGCCTGTTCACCGATTACAACGCCTGCGCCGACAATGCGGAAACGTCGGAAGACCTCGACGAACAGAAGCAAGTCTTGCTGAATTACACCGACAACATCCGCCTGGCGATGGCCGCTAACCTGAAAGATTACGAGTTCATGGGCTACGAAGGCAAGGCCGTGAAAGGCTCGGACGTGGATTATCGCGGCGCGGCGGCGGGCTACGCGGCGCAGCCGAAAGAGTGCATCAATTACGTTTCGGCGCATGATAATTACGTGCTGTTTGATCAAATCAGCGCGAAAGCCCCGTTCAAGTCCGCCGGACGGACACCGGAGACCGCGACGGCGGAAGATCGGGCGCGGATGGCGCGGCTCGGCTTGAGCATTGTTGCGCTCGGCGAAGGCATCCCGTTCTTCCACGCGGGCGACGAAATGCTGCGCTCGAAATCGGGCGACGGCGACAGCTACAACGCGGGCGATTGGTATAACAACCTCGATTGGACGTATTCATCGAACAAATTGGGCGTCGGGCTGCCGAACAAGCAGCGCAACGAAGCCGAATGGCCGTTCTGGACGCCGCGCTTGCAAGACGCCGGGATTCGCCCGACGCAGGAGTTGATGACGGCGACGGTCGAGTATTTCAAAGCCTTGCTGCGCGTGCGGAAAAGCTCGCCGTTGTTCCGGCTTCAGACCGCCGAAGACGTGATGAAGCGCGTCGCGTTCTTGAACGCGGAAGGCGGCGCGGAGCAGATTCCGGGCTTAATTGTCATGCGCGTGTCGGATACGGTCGAAGGCTTGGCCGATTTGGACCCGGCGCAGAAAATGGTGGTCGTGGCGATGAACGCCGCGCCGCAGCCGGTAGAATTTACGCATGAGTCGTTGAAAGGGCTTGATTTGACGATTCATCCGAATCTGGATGTGAACGTTGATGCTGCGCTGAAAGACGCCGCGTTTGATGCGGCAGCCGGGAAAATCACCGTGCCTGGGCGTTCGACAGTCGTATTCGTTGAATTGCAGTAGCGCGCGGAAAGAACCTGTCAGACACGTCGAACGCGCCTGACAGGTTTCCCCAAAAGACCGGAAACGTCAAAAAAGAAGGCGACAATATGGCGGCGAAGAAAAAACCGTTTAACCAATATACGTTAGCTGAAGCTTACGGCTATTTGCATGTGACGCAAGTGTTCCCTTGGGAAATTCCCTTCAGTCCGATTGAGCCAAGCGCGATCTTTCAGGCCGAGTTGGAGCGGTTGCAGGCGTTTGACATCACGTTCAGCGAAAGCGGCAAGGAAGTGCTGATTGACACGATTTTGCAGGAAGCGTTAAGCCGCCGAAAAAAGTTAAAGGTCTGGAAAGAAGTGGCGTTGAAAGCGGATGACTTGAGCGGACGCAGCGAATATGTTTTCGCGCAGCGGCTGACGGTGCTGACGCATCCGTTTGTCTGTCTCGCGGAAGCGAAAAAGGATGATTTTGAGCAAGGCGCGGCGCAATGCGTTTTGGGCATGAAGGCGTGTCAAGCGCTGAACGCCAAAGAGCATTTAGTGATTGACATGCACGGCATCGTCACGAACGCGGCCGCGTGGCAGTTCTATAAGCTGACGGTGCGGAATGAGGTCTATCAAAGTCCGTTGTATAGCTTTGAGACGCAAACGCCGACGCTATTCGGCATTTTGGACGCGATTTTTGCTGCGTGTGAGCAATATATCGAATCGTGAATGGCGAATGCACATAAAAAAAGCCCGTATTCATATTCAAGTCATGAATACAGGCTTTTTGAATTGGTGGAGGCGCGGGGAATCGAACCCCGGTCCGAAGCTCTTCAGCAGTCAGCTTCTACATGCGTAGTCAATGTTTTCGTGTCACGCCCACATGCTCCCATTGACAGGATTATGCGGACGTTAGCGCGGTTGAAGTTTCGCCATCGCTCCCCGCGCATGAGCAACGGCTATCCTGTGATGATGACGTTCGCACTGCCCCACAGGCAGGAACAGATTGAACGCCGGTCGGTTATAGGCGACCGGTTGGCTCTCACGCTGGCTTACGCAGCCATTGCGAGAGGTGCAGTGTTGTATTCGTCTGCATTTGAGTTAATGTCGTTTTTACGAGAGCCCGACACCTCGGCACGCCACTGAAGCCTCAATTAACCCCGTCGAAACCACATCGCCCCCAATCTCTCAAAGAACGTCATTTTTTGCGCGCTATTTTAACTGCCGGCCTTTGAACGCCCGCTCAAGTTCTCGGTTGGCGTCGCGCTCTTTCATGCTTTCGCGCTTATCGTGCAGCTTTTTCCCTTTGCCTAAGCCAAGTTCCAACTTGGCCGTGCCATCCGAAAAATACATGCACATCGGCACGAGCGTATAGCCTTTTTCAGAAACCTTCCCGATCAGTTTGCGGATTTCGCGTTTATGCAGCAATAATTTGCGCGGACGCAACGGGTCGTGATTCAACTGATTCCCGTGCGAATATGGGCTGATATGGCAATTATACAAAAAAATTTCGCCCCCTTTGGCTTTGGCGAAACTTTCCTTTAAATTTGCCCGGCCTTCCCGCAACGACTTCACTTCCGTTCCCCGCAGGGCGATTCCGGCTTCAAATCGCTCTTCGATAAAATACAGGTGCGTCGCTTCTTTATTCACGCAAATCATTTTTCTGTCGCCCATAATCGTTTCACCGGCAAGACGTATAAACCTTACATAATTCCTTTGCGTAGAATAGCAAGAAAAAAATCATGTTTTGAATATTTTCTTTGCGAAAAGACGGGCGAATTCACGATGGCATTTTGTTCATTTCCCCAACAAATACTTGACAAGACGCGACTTGGGAATTTAGGGTTGCGAAAAAAAGCGCGTCAATCCATGAACATTTTCTGCGAGGGTGCTGGTTATGTTAGATTTCATTATCAAAGGCGGGGTCGTCATGATCCCGATTCTCGCCTGCTCCGTCATCGCCTTGGCGATTGTCATTGAACGCTTTATCAACCTGACCGAAGGCAAGGTCATTCCAAAGGATTTTTTCGCCCGCATTAAGGGGCTGCTGCTGGAAGGGCATATCAACGAGGCGCTTTCGATTTGCTCCAAAAGCAATAAGCCGATTGCCAAAATCATCGAGGCGGGCATCATGAAATATTATTTCGGGCGCGATGAAATCAAGGAGGCCATCGAAGACGCCGGACGCCACGAAATCGCCTCTGTCGAAAAATATCTGAACATCCTCAGCACGATTGCCGGGGTCGCGCCGCTGCTTGGGCTTTTAGGCACAGTCACCGGCATGATCAAAGTCTTTAATATTATCTCGTTAGGCGGCATCGGTAAGGCGGAAGAATTGGCGGGCGGCATCGGCGAAGCTCTGATTACGACCGCCGCCGGATTGAGCATCGCCATTCCCACACTCGTGTTTCACAATATCTTCTCGGAGCGGGCGGATCGCCTGATTCTGAAAATGGAAAAAAGCTCGATGGAGTTGACCGAAATTCTCTCGCAAGGCCAGCGCGAGGAGTGGAAGGTTTGATAAAAGGGGCAAGTTATGAAACGATTTATTTTGACCGGATATATCAAAAAAGCGTTGACTTACGCGGAATATGATAAACTTGAGGATGGCACGTTTGCCGGACGAATTCCGTCATGTCCCGGCGTGATCGCGTTTGGCCGGACGCTTCGAACGTGCGAAACGGAATTGCGCTCGACGTTAGAAGATTGGGTGCTGCTTGGCCTGAAATTCGGTCATCGGCTGCCTGCGCTGGCCGGGTATGATTTGAATGGAGAAATAAGGCATGAGCAGCCGTTGGCGACCGTGTAAACGTAGGGATTTTATCAAACGGTTGGGAAAATTAGGCTTTATCGGGCCATACTCAGGAACACGTCATCAATTCATGATATATGACGAACAATGGCTGACAATCCCTTCGAATGAAGAATATTCTGTTCCGCAGTTACGCATGATGCTCCAAGAAGTCGAATCTATTCTTCGACGTCCTCTTGAGATTGATGAATGGAATGCGCTATAAACATAGCTGTCAGACACCTTCAAGGTGTCTGACAGCTATGTTTCAATACAAGGAATGACCCCGTGAAACAATTAGTGCGATTTGATTGGGCGATGAAACGCTTATTGCGGCAGAAAGCCAATTTCGTCATCTTGGAAGGCTTTTTGAGCGAACTGTTAGGCGAAGATATTTTGATTCGCAATATTCTCGAAAGCGAAAGCAACAAAGAAAGCGAATTCGATAAATATAACCGCGTGGATCTGCTGGTCGAAAGCGAAAAGCGGCGAGAATTGATGCTGATCGAGGTGCAAAATTCGATGCAATACGACTATTTTCAACGCATGCTCTATGGCGCGTCGAAATTGGTCACGGAATATCTGCACGAAAGCGAGGCGTATGCCAAAATCCGCAAGGTCTATTCCATCAATATCGTCTATTTCGACGCGGGACATGGGGCGGATTATTTGTATCACGGCACGACGAATTTTGTCGGGCTGCATCACGGCGATCTGCTGGACTTATCCGTGACGCAGCACGCGCGCTACAAACGTTCGACAATTGCCGCGCTCTATCCCGAATATTATCTCATCAAAGTGAATCAATTCAACGATGTCGCCAAGAACACGCTGGACGAATGGATTTACTTTTTGAAGAACGAAGAGATTCGCGATGAGACGAATGCGAAGGGCTTGCCTGAAGCGAAAAAAACGTTAGACGTGCTGAAATTGCCTGACAAAGATCGACAGGATTACAAACAATATGTGGAAAACCTCCATTTTCAAGCTAGCATGGCCGAAACCGAAGAGATCATGAAAGCAGAAGGTCGCGCAGAAGGCCGCGCAGAAGGCCGGACGGAAGAAAAGAAAGCGACCGCCCGCAAAATGTTGGAGCGAGGATATTCGGCAGAAGATGTTTGCGAACTGACCGGCTTGACGGCGGACGATCTCGCGGCGTTGACAAGCGACGCGCTGCAAGAAAAATAGACTTTCGGACACGCTTTTTCCGTACCGGCGGACAGGGCTGTTCGTCGGCACGCGGCTGACGCCATCATCATGACGACGCTGAACCTGAAACCCACGCAGAAAATCATTGCGACGTATTACGACGACCTCGCCAAACTCACGGCGCAGGCGGGCGGCAACGCCCTGAAAGAAGGCGCCGTCGCGCCGATGTTCGCCGCGCTGCTGCGCCATTGCGCCGCGCAATTCAACCGGACGCTCATCGAGCAATACACCGCGCAAAAAGGGAGCAAAACGCTCTTTTTCGACGGCGCCATCACGGATCAATTCAACTTGATTTACGGCGTCTGGGAGGCGAAAGACGCCGCGGACGATCTGCCGAGCGAGATCAAGAAGAAATTCGCGGCGGGCTACCCGAAAGATAACATCCTCTTTCAAGCGCCGCAGCGGGCGATTCTCTGGCAGAACGGCCAATATGTCAACGACTGGAATCTCGCGCGGCCGGACGCGCTGATCGCCGCGCTGCGGGCGTTTTTCGAATACACGCCGCCGGTGTATGACGAATGGCGGCAGGCCGTCGAGCAATTTTCCGGGCAAGTCAAAGAGATCGGCGCGGGTTTGGTGAAACTCATCGAAGGCGAGCGGCAATCCAAAAATGCCGACTTTCTGGCCGCGTTTGACAGCTTCGTCACGATCTGCCGCGACAACATCAACCCGAACATTTCCATTCCGGCAGTCGAAGAAATGCTGATTCAGCACATCCTGACCGAGCGCATCTTCACGAAGATGTTCAACAACCCGGATTTCGTCAACCTGAACATCATCGCGCATGAAATCGAAAAGGTCGTCTTCGCCCTCGTGAAGCCGCACGGCGGGCGCGCGATTTATTTCAAGCCGCTTGACCGCTTTTATCACGCCATCGAGGCGACGGCCGCCGCGCTGCGCGATTTCACGGAAAAGCAGCGTTTTCTCAACACGGTCTATGAGCGGTTCTTTCAGGGCTTTTCGGTCAAAGTGGCCGACACGCACGGCATCGTCTATACGCCGCAGCCGGTCGTGCAATTCATGGTCAACTCGGTGGATGAGTTGCTGCGCGCCGAATTCGGCCTTGCGGACGGCCTCTCCGCGCCGAATGTCCACATTCTCGATCCGTTCGTCGGCACGGGGAATTTTCTCGCGCAGGTCATGCGCAAGCTGAACACGCCCGCGCTGTCGGCGAAATACGCCCGCGAACTCCACTGCAACGAGGTCATGCTGCTGCCGTATTACATCGCGGCCATGAACATCGAACACGAATATTACACGCGCACCGGCGATTATCTGGCGTTTCCGGGCTTATGCTTCGTGGACACGTTCCAATTGGCGGACCCGGAGCAGAAGCAGTTCAATTTCATGACGCCGGAAAACACGGCGCGGGTGAAACGCCAAAAGGCCGCGCCGATCTTCGTGATTCTCGGCAATCCGCCGTATAACGCGGGGCAGGTGAACGAAAACGACAACAACAAGAACCGCGCCTATCCAGTGTTGGATAAGCGCGTGCGCGAGAGCTACGCCAAGTCGTCCGGCGCGACGAACAAGAACGCGCTCGCGGATGTCTATGTCAAGGCGATAAAATGGGCGTCCGACCGCATCGCGGCGAACGGCGAAGGGATTGTCGCGTTTGTCACGAATAACAGCTTTTTAGACGGCATCGCGTTCGATGGCATGCGCAAGCAATTAGCGGAGGAGTTTGACGCGATTTACGTCTTGGATTTGGGCGGGAACGTGCGGAAAAATCCGAAACTCTCCGGCACGACGCATAACGTCTTCGGGATTCAGGTCGGCGTCAGCATCAATTTGTTCATCAAAAAGAAAAAAACTTCCGAAGAAAAACTTCCGAAGTCTTCAAGACTTCGGAAGTTTGGTGTTTGGTA
>CAZCGG010000095.1:0-7159 GCA_964498135.1 uncultured Candidatus Moduliflexus sp.
GTAAAGACTTTCACCGTCGCAAAGCGCCGGTCGTGCGCTTCGATAATCGTCCAGGGGGCGAAGCTCGCGTCCGTGCGGGCGAACATCTCCTCAAATGCCTCCAGATAGGCGTCATATTGCTCATGCTGCCGCCAATCTTCTTTCGTCACTTTCCACGCCGTCGCCTCGGCTTCTTCGAGTTTCTGAAAGCGTTTGCGCTGCTCTTTCTTGCTGATGTGCAGGAAGAATTTGATGATGAGCGCGCCGCTGTCGGTCAATTGCCGCTCAAATGAGCAAATATCGTCATACGCCGCGCTCCAGCTTTCTTTTGCCACGAGTTTGTCAACTCGTTCCGCCAACACCCGCCCATACCAACTGTGATCAAAGACCGCAATTCGGCCTTTGGCCGGGGTTTTCGTCCAGAATCGCCAGAGAAACGGGCGCAGGCGTTCCTCTTCGTTCGGCGCGTGAATCGGATGCACGACAAAGCCGCGCGGGTCGAGCGTTTGAATCAGGCGATTGATGACCGTTCCCTTTCCGGCGGCGTCCCAGCCCTCGAACACCAGCATGATCGGCAGGTTCGCGACATGCGCCTCGCGCTGCAATTCGCCCAAACTCAGCCCTAAATCGGCAACGACGGCTTTGTATTCCTCCTTGTCAAGCTCTTTTGAAAGATCAATCTGCTCCAACATCGTTATCTTTCCTCCTGATTGTTAGGAAAATATGAGCGTTTTGTGAGGAGAATATGAGCATTTTGTCAAAGGCCACTTGCATAAATCGTGTTATCCGCGACTTCCGTTCGCCCTGAGCGCGTCGAAGGGCGCGAATCGCGTTCTCCGAACAACACGCCCTTCGACGCGCTCAGGGCGAACGGGGGACTTTTGCAAGAGGTCTAAAGAACAGAACAGTAGTAGTAATTTTGAGAGCAACACAATTTTATCACGACTGCAGCGTACTCTTCGGCAAGCTCAGAGCGAACGGCTGAAAATTTCCCATTCGCGGCGAGCGTGTCAAGCCGCGCTGCGTTAACCTGTAATCATGTCACGGCTCTTTTGAAAAAGTCAATCAAAATTCATGAATGCAATGCGGTTGACGACGGAAAGGCTCGCCAAGACGTTTCGGGCACTCCTGCGTGACTCGCATCGCTTTTTGCTTGACAAAGCATCCGCGCATTTTTCATGCTTGCGTGATTGTAAAAATGTGTGAAATCTGGCATTTCTATTGTTGCACTCGTGTTTCCTGCATCTATTCCGTGCCACGACGGCTGTATTTTCTTTATTTCCCATCGAGAGCAACCCTGTAAAAATGATTCGGCGCAGCGCGTCCTGTTTTCCCATGCGGAAAGGCAAAATGGGGCGTTTCGAGCGCAGAGGAGCATACAAGTTTATGGAACAGCGACTTCATGTCGGCATTGATATTGGTTCAGTCAGCGTTGACGCAGTGATTCTTAATCAAAAATGCGAAATTCTTCAAGACATGTACGTCCGTCACAAAGGCAAACCGGTTGAAACGACGTTTGACGTGCTGAAGCAGATTGTCGCGCGATTCGGCGCAGGCCGCATTGACCGGATCGCCTTCACCGGCGCGGGCGGCAAGGAAATCGCCAAAGCGATTGACGCCGCGTTCGTCAATGAAATCGTCTCGCAAACCAAAGCGACGGCGTTTCTGCATCCCGAAGTCCGCACCGTCATCGAAATCGGTGGAGCGGATTCCAAGCTGATTCGCCTGATGGAAGATTCAACCACGAAAGAGCTTGTGCTGGAAGATTTCGCCATGAACTCCGTGTGCGCCGCCGGCACCGGCTCGTTCCTCGATCAGCAGGCGAGCCGCCTCGGTATCGCCATTGAGGGCGAATTCGGCGACATGGCCTTAAAATCTGTGCATCCACCGCGCGTCGCCGGACGCTGCTCTGTGTTCGCCAAGTCGGACATGATTCATTTGCAGCAGATCGCCACGCCGGATTACGACATCGTGGCGGGCTTGTGCTACGCGATGGCGAGGAATTACAAGAGCAACCTCGGCAAAGGGAAAGCATTTGAAAAGCCGATTGCGTTTCATGGCGGCGTCGCGTGGAATAAGGGCGTCGTGAAGGCGTTTGAGGACATTCTCGAATTGAAAGAGGGCGAATTGGTTATTCCGAAATATTCCGCCTGCATGGGCGCGCTCGGCGCGATTCTGGAAGTGCTCGACAAGAAGACCGCGAGCGCGTTCACCGGCTTAGAACGCTTTGAAGCGTATATCAATGGGCGTTCCATCGAGGCGTCGCGCCTTGCGAAGCTGACGTTTCAGGGCGATCCCGCCGCGCGGCATTATATCGGCATGGACACGCTGACGCCGAACAAAGATGGCAAGACCCGCATTCCGGCGTACATGGGCGTGGATGTCGGCTCAATCAGCACGAACGTCGTCGTGATTGACGCGGACGGGAACGTGCTGTCGCGCCGGTATCTGATGACCGCCGGACGCCCGATTGAAGCCGTGCGGCATGGCATCGAAGAAGTCGGCGCGGAAGTCGCCGATTGCGTCGAAATTCTCGGCGTCGCCACGACCGGCTCCGGCCGTTACTTGACCGGCGATTTCGTCGGCGCGGACGCCGTGCGCAACGAAATCACGGCACAGGCGCGGGCGGCCGTGCATATTGACCCTGAAGTGGACACGATTTTCGAAATCGGGGGGCAAGATTCCAAATATATCGGCATTGATAATTCCGTCGTCGTGGATTTCGAGATGAATCATGCCTGCGCCGCCGGAACGGGCTCGTTCCTCGAAGAACAGGCCGAAAAGCTCGGCATCAACATCAAGGAAGAATTCGGCAATCTCGCGCTCGGCGCGGAATCGCCGGTCAGCCTCGGCGAACGCTGCACCGTGTTCATGGAGTCTGATCTCGTCTATCATCAGCAGCAGGGCGCGAAAACGGACGAACTCGTCGCCGGATTGAGCTATTCTATCGTTAAAAATTATCTGAACCGCGTGGTCGGCGACCGGCGCGTCGGCAAGAAGATTTTCTTTCAAGGCGGCGTGGCGGCCAATCGCGGCGTCGTCGCGGCCTTTGAGCAAGTCGTCGGCAAGCCGGTCATCGTGCCGAAGCATCATGATGTGACCGGTGCCATCGGCGTCGCGCTGCTCGCCCGCGATCATCAGCGTTTGCGCGGCAATCCGCCGAGCAAATTTCGCGGCTTTGACCTGAGCAAGCGCAAATACGAGATTCGCACGTTCGAATGCAAACACTGCTCGAACCTGTGCGAAATCCACGAAGTTCTTGTGGAAGGCGCTGATCCGATGTATTACGGCGGCCGCTGCCCGCGCTGGGACGTGAACAAAGAGGAAAAAACGCTGCACCGCGAACAGATTCCCGATTTGTTTACCGAACGGGAAAAGCTGCTGGTCGGCTTCTACAAACCGGAAAAAACGGTGGAGCGCGGCAAAAGTTTCGGCATTCCCCGCGCGCTCTATTATCACGAACTCTTTCCGTTCTGGAATGCGTTTTTGTCGGAATTGGGCTTTAACGTGATTCTTTCGCCGCGCACGAATAAGCAAACAATTCACAAGGGCGTCGAAGGCACGGTCGCGGAGTCGTGCTTCCCGGTCAAAGTCGCGCACGGGCAAGTGCTGTCGCTGTTGGAGCGCGATGACGTGGATTACATCTTTCTCCCCAGCGTGATCGGCATGGAACGGGACGATCCAGATTATCAGAATTATTATCTCTGCCCCTATGTGCAAACCACGCCGTATTTAGTCAACGCGGCCTTGAACATGCCGGAAGGGAAATTTTTGCGCCCGATTGTGACCTTCACGCGCGGCCGGAGCGTCCTGCTGGAGTCGTTAGTCGCGTTTGCCCGCCAATTCGGGAAAAGCGCGAGCGACGTTGACCGCGCGCTGGACGTGGCGGAGCGGACGCAGAGCGCGTTCCGCAGCGCGATGGTGAAGCGCGGGCAGGAAATTTTGGAGACGTTGAGCGAGCAGCAGCGCGCTGTCGTCATCGTCAGCCGCGTCTATAACGGCTGCGATCCGGGCATCAATCTCGGCTTGCCGCAAATTCTGCGCGATCTCGGCGTGTTGGCGATTCCAATGGATTTTCTGCCGATTCAGGACGTGAAAGTCGGCGACGACTGGACGAACATGTTCTGGAAATACGGCCAGCGCATCCTGAAAGCGGGCAAATTCATCCGCAATCATCCGCAGTTGCACGCGCTCTACATCACGAATTTCAGTTGCGGCCCGGATTCCTTCCTGACGACGTATTTCAAGAAGGTGATGGGCGAAAAGCCGGCGCTGACCATCGAAATTGACGAACACAGCGCGCCTGCGGGCGCAATCACGCGCTGCGAGGCGTTTCTCGACAGCCTCGACAACATCAAAGGCCGGACGTATTCGGTCTATGAGCGCACGTTCGGCAAGGACGTCCCCGCATCCATCAAAGGCCGGAAACTGTACATTCCTTACATGGGCGATCATGCGTATTCGCTCGCGGCGGGGCTGCGCGGCTTGGGCGTTGCGGCGGAAGTTTTCGGATTTTCGGACAGGGAAAGCGTCGAAGTCGGGCGGCAGTTCACGACCGGCAAAGAGTGCTATCCGCTCATCGTCACGACCGGCGACATGGTGAAAAAGACCCGCGAGCCGGGCTTTGATCCCGCCAAGTCGGCGTTCTTCATGCCGTCCGGCACCGGGCCGTGCCGCTTTGGGCAATACAACCTGTTCCAGCGCCTGGTCATGCAGGAGTTGGGGCATGAGATTCCGATTTTCGCTCCGAATCAGGACGTGAATTTTTACAAAGAAGTCGGCTCGGAGTTTGCGAAAGTCGCGTGGATCTGCTTGGTGGGTGGCGATCTGCTGTATAAAGCCCTGTACGATACCCGCCCCTATGAGGTCAACGCGGGCGAGACGAATGCCGCCTATCAGCGCGCCTTGCGGCATTTTGGCGACGCACTGGAGCAGCGAAAAAATCCGTATGCCGCCCTTGCGGAGTGCGCGGACATGTTTCGCGGCGTGAAGACGGACAAAACCCACAAAAAGCCGACAATTGGCATTGTCGGGGAGATTTACGTCCGCATGCACTCGTTCTGCAATGATTTCCTTGTGGAAAAAGTCGAGGCGCTCGGCGGCAAAGTCTGGCTCGCGCCGTTGATGGAGTGGATTTATTACACCAACTTCACGCGGGTGCGCCATGCAAAAGAGGGCAAGCAGTATGTGTCATGGGCGAAAAACGTTCTTCGGGATAAGGCGCAGGCGATGATTGAGCATAAGCTTGCCAAGCCGTTTCACGGCGTGATTGAATATCTCGAAGAAACGCCGACCAACGGGGTGTTGGACTATGCGGATCGGTACGTTGACCGCTCATTTGAAGGGGAAACTGTGTTGAGCTTGGGCAAGGCGGTGGATTATCATCAGCACCGCGTCAGCGGCGTGATTAACGCCATGCCGTTCGGCTGCATGCCGGGAACGATTGTCACCGCGATTTTGAAGAAAATTCGTGAGGATTACGACAATCTTCCGATGATTTCGCTTGCGTATGACGGCACGCAGCACGCCGGGACGGATACGCGGCTGGAAGCCTTCATGCACCAAGCGAAGCAGTTCATGCGCCTGAAACATCAGGAATAATGCTTGACCGATGCAATCCCGAAGGGATGTCATGATGATAGCGCGAGGCATGTCATCCAGATATGAGCATTGATTTTTAGGTAGTGGTATATTGTAAATGATGCGGCAAGCATGGGTTCGACTCCGCTCACCATGACCGTCACCCTGAGCGGAGTCGAAGGGCGACAACGCATCATGTACAGTATGCCATTACCGATTTTAATAGGTGAGGGCGAGACTTCAAGACTTTTGAAGTCTTTATTCAATCAATACAGGCCGTTTATCGAGTGATTGTCGGGGCGCAGGGGGAACGCTTCTCTCTGCGCTCTTGACGGAAAGGCGGGAAAGACATGGCAAATCTGGTGGTTCTTGGAATGCAGTGGGGAGATGAAGGCAAAGGGAAAATCGTGGACATGCTGACGGAAAAATTCGATATTGTCGCCCGCTATCAGGGGGGACACAACGCCGGGCATACGGTTAAAATCGGCGAAAAAACATTTGTGCTGCACCTGATTCCGTCCGGCATTCTGCACGAAGGGCGGCAGTGCATTATCGGCAACGGCGTCGTGGTTGACCCGAAAGCCTTGCTGCAAGAAATGGACGCGCTGCGGCAGGAAGGGGTGGCGGATTTTGAAGGCCGCCTGTTCGTCAGCGCGCGCGCGCATGTCATTCTGCCGTTTCATCGCCTGCTGGATCGGGCGCAAGAATCGGCGTTAGGCGCGAAAAAAATCGGCACGACTGGGCGCGGCATCGGCCCGACTTACGAAAGCAAAATCGCCCGCACCGGCATCGTCATTTCAGATTTGCTCGATCCCGCCATTTTCCGCGAAAAGCTTGAGGCCAATTTAGCATACGCCCGGCGTGTCGTGCAAGAGGACGTGCCGGAGTTGTCATTCAACGAAATTTACGACACGACGCTGCGCTATGGCGAGCAGCTTCGCCCGTTTGTCGTGGATTGCTCGCTGATGCTGCATCAGGCCATGAACGCGGGCAAACATGTGCTGTTTGAAGGGGCGCAGGGGACGATGCTGGATATTGATCACGGCAGCTACCCGTATGTCACGTCGTCGAGCGCGTGCGCGGGCGGCGCATGCACCGGACTCGGCATCGGCCCGACCAAGATTAACGGCGTGTTAGGCGTGATTAAAGCCTACACCACGCGCGTCGGCGAAGGCCCGTTCCCGACGGAACTCTTTGACGAGGCGGGCGACACGCTGCGGGCACGGGGCAATGAATATGGCGCAACCACAGGCCGACCGCGCCGCTGCGGTTGGTATGACGCGGTGGTGGGCAAATACGCCATGCGCGTCAACGGCGCGAGCGCGCTGGCCATCATGAAAATGGACGTGCTTGATCCGTTCCCGAACATTCCGGTCTGCACCGGTTATACCTATCGCGGCAGCGTGATTCATGAATTGCCGATGGAGCCGGAAGCCTTGCTGCAATGCAAGCCGGTCTATGAAGAGCATGACGGCTGGCAGCAATCCACCGTCGGCATCACGCAGTACGACGACCTGCCGGAAAAAGCGAAAACCTATCTGCGCCGCTTGTCGGATTTGGTTGAAACGGAAATCGCCATCATCTCAACCGGCCCGAAACG
>CAZCGG010000095.1:7259-15814 GCA_964498135.1 uncultured Candidatus Moduliflexus sp.
GCGACGCGAAACAATGCGATTTTTATGGTACGTGCGCTGCTCAGGCTATTTGTTGATTGGCGCGGGATTTGCCGCGCTCCTCGTCACGGACGAATACGGCCTCTTGTCCGCGCTGATTTTCGGCCTGCTGCTTTTTCTCGGCTGGCAGATTGATTCCGGCAGGCTGCGCCACGCCATTCCGCTCTGGTTCTGGAATCTCGCCACGCTCGCCTTTTTCGCGTTTTGCGCCGCCGACGCGCTGATGATTCGGCGCGACACGTCAGTCGCGTTGGTGAACATGCTCATCGCGCTGCAAGCCGTGAAACTCCTGAATCCCAAGCAGGATCGGGATTATCTCGCCCTTTACGCGCTGAGCTTTTTCGCGCTCCTGATTTCCTCAATCATGACCTTCAGCGCATTGTTTGCGCTCTCCTGCCTGCTGTTCATCGCGACCGGAACGTGGGCGCTCATCGCCCGCCATTTGAAGGGAGAAATCCAAACGTATGCGTTTTCGAACGCGCCGCCCGCGCTCGCGGGGCAAGACGATGAACGCTTCGAAACTCCGGCGGTCAACGCGCTGATTTCCCCGAAATTTTTGGGAGGCACGCTCCTGATTACGCTGTTCACCTGCGTCTTGAGCGTGGTTGTGTTCCTGATTCTGCCGCGCATGCGCGAAGGGACGTTTTTCAGCTACGCGGGGCGGAACGCGCCGAAAGTCTCCGGCTTTTCCGAAGAAATGACGCTGGATTCGTTCGGCGCGATCCGCTTGAATCACACGCCGGTCATGAACGTCGAACTGCCCAGCGTTGACGACCCGTCTCAGCTTGCCGGGCGGCTGTATTGGAAAGGCGTCACGTATAACCATTACGACGGCGCGCGCTGGAAAGCGGACGAATTCAAGCGCAAGCCGGTGGCGATGATTTGGCGGTATCGCTCGCGCGCCGTCCTGCGCCGCTTCAGGGGGAATCAGAACGCCCTGATTGAGCAGCGCGTCAGCCTGATGTCGCCGGATTATCATGTGTTATTCGGCGCAAATCGCCTGTACAGCGTGGAAGGGCGGTTTCTGAGCGTCGAATTTGACGAGTTCACCGACAACGCTAAGGTGGTTATTTTTCCGCAGTCGCCCCAATATTCGGCGTTTTCCGACATGGCGCAGCCATCGCCGGAGGCGCTGCGGGCGGATTCCCGCGACTATTCCGACGAAATCCGCGCCGCCTATTTGCAGCTTCCGCCGCTTGCGCCGCGCATCGAGGCGTTGGCGCGGCATATCGCCGGAAACCTGACCAATCCGTATGATCTCGCCGTCGCGGTGCATGCCTATTTGCGGCAGAATTACCGCTACAGTCTTGATGTCAAGCGTTCGCCGAACGCGCCGCCGCTCGAAGATTTCCTGTTTATCAGCAACGCCGGGCATTGCGAATATTACGCCACCAGCATGGCGATGCTGCTACGGATTCTCGGCGTTCCGGTCAGAGTCGCCAACGGCTTCGCGCAGGGGCGTTGGAATGAATTCGGCCATTTTTTCACCGTGCGCCAGAGCGACGCCCATGCGTGGGTTGAAGTCTATTTCCCGCAGCGCGGCTGGGTGACGTTCGATCCTACGCCGCCCGCCGCGTTTGGCGAGGAATTTCAGCAATTTGCCGAGCGCGGCGGCGTTTTAGCCGCGCTATACCGCTATTCCGAATACGTCCGCGCGAAATGGACGCGCTATGTCGTAGATTACAGCCTGTATGATCAAGTGGGAGCCGCGATGGAGGCGTTTCGCGCCAGCCGCGATTTCAGGCGTTGGCTTTCCGCATTTATTCACAAAGTCGAGGCGCACATCAACGGCGTCATCGAACGCCTGTCAATCACATCAACCGCGCTCATGCTCGGCGCGGCGGTGGCGAGCGTGTTTGCGCTGCGCCTGCTGCTCAAGTTCAGCTTGCCGACGCGCTTTTCCGCGCAATTTCGCCGCAAGCGGCCGCGCGCGGTGACGACGCCCCGCGACAGCGCGTTTTATTCGGCCATGCTCGCCATTTTAGCGCGCAAAGGGCTGGTGAAACAGGCGCATCTCACGCCCGGCGAATTCGTGCAGCTTGTCCGGCGGCGTCATCCGCTCTGCGCCGATGATGTGCATCGTCTGACCAGCCTATATTATGCCGTCCGTTTCGGCCAACAGGCCGTTTCCTCCGACGATGCGCAGGCGATTTCCGACATTTTGCGACGATTGAAGCACATGAAACCTGCCGGGAAGTAGGCAATTTTACCACAGATTCACGCAGATTTTTCGCGCCAAGGCGCCAAGACGCAAAGCGTTTTTCGGGGGAGGGAAACGAAAATCCCTCTGTTGTTCAAGGATTCTTGGCGTCTTGGCGCGATTCATTCCGTTTCCGTTCCATGTTCTGCGTGGCGCAAGAAGAATCTCGCGCAAAGGCGCAAGACGCAAAGTGTTTTTGGGAGAGGGAAACGAAATTCCTTTCGTTTTTCAAGCATTCTTAGTGTCTTAGCGTCTTGGCGCGAAGAATTTCGCGCAGGTTTTTTCGTGATTTCCCGCCAAAATTTCATTTACATAGCAGACGCTTTTGATTGACAATGTTTGCGCGATCTATTATGCTGTAACGATGTTGCAATGTGCCTGATTTTCGCAATCACGGCGAACGAACAGGCGGCTACGAACAGAGGAGGAAGAACGGGAGATCATGGACTATGGCAAAAATATTGATTGTTGACGATTCCTTATTTCAGCGCAGAAGCATTCGCAAAATTCTTGACCGGCGGGCGCATGAGATTCAGGAAGCCACCAATGGAAAGGAGGGGCTGGAGAAATTACAGACATTTCAGCCAGAGTGCATTATTCTTGATATTCTGATGCCAGACATGGACGGGCTGGGCTTCCTAAAAACTGTGCGGCAGCAGGGCAAAACCACCCCGATTATCGTGCTGACGGCGGATATTCAGGAAACCACGCGCCGCGAATGCTTGCAGTTGGGCGCGACGGAAATTGTCTATAAGCCGCTTTCGCCTTTAGAGGCGGATATTTTTCTGGACTTGCTTGCGCGAATCCTTCGAGATGCGGGAGGCCAAACGACATGAAGCTGACCCCGGAACAAGTTGATGCGCTGACAGAACTGATGAATATCGGCGTCGGGAAAGCGGCGGGCATGTTGAATCAAATCCTTGAAGCGCATGTCTATCTGCAAGTGCCTTCGATTAAAATTTTTCCTTACGCGGATATTCGCTCGGTGCTGCATGAATTGGTGACGACGTCGCTGTCTGTCGTCAAATTAGTCTTCAAAGGGCCGTTTTCAGGAACGGCGCTCTTAGCGTTTCCGCCAGACAGCGCATCGAATCTCGTCAATATCCTGACCGGCGAAGAAACCGACGCCGCCAGCGATTTCGATTCAATCCGCGTCGGCGCGCTCACTGAAGTCGGCAATATCGTCCTGAACGGCGTGATGGGATCGTTGAGCAATATTCTTCAGGAACACTTGATGTATTCGGTTCCGGTGTATGTCGAAGACAGCATTGAACGCCTGCTTGAAGAAAATAACGCCGATGCGGAATCCACGATTATTTTAGCGAACACTGAGCTGGCGATTGAAAAGTTCAAAATCAAGGGGAATATCATCCTGTTATTTCGCGTCGGATTATTCGCCGTGCTGGCAAAAACGCTGGACGATATGTAGGCCGACACGATTATAAATTGGGGTAGGACAGGCATTTTTAGGCACCTCACCCCAGCCACTCTCCGAGAGAGAGTGAAAAATATGCTCCCCCCCTCTCTTTTGGAGAGTGGCTGGGGGTGAGGTTTTGTGTCAGTCCTGATAAAAAATAATCGTGTCAACGGCGCTTGGGATCATCTTTATTTCGGGATGTCATGATGACGTGCGAAACTTCTGCGGAACAGTTCGGATTGCTCGATTACATGCCGATAGGAGGCTTTGTGCTGCGGCAGGATTTTATCGTCATGTTTTGGAACAACTGCCTCGAAAATTGGACGGGAATCCGGCGCGGGCAGATTGTCGGGAGGCCGATTGGCGAGTTCTTTCCGCATCTCGCCAGCCCCCGCTATGCGGCGCGCATCCAGAACGTGTTCGAAAACGGCATCCCGGTGATTTTTTCCCCGTATCTGCATAAATACATTATTCCGGTCACGCTCTCAAATCAGCAGTTGCAGATTCAAAGCACGACGGTCACGCGCCTGCCGATGACGCAAGCCGCCGCGCACGTGCTGTTTTCCATTTCGGATGTCACCGAATTGGCGCACCGCATCAAAGATTATCAAGAAGCGCGACGGGCGGCAGAAGAGGCGAATCAAGCCAAAAGCCGATTTCTCGCCAGCATGAGCCATGAACTGCGCACGCCGTTGAATGCGATTTTAGGCTTTGCGCAACTGATGACGCGCAGCCGCGCGCTGCCGATAGAAGAACAAAATCGCCTCAATATCATCATTCAGAGCGGCGAGCATCTGCTGAATTTGATTAATCAAGTGCTGGATTTGTCCAAAATCGAAGCCGGGAAAATGACGCTGCACGAGCGGACGGTGGAACTGCGCGTCCTGCTCGATGACACGGCGGAAATGTTCCGGCTGCGGGCGCAGGACAAAGGCTTGCATTTTTGGTACGATTGCGATCCGAGCGTGCCGCAGCATGCGCAGATTGACGACACGAAGCTCCGGCAGATTCTGTTGAATTTGCTGGGCAACGCGCTGAAATTCACGCCGGAAGGCGGCGTCTCGTTTCGCGTCCGCGTTGGCGGCGAGCCTCAGCCGGACAGCCCAGCCCTGACGTTGATTTGCGAGGTTGAAGACACGGGGCCGGGCATGACCGCCGAAGAGGTGGGCGCGTTGTTCCATGCGTTCACGCAGACCAGCGCCGGGCAGCAATTTCGGGAAGGCACGGGCTTGGGGCTGGCACTCAGCCGGAAATTCGCGCGGCTGTTAGGCGGCGATTTGACCGCGCAAAGCCAGCCGGGGCGCGGCGCGTGTTTTACCTGCGTCACGCCCGTCACGATGATTGAGCCGACGGCGCAGGCCGCGTTGCCGCCGAGCCGCCGGATCGTCGCCTTGCAACCCGATCAGCCGCGCTACCGACTGCTGATTGTGGATGAAAACGCCGTCAATCGCCAGCTGTTCATCCAACTGCTGCAACCGCTTGGCTTCACCCTGCGCGAGGCTGAACACGGGGAGCAAGCGATTGCGATGTGGGAAACGTGGCAGCCGGATTGCATCTTTATGGACGTGTTCATGCCCGTGATGGATGGCTTTGAGTCCGCGCGCCGCATCCGCGCTATTGAAGCGCAACGCGGCGCAGCGCCGGACGGAACGCCGTCTCATGTCAAAATTATCGCCGTCACCGCCAGCATTTTTGAAAGCGAGCTTACGGCATTTTCCGCCGGGTGCGACGGCTTTTTGCGTAAACCGTTTAAGGAAACAGCGGTCTTTGAGTTATTGCGCCAGCGGTTAGGGGTGCGCTATGTGTATGAAGACGACGCGCCGAAAAACGCGCGACCGACGCTCAACCTTGACGCGCTGACCGCCTTGCCGACCACCTTGCTTGAGGCGATTAGAAACGCGGCGCGAACCACCAACATCACGGTGCTGTTGGAACTCGTGCGCGAGGTTGAGCCGATCAGTCCGGCGGCGGCGGATGCGTTGAGCATACTACTCAGCGAATTCAACTACGCCACGATTATTGAAATGATTGACCGGCATTTTCACATGCGATAGTTGAAAAAGAACTCCGTTCGTCCTGAGCCAGCCAAAGGGCAAACGGCGGTTCGATACGCTCACCGCGAATGGCTATCTTATCAGCGAGTTCGTTCTTACCGCGTGATTCGCGCCGCGACGTTGCCTGACACGTCAATTCATGAAAAGGGAGTTTCAAATATGCTGCCAGAAAAGACATCGAATGCGCCAGCCTCCAAAGCGAATATTTTAGTCGTAGATGACACGCACGCTAATTTGCATTTTTTGTCGAAACTGCTTTCGATGCAAAATTACGCCGTTCGTCCCGTGCCGGAAGGGAAATTGGCCGTGTCCTCGGCCAAAGCCGCGCCGCCGGATTTGATTCTGCTCGACATCATGATGCCGGATATGTCGGGCTATGAAGTCTGCGAACAGCTGAAAGCGGAAGAGCGGACGCGCGACATCCCGATTATTTTCATCAGCGTGAAAAATGAGGTGATTGATAAAGTCAAAGCCTTTTCATTGGGCGCGGTGGATTATATCACGAAACCGTTCGACATTGAGGAGGTTTTGGCGCGCGTCAAAACGCATCTCACGCTTCGCAGGCTGCAAAAGACGCTGGAAGAAAAAAATCAGATATTGGAGCAGGAAATCCTCGAACGGACGCGGACAGAGGCGCAACTGAACATCGCAAGCAGTTCGCTCCACGATATCGCCGGGCAATTGGAAAAAACGCAGATGCATTTGACGGAATCGGAAAAAATGGCCGATTTAGGCTTATTAGTCGCCGGAATCGCGCATGAACTCAACACGCCGATGGGCGCGATTCGCTCGTCAGCCGAGCATTTGCAGGCGATGTTAGGTCGCGCGTTTGAGGAATTGCCCGAATTCATCCGCAGTCTGACGGCGGATCGGCAGCAAGATTTTTTCGTGATGCTGAAACGCGCCACGCAGCAAGAAATCGGCTTCAAATCAACCAAAGAAAAGCGGGAACTCCGTAAAACCCTGCAACAAGCGCTTGAAGAAAGCGACGTGGCCGATGCTCGCCGCGTGGCAGAATTGCTCATTAATCTCGGCGTCTGCGCCGACGATCTGCCGGAGGTCTTGCCGCGCCTGCATGGCTGCGATCATCTTGAAGTGCTGGAGATGCTCGCCAGGTTGTCGAATTTATACAAAAGCACAGGTATTTTGAACACGGCGGTTGAAAAAGCCCTGAAAGTGATTCAATCCTTAAAGCATTACGCCCGCTATGACCATACCAACAGGCCCATTCGGTCAGACGTGATTCAGGGAATCGAGGCGGTGCTGACGCTCTACCAGAATCTTCTCAAGCACGGCATCGAGGTGCAGCGTCATTATCAGGACGTGCCGCCGTTTTTTTGCTATCCCGACGAATTGGTGCAAGTATGGGCGAATTTGATTCAAAACGCGGCCTATGCCATGCAGAATAGCGGCATCTTGACGATTGACGTGACGCAGGAAGAAGCTGCCAATGGGCGCGGCCAGTTGCTCAACGTTTCCATCAGCGACACCGGCGCGGGCATTCCGGCGGAGATTCAGGAAAAAATTTTCGAGCCGTTCTTCACGACGAAACCCGTCGGGGAAGGAAATGGCTTAGGGTTGGATATTGTCAAAAAGATCGTGGCAAAACATCATGGCGACATCCGCCTCGTCAGCCAGCCCGGCCGCACGACGTTTTCTGTGCTGCTGCCGATGTTTTTAGAAGACACTCAACCCGCGCAGGCCGCCGCAGACGTATGAGCCATTCCGAGACCATTTCCAGCGCCGCCAATATTTTGGTCGTTGACGATACGCTTTCCAATTTGCGCCTGCTGACGAACCTGCTCGCTGAACACGGGTACCGGGTTCGCCCAGTAACAAGTGGCCGTCAGGCGTTATCCTCCTGCCAATTAGAAGCGCCGGATATTATTCTCTTGGACATTATGATGGCCGATCTGTCCGGGTATGAGGTCTGTCATCGGCTGAAAGCAGACGAGAAAACCCGCGAGATTCCGGTCATTTTCATCAGCGCGCTGCAAGATGCGTTCGATAAAGTCAAAGCGTTTCAGGCCGGGGGCGTTGATTATATCAGCAAGCCGTTTCAGGCCGAAGAAATCCTCATCCGCATCAACAATCACTTGCATATTCGGCAACTGCAAAAGCAATTGGAAGAAAAAAACGCGCGGCTGGAGCAGGAAATCGCTGACCGCGAGCAATCCGAAGCGCTGTTGCGGAAATTGCAGAAAGCCATTGAAACAACGGATGTCGGCATCACCATTACGGACGAAGACGGCATCATCGAGTACGTGAATCCGGCAGACGCCATCATGCACGGCTACGCGGTCGAAGAGTTGTTAGGCATGCGCTCCAACATGTTCAGCCCCGAAGAGTTCCGCACGGAAACGCTGCTCATGAAGCAGGCGCATCACGGCCAGATAAAGCCGAACTGGAAGCGCGAGCGGATGAATCTGCGAAAAGACGGCTCGCAGTTTCCGGCGAAACTGATTTCCAATCCGCTAAAAAACATGCAGGGCGAGTTGATCGGCATGGTGACGGTCTGCGAAGACATGACCGAGTATCGAAAAGCCGAATACCTCCGCCAATCAAGCGAACGCCGCTATCGCAGCATTTTTGAAAACGCGACGATTGGCATTTTTCAGGCCGACGCCCATGGGCGATTTTTAGCCGCCAATCCCGCCTTGTCCCGCATTCTCGGCTATGCGTCGCCGAAAGACCTCATCGAAACCGTCACCGACATCGCCAGCCAGATTTACGTCGAGCCGCAGCATTGGCACGATATTACCAGCCTGCTGGAAGTGATTCAGGACACGCCCAACATCGAGACGCGCTGCCTGTGCAAAGATGGGCGGGAAATCATCGTCAATCTCAACGTCTGGGCGGTGCGCGA
>CAZCGG010000096.1:0-15737 GCA_964498135.1 uncultured Candidatus Moduliflexus sp.
GCGACGCGGCCGCCCAGCCTGACGGCGGCGCAATGTGCGCCATGGCGAGGCTGATAATGGCGAGAGCAATTTTGATATACGCGCTTGTAAATTTCATATCGTCTATTCAGGACGTGCGCACCCCACCCTCTCCCTCCCCTCAATCAGGGGAGGGAAACAACAGCGAACTCTTTTCCCTCCCCTGATTGAGGGGAGGGTTGGGCGGGGTCTGCGTAAGTCCCGTATTTTTATTCCTCCACTTCAATGCCTCGATTCACGTCCGATTGCTGTCTGGGCTGCTTTACCGCCCAGCCGCGCTTTTCATTTTCGGAAACCGGCCCGGCCTCAATCAAATCCGTCAACGCCTTCAATTTGTCCTCAGAAAAGCCCTTGACGGCGAGAAGTTCTTCAACGATTTTATAGCCGTCGCCTTCAGGCCGATTCGTGATGATCGCCTGCGCCATCGCCTCGTCAATGCCGGGCAGCATGCGCAATTGCGCGACGGTCGCCGCGTTCACGTTCAGTTTTTTCACCGTGATCATCTCCTGAAAGCCCGCCAAAAGCTCTTTCGTGACGCCCTGAACGTTCAGCAGGTCGTCAATCTGCTGATACGGATGCCCCTTGAAGATCGCGGCGGCGATGGTTTCATCAACGCCGGGCAGGGTTTTCAATTCCTCGAACGTGGCAAAATTCACATTTAATTTGAGTAGCTCTTCTTCTTTGGCTTCGACGGTCGCCGGAACAGGTGTCGGCGTGGGTTCTGCGGCGAATGCTGGAGCGGTCAGAAGCATGGCGCTTCCCATAAGCAGCAGGCGGCATAATGCTTGCGTTTTCATGATGATGCTCTCCTTTTTTATGCCCGGCGACGGGGCTGCCGGGCGGCGTTTCTGTGTTTTCGGTGATCTTCGACAAAACAACACGCGAGATCTTTCTGAAAATACTTTTTTTGTCAAGCAAATGATTCCGGCGGTTCATGTTCTCGTTCCCGTGTTCCGCATGGAATGCGAGGGAAAGCAAACTCGCATCAGTGTGCTTTGAAGAATCAATTCCTGCAAGAATTCTTCTTGACTTTTTACCTGACAGAACGCAATATTTTTTTCGTCGGAATTGCGCCGTGTTCATCTCAGGCGCGTCTCCGTCTGTGTCGAAACCATGTATCATCACGTTCACCAAGTTCAACGGGAGGTTGCATTATGATTCGCAAGCGTCTTATGATGGCCGCATTGATCGGCGCGGTAAGCCTCGGAAGTTTTGGCGCGAATGCCCAACAGGCCAAACGCATCGTCTTCATTCCGAAAATCACGACGGAAAACTTCTTCATTCAGGCTGGGAACGGGGCGAAAGAGATGGGAAAACAGTTAGGCGTGGACGTCGTCTATGACGGCCCGCAAGCCGCGAGCGTCTCGGAACAGGCGAAATTCGTCAAAAAGTACGTGGATGAAGGGGTCAGCGCCATTGCGATTTCGTCCGTCTCGCCGGACGGCCTGAACCGCATCTTGGAACAGGCGATGCAGAAAGGGGTCAAAATCATTACGTGGGATTCCGACGTGAACCCGAATTACCGCAGTTTCTATGTTGATCAAGGCACGCCGGATTTGTTAGGCCGGATGTTGATTGACATGATTAAAGATCAACTGCCGGAAAAAGCCAAGGTCGCCTTCTTTTTCTCCTCGCCGACAGTGACTGACCAGAATCAGTGGGTGAACGTCGCCAAAGACGTGATTGCCAAAGAGCATCCGGGCTGGGAAATCGTGACGACGCAGTATGGCTACATGGATCCGAAACGCTCCCTCGCCACCGCCGAAGAAATCCTGAAAACCTATCCCGATTTGAACGGCATGATTTGCCCGGATTCCACGGCGTTCCCAGCGGCGGCGCAAGCGGTCGAAAACGCGGGCAAAGCGGGGAAAGTCGCCGTCACCGGTTTTACCACGCCCAGCGTGATTCGCCCATTTATTGAGCGCGGCGTCGTGCTGAAAGGCGGCTTGTGGGATTGCGTGAAACAAGGCGCGCTGGCCGTGTATGTCGCCAACATGCTGGCCGATGGAAAAACGCTGAAAGTTGGCGATGAATTCGACGTGCCGGGCATCGGCCTCTGCAAAGTGACGCCGAACAGCGATCAAGGCTATGAAAAGACGTTTGACCGCGAAGACAGCGGCCTGATTATCATGCCGGAACGTCTGATTTTCACGAAGGAAAACGTGGCAAGTTTTAATTTTTAACCCTCATGTTTCATAACACCGCAGAAACGCGGCGGATGCGGGGAAAAATGATTTCCCCGCGTCTCCGTGTTACCAAAAACATCTGAATGGTATCTAACAATTCAGATGATTCTTATCCCAATATCCCGTAGAGGCGTGCGGTCGCGCGTCTCTCCCGTGATGGGACGAATATGATCGCATTGACCACATTCACGATGAAGAGGACGAATGACGCTTTATGAAAAATTTGAGCCTTCGCGCAAAAATGTTGTTGTATCTCTGTTCGATTGTCACGCTGGCGTTCGTGTTTACGATCAGCTTTGTCACGATTAAGGCCAGAGACCTGACCAAACAGCAGGCTCTTCGCGAAGCTCAAGAAATTGCGAACCGCTACAGCAATGTCGTGAAATCCGAAATAGAGATCGCTCTTGACGCGGCCAGAACGCTTGCCAATGCGTTCGAGGGCATCAAAATCTCCGGCGAACCCATTCCGTCGCGCCCGACGTTCGACGCCATGCTCAAGCAAACGCTGGAGCGCAACACGAATTTCATGGCGGTCTGGAGCGTCTGGGATCCGAACGCGCTTGACGGGCAGGATGCGATGTTCATCAATGAATGGGGCTATGACGAAACCGGGCGCTACGTGCCGTATTGGAATCGCGCCACCGGCTTCTCGGAAGTCGAGCCGATGACGAATTATCGCGTGAGCGGGAAAGACGATTTTTATGCCCAGCCCAAAGCGAGCGGCAAAGAAATGGTGTTCGATCCGCAAATGTATTCCATCAGCGGCTCAAACGTCATGATGACGCGCGTGGTCGTGCCGATTCGCGTTCAAGAAAATGTCGTCGGCGCGGTCGGCGCGGACGTGATGCTGACGACGTTTGAACTGTTAGTGGCGAAACTGAAGCCGTTCGAGACCGGCAGCGTCGCGCTCATCAGCTATAACGGCAAATACGCCGCGCATCCCGATTCGAAAATCGTGCTGCAAGATGTCGGCTCGTCCGCGAATTGGGCGACGGCGAAAGCGTCCATCAAAGCGGGCGAATCGTTCATGTTCGTGGACGATTCCGAGCAGGCGAGCGGCGAAATCGTCCGCATTCTCGTGCCGATTAAATTCGGCGCAGCCGCCGATACGCCTTGGTCGTTTTTAATCAACGTGCCGATGAAGCAAGTCATCAAAAGCGCGAAGGATTTGACGACGATCAGCACGACGATTGGCGTGATCGCCCTCGTCATCGTCGTCGGCATTATCGTGCTGATTACCGGCTCGATTACCAACCCGCTCAACCACATCGTCACGATTGCGAACAGCATTGCCGACGGTGATTTCAGCGGCGACATCACCATCCGCCAAGGGGATGAAATCGGCCGGTTGGCGGATGCATTCCGCAACATGAAAGGCAAAATTGACGCGGTGCTGCGAGAAGTGAATGCGCTGATTCAGGCCGCGCAGCAAGGGCAATTGCAGATGCGCGCCAATACGAAAGATTTTCGCGGGCGCTGGCAGCATTTGCTGGCGGGCGTCAATAATCTGATTGATGCCTTCGTCGCGCCGATCAATGTCACGTCGGATTACCTTGATCGCCTGTCAAAAGGGGAAGTTCCCGAGCCGATTACGGATGAATATCAAGGGGATTTCAACACGATTAAGGAGCATCTCAACATGCTGATTGACGCGACCGGGCTGACCGCGCATTTAGCCGAGGAAATCGCCAACGGCAATCTGAATATCGAAGTCAAGGAACGCTCGGCGCACGACCGGCTGATGAAGGCGTTGAATCTGATGACGCACCGCTTGAACGACTTGCTGCGCGAAATGTATAACCTCATCCAATCCATTCAAGCCGGGGAACTGTCTGAGCGCGGCCACGCCGAGGCGTTTGAAGGCGGCTGGCGCGATTTGGTGGGCGGCGTGAACACGCTGATTGAGGCGTTTGTCGCGCCGATTGTCATGGCCGCCGCCTCGCTGGAGCGCATTTCCAAAGGCGACATGCCGGAGACGATTACCGAAACGTATGCCGGGGATTTCAATCATATCAAAAATAACGTCAATACGCTGATTGACACGATGAAATCGCTGTTAGCGGAAATCAATGGGCTGATTTTGGCCGTCAAAAAGGGGCAATTGGAAAAACGCGGCAACACGGAGCGCTTTGTCGGCGATTGGCGCGAATTGGTGGTCGGCATGAATAACGTCATCGAAGCGTTTGTCGCGCCGATCAGCGTGACGACGAGTTATCTCGAACGCATTGCCAAAGGGGACATTCCGCAGGAACTCGACATCGCGTATCAAGGCGATTTTAATACGATCAAAACGAATTTGAATACGCTGATTCAGACCATGAACCAACTGCTGCAAGAAATCAACGGCCTGATTGTCGCGGTGCAGGCCGGACAGCTGACAACGCGGGGCAACACGTCCGGGTTTGTCGGCGAATGGCAGGAGCTTGTCGTCGGCATCAATAACGTGCTGGAGGCGTTTGTCAAGCCCATCGGCATGGCCGCCGACACGATTGATGTCGTCGCCAAAGGCGGGCTTCCCGAAAAAATCACCGAGCATTACAACGGAGATTTCAACCAGATTAAGGACAATCTGAACCTGCTGATTGACGCGACCGGCGAAATTACCCGCGTCGCCGAAGAAATGGGCAACGGGAATTTGACCATCACTTTCGAAGAGCGGTCGGCGCAAGACACGCTGATGCAAGCGTTGAATAAGATGATTCAAAAGATGAAAGAGGTCGTGCGGGAAGTGAAATTCATCGCCGACAACGTGGTCAGCAACAGCGAGCAACTGACGGCAAGCTCGGAAAATATGTCGCAGGCGTCTTCTGAGCAGGCGTCCACGACGGAGGAAGTCTCGGCCTCGATGGAACAGATGGCAACGAATATTCGGCAAAACGCCGAAAACGCGAATAAAACGCAAAAGACGGCGGAGCAGTCGAAAGTGTTTGCGGAAGAGAGCGGCAAAGTCGTGGCCGAAACCGTGATGTCCATGCAGCAAATCACGGAAAAGATCATGATTATCGAGGAAATTGCGACGCAAACCCGGCTGTTGTCGCTGAATGCGACGATTGAGGCGGCGCGGGCGCAAGAGCATGGCAAGGCGTTTTCCGTCGTCGCGGCGGAAATCCGAAAATTGGCCGACACGACGAAAAAAGCGGCGGAGCAAATCAACACGCTGGCGAATTCCAGCAAGACGGTTTCAGTGCAGGCCGGAGAAATGCTCGCCACGCTGGTTCCCAGTATTCAGCAGACGGCGGAGTTCGTCACGGAAATCAGCGCGTCAACGGCCGAGCAAAGCACCGGCACGGAACATATCAATTTTGCGATTCAGCAACTGGATCAGATTACGCAGCAAAACGCCGCCATTGCGGAAGAAGTGGCGTCCGCCGCCTCGACGCTGTTAAGCTATGCGGAACAGTTGCAGGAAGCGATTAAATTCTTTAAAATTACGGAAGAAGCGGAGGAGGAATTTGAAGAGATCAATGTGGTAAAAACGCCGCCGGAAACGCCGCAAGCCGCGCCGAGCCGAAAGGAGAAAGTGAAGCGTGGACAGAACGATTCTGCGGAAAAACCACAACGCTTGAAAAAGGCGTTTCGCATGGGAAAACGGCATCAAGCACCCGTTCCCGAACGCGATGAGCTTGATGAGGATTTCGTGCGGTATTAGGAAGCGGCTAGAGATTGCGCAGATAATCGTAGATTTCTTCAAGCATGAGAATGCGTGGCGTTCTATTTGGATTTGTCAGCATTGGCAATAAGGAGAAATATCGCATGAAACAGGCATGGAAATTTTGGGGGGGACTTTGCGTTTGCCTGCTAATCATCGTCCCGCGATGCGCGCAGGGCGTGGAAATTACGGTTGTCACGGAAGATTGGAAACCCTATAATTACATGGAAGGGGATAAAATCGTCGGATTTTCGACCGAAATTGTTGAGGCGGTTCTTCAAAAAGCGAATATCTCGTTTACATTACAGTTATATCCATGGTCGCGTTCGTACAAGATGGCCTCAGAAGATCAAAATGTCTTGATTTACACGATTGCCCGGACAGCAGAACGAGAAAATCTGTTTAAATGGGTTGGGCCGTTTGCGCCACGTTTCGTGTACCTGTTCAAGCTCAAGAAGCGCACGGATATTTTGCTGAATACGTTGGAAGATGCGAAAAAGTATAAAATTGGGGTTGTGCGGGACGATGCCACGACGCAATTGCTGCTGCAAAATGGGTTTGAGGCCAACACGCAGCTTGACATCGTGGCGACGGAGGACATCAATCAGCGCAAGCTATTTGCGGGGCGGATTGACCTTATTACCGGCACGGAATTATCAGTCGCGTCGCAATTGAAAGATGCCGGGTTGGCGTTTGCTGACCTTGAAAAGACGATTATGCTGGTGAAAGGCGACTATTATATGGCGTTTAGCCGGACGACTGCGGATGACATTGTCGAGAGCGTTCGGAAAGCGTTAGAGGCCGTTCAGCAAGAAGGGCTGATTGAGAAAATTAAGGCAAAATATCTCGCCGATTGAACGTCAAAATATAAAAAGAAAGCCGCCGCGCAGCGGCTTTCTAGTTGGTGGGATTAAGCATGTTTGCGCGGCGCGTTACTTCTTCAGCATGACGTCCAAATCCTCCAACAACGCCTGCAAATCCTCTTCATGAGCGACTTCATCCTGCAAGATCTGCACCGCCATGTTATACGTCACCGGGTCTTTCAAGCCGACTTCCTCAATCAGGCTGTTATAGACGCTGATCGCGCACTGCTCGCCGTTGATGTTCTGCCCAAGAATGGCTTTGACAGACGGATCGTCCGGCGCGTCATAGCCGCAATTGGTCAATTCGAACCATTTTTGCGGCGTAATCGGCGGAACGCCGCCAAGCTGAATGATGCGTGTCGTCACCATGTCGGCATGGCGCAATTCGTCTGCCGCATGTTGCAGCAATTCGGCAATTACGGCGTCTTTCATCGGCCCTGCCACGATTTTCGCGCCAATCCAATATTGATAATAGGCCAGCCATTCGTCGGAAAATGCCTTATTCAGCAGTTCCAACACTCGATTCACGTCCATTTTCACAATTTCGCGTCCCTTGCTTCCCATGTGTTCCTCCTGCGCTAATTTGGGGCGCGACATCTCGCTTTCGCCGTTCAATTAAGATTTCGCGCTCCTACGTTCTCGTTATGTTATGCGAGCGAATCAATAGCAATCAATGAGATTACTGTTTCATAGTAAATAATATTCATTCTTATCTCGTCAAGAAAATTTTCAGCGATTTAACAAATTTTATCAACATCATATTTTCATCGCCATATTTTTTATTTTTCTTCGCTAAAAACATTCTTTTTATTCTAATATTCCGTAAAAGTCCTGAAGCATGTGCCTTCGATTTTTTTAGAAAAGAATTATTGACAAAACAACAAATTGTATATCATTTGACAGATAACATACAATATGTTGATTATTGGTGAAATGTTTCTTTCATTAAGACCGCTAAAAAATTCACGTTTTCAGATGCCACTATGCGTTGCCCGATTTGCGGAAAAGATAACGATAAAGTCGTAGATTCCCGAAACGCGCAGGGCGGCAGCATTATCCGCCGCCGCCGGAAATGCCTCGAATGCCGCCACAAATTCACGACATACGAGGCGGTTGAGCAGACGCCGCTCTATGTCGTGAAGAAAGATGACCGGCGCGAGCCGTTTCATCGGGAAAAGCTCACTGACGGCATCGTGACGGCCTGCAAAAAGCGGCCGGTTTCGATGGATGCCATCGAACGCCTTGCGCATCAAATTGAAATGGACATTCGCGCGGCGTATCGGGCTGAAGTCTTTAGCGCGAAAATCGGCGAGCTTGTGATGAACGGCCTGAAAGAGCTTGATGACGTGGCGTATGTGCGGTTTGCGTCCGTCTATCGCCAGTTCAAAGATATTGACGAATTTTTGGCAGAAGTGCGGAATATCCGCCGCGAGCATGATCAACAACCCGCCGCCGTGTCCGAAGGAGAGCCGTCGGAACGGCGCAATTCATGAGATGGAGTGAGCGCATTATGAATGATGTCAAAGAGTTGGAACGCCCGGCCGCCCGGCACGATGAGCCGCAAAACAAGCCGTCTTCGCCTAGAAAGCCGCCGCGTCGGGGCAAAGGCGTGGCCGTCCGGCGGTATTACACGGTCCCCGGCATTCATCCGTTTGAAAAAATTGAGTGGGAACGCCGCGTCGCCCGCCTGACGGACGTGAGCGGCAAGGTAATTTTCGAGCAGGCCGACGTGGAAGTCCCGACGTTTTGGTCGCAAACCGCCACGAATATCGTCGCGCAGAAATATTTTCACGGCGCGCTCGATACGCCGCAGCGCGAGCAAAGCGTGAAGCAGCTGATTGATCGCGTCGCCCGCACGATTGCCGAATGGGGGCGGCAAGACGGTTATTTCAGCAGCGATGAAGACGCCGAAAGCTTTTACGCGGAATTGGCGCATCTGCTCGCCATGCAGAAAGCGTCGTTCAACAGCCCGGTGTGGTTCAATGTCGGCGTGCAAAACGGCGCGCGCCCGCAATGTTCGGCCTGCTTCATCAATTCGGTGGATGACACGATGGAATCCATTCTGGATTTGGCAAAAACGGAAGGGATTTTGTTCAAATATGGCTCTGGCACGGGGACGAACCTGTCGCCGCTCCGCTCATCCAAAGAGCGGCTCTCCGGCGGCGGCAAACCGAGCGGGCCGGTGTCCTTCATGAAAGGCTACGACGCCTTCGCGGGCGTAATCAAAAGCGGCGGAAAAACCCGCCGCGCGGCCAAAATGGTGATTCTGAACATGGATCATCCCGATATTGAGGACTACATCACCTGCAAAGCGACAGAAGAGAAAAAAGCCCACGCGCTGATTGACATGGGGTATGAGCCTGATGTGGCCTATGAATCGGTCTTTTTCCAGAACGCGAACAACAGCGTGCGCGTCACGGATGCGTTCATGCAGGCCGCGCTTGAGAAGAAAACATGGCAGACGAAAGCCATTACGACCGGCGAAATCATGGGCGAATTTCAGGCGAAAACGCTCTTGCAAAAAATCGCGGAATCCACGCACTTGTGCGGCGATCCGGGCATGCAATATGACACGACAATCAATGCGTGGCACACGTGCCCCAATTCCGGCCGCATTGACGCCTCAAATCCCTGCGCCGAGTATCTTTTTGTCAATAATAGCGCATGCAATCTGTCGTCGCTGAATGTGATGCGCTTCCGCTCGTCTGACGGCGAATTCGACGCCGAAAGCTTTGCGCATGCCGTTGACATCATGATTATCGCGCAAGACATCATCGTGGATAATTCCAGCTATCCGACGCGGCAGATTGAGGAAAACAGCCATTTGTTCCGCCCGTTAGGGCTGGGTTACACGAATCTCGGCGCGCTGCTGATGGCGCGGGGCTTGCCATACGACAGCGACGCCGGACGCGCTTACGCCGCCGCGTTGACGGCGATTTTATGCGGGCAGGCGTATAAAACGTCGGCCATGTTAGCGCGCGCGCGCGGCGCATTCGAGGCGCATGCCCCCAACGCCGCCCCGATGTTGAACGTGATTCGCAAACATGGCGAGGCAGTGAAAAATATTGACGCCGCGCTCGTTCCGCCCGAATTGATTGCGGCGGCGCAGACGGCCTGGCGCGACGCGCTGGAATGCGGGCAGCAAGCCGGTTTCCGCAACGCGCAGGTGACGGTCTTAGCGCCGACCGGCACGATTTCGTTCATGATGGATTGCGACACCACCGGCATTGAGCCGGAGTTGGCGTTGATCAAATACAAGCATCTCGCGGGCGGCGGCAGCATTAAAATGATTAACGGCACCGTGCCGGAAGCCCTTGCGCGACTTGGCTATGCGGACGACGAGCAGCAGGCGATTTTGGCGCATCTTGAGCAGCGCGACACGATTGAAAACGCGCCGTTCCTGAAACGCGCCGATTGGCCGGTGTTCGACTGCGCGTTTCCGCCGAAAAACGGCCAGCGCGTGATTCATTACATGGGGCATTTGAAAATGATGGCCGCCGTGCAGCCCTTCATCAGCGGTGGCATTTCCAAGACGGTCAACGTGCCGAATTCGGCGACGGTTGAGGAGATCATGGACGCCTACGTCACGGCGTGGAAATTGGGCTTGAAGGCTGTGGCGATTTACCGCGACGGCTCGAAACGGATGCAGCCATTGACGACTTCGACCACGCAGGCGAAAGCGAAGCCGGAAACCGTCGTCGAATTTAAGCCGGTGCGCCGCCGTCTGCCGGACGAGCGCGAGGCGATGACGAAAAAATTCAGCGTGGCCGGGCATAAAGGCTACGTGACGGTTGGCATGTACGAAGACGGCACGCCGGGCGAACTGTTCATCGTGATGTCAAAAGAAGGCTCGACAATTTCCGGACTGATGGATGGCTTTGCGACAGCGATTTCGCTCGCGCTGCAATACGGCGTGCCGCTGCACGTGCTGGTTAATAAATTCGCGCATACGCGCTTTGAACCCGCGGGATTCACCGGCGATAAAGACATTCCGATTGCGAAGTCTATTTTGGATTACATTTTCCGGTGGCTGGCGCTGAAATTTCTGACGCAGGCCGACCGCCCGAACGTCCTGTCCGACGCGCCGACGCTGACGCAGAACGGACACGCGGAAGCCGCAATGGAATGGCAAGCGCAAACGTCATCGCGCGTGGCGGAAGCGGAGCAGCGCGTCTTTCAGGAACAGGCCGACGCGCCGCCGTGCAGCGTCTGCGGCGCGATTATGGTGCGGAGCGGCACGTGTTATAAATGCCTGAATTGCGGCACGACGAGCGGCTGTTCGTGATGGTTCGGCTTGCTGGGGAGAACAGGCGGAAATGCCTCTTCTACCATTTATGCAGGACTTACGCAAAAAACTTCGCCCTTCGACAGGCTCAGGGCGAACGGTGGGCGGAAGGCCAACATCATCGTCCGTTCGTGGTGAGCCTGCCGAACCACGTTGCGTAAGTCCTGTTATGAAAATTATGCCAATTGTGATAAAATAGATCATGTGCGGCATCGTGTAGGGGCGTTCAATTGAACGCCCCTACACGAACCGAACATGATCGTTTCAAAGGCAATTGGTATTATTTAGCGCACATTCCCGCCACGTAGGGGCGAGACTCTCTCGCTCATCATCGAATGGGGCGGGGAAACCCCGCCCCTACAGAGATTGTCTTATTAAAAATCAAAAAATATGCTTGACGGGACTCCTATCGTTCCGTATGATTTTATTACATCTTGCCACAATAGACTGAAAAACGATCTTTTTCACAAGGAGTCGTCTGTATGCGTAAATTTGCCGAACTCGTGCTGAAATACAGGCTCGTCGTGATTGTCCTCACTCTGGGAATCACAATCTTTATGGGGCTTGGCATTCCGAAAGTGCGAATCAATACGGATATGTTAAGTTATTTGAAACATGATCCGATTATTGATCTCTTCAATCGCATCGGCGAGGAATACGGCGGCAATACCATCATCTTGACTGTCATCGAAGCCGATGACATTTTCACAACGGAGACGCTGACGGCGATCAGCCAGTTGACTGAGGCGTACAAACAGATTCCGGGCGTTTCCAGCGTGATGAGCCTCACAAATATTCTGGACATTGCCAAGACCGAAAACGGCCTCGAAATCCGAAAGCTGATCAATAAATATGCCATCCCGCAAGACGCCGTTGAACTCGCCCGCCTGAAAGCTTATACGCTCAATAAACGCATGTATGCGGGGAAATTTATTTCGCTGGATGGAAAATACAGCGTGGTGTTGTGCAATCTCAAGCCGGACGCCAACAAAGAACGCGTCGCAAAGCAATTGAAACAGGTCGTGAGCGCGCCGCAGACAGGATACCGGCTGTATTATAGCGGCCTTCCCGAGCAAATGGTGGAAGTCGGCCGGATTATTCGTGACGATCTGAAAATCCTGCTGCCGATTGTGGTGGTCGTTGTCATTCTGACCCTCTATTTCAGTTTTAAAAGTCTGCGCGGCATCGTCCTTCCGTTGCTCAACGTGATCATGGCAACCGTCTGCACCGTCGGCCTCATGGGCTGGCTGAATATCGAAATGTCTTTGATTTCCAACATCATGCCGGTGGTCTTGATCGCGGTCGGCTCGGCGTATGGCATCCATTTGGTCGCCAAATATTACGAAGAGTTTCATACCGGCGCGGAAAACACCGCGACCCTGCTCTCGGCGTTGAGCGATGTGGTGATGCCGGTAGCTCTGGCGGGCATCACGACGCTGATCGGCTTTCTCACCTTTGGCGGCTCGTATCTGACCGCCGTGACCGAGTTCGGCTTATTGACGGCGTTCGGCGTCGGCGTCGCCATGCTGTTCGCGGTCACGTTTCTCCCGGCGTTGTTGTCATGCTTGCCCGTGCCAAAACAAACGCGCGCGCAAATGCCGCGCCATGAAAACCGTGTGATCGTCGCCTTTTTAGATCGCTTAGGCATGATGGTTGTGCAGCATCCGACATGGTTTCTTGCGGTCGTGCTGCTCGTGCTGGCGCTGGCGGCGCTGATGATTCCGAAGATCACGACGGAATCCAACATGATTGCGTTCTTTAAGGAAACAAGCGGCTTTCGGATCGCTGAAAATCTCATCGAAACACATTTTGGCGGCTCGAATCCGATTCAAATGCTCATCACCGCCGATTTAAAAGACCCCTTCGTCTTAAAAGAAATGATTCGTCTGGAAAAATACATGGAATCGCTGCCGGACGTGAATAATACGCAATCACTGGCCGATCTGGTGTGCGAAATGAATGACGTGATGAACGGTCATTTAACCATTCCAGAAACGAGAGAACAAGTCGCCAATTTGCTTTTCATGCTCGAAGGCGAGGAATTACTGGAGCAACTCGTCAACAAAGATTACACCGAGGGGATTATTCAGGCGCGTTTCGGTAATTCGATTTCGACAAAGATGGCCGCGACCGTGGACGCGCTGAATCAGTACATTACAAGAGAAATGAATCCGCGCCAGATGGTCTTTTCGGTGGCGACCTTAAAAACGGCGGCGCAGCAAAAATTGCGCGAGTTTCAACTCGGCCGGATCAGCACCGCAATTCAGCAGGATGCGCGGAAGCGGCTGCGGACGGCGCAATTCGACGCGGCGCAGCTTGACGCCCAATTGCGGCAGTTGACGGCGCAGCCGTTTACGCCGTTGAATGAATCTTGGCAGGCCGCCCTGCGCGCGCGCGTGGACGCCTTTTTGCGCGATGAAGCTGATGTGCAGCTTGACACCGATGAGCAGCGGGCGAGCGCGACGGCGGCGATTGTCGCCATAACCAGCGCGCAGCCGGTTGAACCCGAAGGGGTTGTGGCATGCCTGAACACGGCGATTCCCGCCGCGTATTGGCAAGATGATCCGGCCATCCTTGATGATATGGCGGAATTTCTCTTGCCGATTTTGCAAGATCATCAACATTTCGCCCGCATCGAGGGGCTTATCGCCGCATTGCTGCCCCTCTTTCCGAACGAGTTGCAAACCAATCCGAAATTCCGTGAAGACATGCGGGACGATCTCTGGGTGTTGACCGAAACAAGCGTCAGCGCGCCGGTCACATTGAAGCTTGGCGCAGAAGGCGCGGAAGTTGGCGTTCAGGTTGAGCAGTCCGGGATGGTGATTGTGATTACCCTGATTCAGCACAGTTTGATCCGAAGTCAGTTGCAAAGCCTGGGCTGGGCATTAATCCTGGTCGCAATCCTGATGAGCATCCAGTTCCGCTCGATTCCATTGGGGTTCGTCGTCACGTCGCCAACCGTGTTAACGATTTTAGTCAATTTCGCGGTGATGGGAATTGTCGGCGTGGCGGTAGATATGGCCACCGTCATGATTGCCAGCATTGCCATCGGCATCGGCATTGATTATTCCATCCATTTCGCGACGCGGCTGCAAACGGAAATGCGCAAGCAGCCGGATATGTTGTTTGCGGTGGACAAAACGCTGGAAACGACCGGACAGGCGATTCTGATTAACGCGCTGACCGTCGCGCTTGGGTTTTTGGTCTTATTAGGCGCGAATATCAAACCACTCCAATCGTTTGGCTGGATTCTCGCCATGACGATGTTTGTCAGCGCGGCGGCGGCGATGACCTTTCTGCCCGCGTTGATTTTGGTCTTTCGGCGAGTGTTGTTCAAAGAGCGGCAATATCCGCGCTTTCCCGTTCCGCTTATGTATCGAGCGCCGTCTGACCCCACGCTTTCCCCCGTCATCAATCTCAGCCTCGGCGGGCTGCGCATTCATCGAGCGGAACAACTGAAACCGAGAGAAGAGGTTGCGCTGGAATTGATGCTTCCAGATCAAACCATTTTGGCGTGTCAGGCGCGGGTGATTTGGCAGCGCGCGCTGTTAGATCACATTGCCGACGCCCGATATGACGTTGGCCTGCGCTGGGTGAACCTTTCTGATGACACCTTGCGCCAACTGACCGAGGTGATTCAGAAATACGCTGAGCCGGTCTCATCAACGAAGTAACGCTTCTGAGCCTTCTGAGCAGACTTCCGAAGTCTCGAAGACTTCGGAAGTCTCATCGCGGAAAGACAGTAACCATAAACAAAGGAGGAGCATCATGACCTATCGTCGTCGTATTGCCGTCGCGCTGAGTCTGCTTGTGACCTGTGTGCAGCCTCTGGCAGCGCAAGAAGTGACCGCGTTGGAGATTTTGCAAAAATCGGATGCCGTCGGGATGGCGCCGAAAGATAAACATACGCTGTCAACCATGTTTTTGATTGATAAAGATGGCGATCAAAAGGAGCGCAAATCGGAAATTTTTGAGCGCAACAAGGAAGATCTCCGGCTTGTCCGATTTTTATCGCCTGCGGATCAAAAAGGGATTAGTTTTCTCAATCTGCCGGACGATAAAATGTATCTTTACCTGCCCGCATTCAAGAAAATCCGCACGATTGCGTCGCATGTCAAAAACGAGAGTTTTGCCGGAACTGATTTCAGTTACGACGACATGAGCGCCGTCGGATTTGAAGAAGATTATATCCCAGCCTTGCGGGAAACGACGGATGAATTTTACGTGCTGGAACTCACGCCGAAACCGGAAAGCGAGAAAGATTACAGCAAACTGACGCTGTGGGTGCGCAAGGACAACTTTTTTGCCGTCAAAACGGAATACTACGATAAAGGCGGAAATTTGTGGAAGGTGATGGAGCAGCGTCAGCTTGAACAGCGGGGCGAGTATTGGATCGCGCTGGAAGTCGAAATGTCGGATTTGAAGACGAATCACCGCACGAAAATCATCTCCGACACCATCGAATTAGATTCAGGCTTGCCAGATGAGATTTTCACGCAGCGCAATCTGAAAAAATAATGCGAACACGGCCAAAGCTGTCAGACACCTCCAAGATGTCTGACAGCTACGGTTGGAGCGTTTCTTATGAAACAGGCGTTGGCGACTGCGATGATGGCATGCGGCGGAATCTTGCTCGGCGCTGTGGAATTATGACGTGTCGTTCAGCTATCTGGCTGGGCGGGACGATCTCCCGCTTGCGAATTCCGTCCTGCTGACGCCGGTGGACGCGCTCGGCA
>CAZCGG010000097.1:0-1280 GCA_964498135.1 uncultured Candidatus Moduliflexus sp.
CGGACATGCTCCGGCAAGTCATATTTTCCGGCATACATGGTGATGACATCAATCGCCTCGACATGTTTGGCAAACTCCGCAATCCATGAAATCGCAAAGCCTAACGCGGAATTCTCGGCATCGGTCGCTAAATTAAACATTAACAGCCGCTTCATTTTTTGTTCAACAGGCATCATAATTCAAGCATCTGCCGCAGCGAATATTCGATTTGCGGACGATGAAATTGGTCATCAAATCGGCCGCTCACGAAAAATTCATGAAACAGCCAAAGATACGCTGATTGGAGCAGCAATTTATAATAGGTCAACGGGTGGCGTTCAATGGCGTATCGTGAGGATTCTGGCAGTAGCCGACGCAGAAACGGCGTGTTCAACACTCGCAGCAGCGTCGCTTGATTCGCGGCCACTAAGCCCGGCGCGTCCACGACCGCCCCGCTTTTTTGAAAATGCCGCGTGATGGCAGGCGGCAGTTTTTCGCGTATTTTCGCCTTATACCATGCCTTTTGGCGATTCGCCATGCCTAACGCTTTTCCATGCGCGGCAGTGTCGCGGTTCAAAAACGGGAAGATGCCCTGAACGCCAAACCCGTTAAAAATCAACCCGTGCATTTTCAACAAAAATTCAATATCAACATGATACGCGACGCTGGACGAATAGACCGACAGCGAGAGGCGCGAGATATTGCGGCGCAACTCCCGCTCTTCCCAGCGTTCGGATTTCAGCAGGCGATCTTTCCCGCGCTGCGCCGCCGTAATCAGCCAATCTTTCGCGGCGACATCCGGCAGCCGCCGTGCCAATTGCTTAAAAATCGTCTCAGGATGCATCACCTGATCGGCGCATGCGCCGAGAAATACCGCATTCAGGCCATGCCGCGCAAAAACGTTCGCTAATTCATACCGCAGGAACATGCCATTTTCATACACCGCGCCTTCGAGCAGCCACGCCATGTTCGGCAGCGCATCAATGATATTCGGCTGAATGGAACTCGTGACATGCCGCACGCGCGAATACGATGCAAGAATACGGCGCGTGACCGGCAGTTCGTTGGTCGCGTTCCCGCCATCTATTGTCACGGCGGTCATCGGCGCGTCCGTCATTGCCCGCAGCGTGAACAACATCACATTCGTGTCCCAGCCCGATGTGAACGTCGTCACGAATTCCTGATCGCGAAGATGGCTGGCGAGATGGCGCAGGTTCGATTCGATTGAGGGCAGCAATTCCTGTTTTGCCTCAGTCATTGAGACGGAACGCGCCGGAAAATCAAGCGGCTTGACCGCCACG
>CAZCGG010000097.1:1380-15620 GCA_964498135.1 uncultured Candidatus Moduliflexus sp.
TCACAGAGAACAATAAAAAATACGCCATCGCATTCCGTGAGTCCTTGAATGCCACACAACGCATATAACCGCACAACGATAGCCGCATCATTTTTTTCGATGAGGCCATACCGCTGCGCGATGTCGTCAAGATTGGCGACATACCCAAGCACCGCGCACAGCGTTTGTGTTTCCGCATCAAAACAGATGTGCTGCTCATCGAAATCGAACAGCGAAATGCGCTGGGCGGTCAAATCAAGCCAATCATTTTGAAAATGTTCGTCTTCATGGCGGCGCGGCTGCGCTGCGCCATTCCAACGGACGATGCCGTTCAGAAGGTTCTGTTTCATTGAGAAGCGTTCCCATCAAGCAATGCTTGCGCCGCGTTAAATATTTGGCGGTAGTTGTTCAACCAATATTCTGTCGAGAACAATGCTTGCGCCGCGAGGTATGCCTCTTGCCCCATTTTTACGGATTGTTCAGCATGTTCGAGCATCCACCGAATTTTTTCGGCCAGCGCATCTTCGTCGCCCGGCGGCACGAGAAAACCGGTCACGCCATCCCGCACGACTTCGGGAATGCCGCTGACGTTCGTGGCAATTACTGGCAATCCGGCCGCCATCGCCTCGTAAATCACACGAGGCAAGCCTTCGGAATATGACGGCAGCGCAAAAATCCCCGCCTCTTCCATAAAACGGGCTAAGGTCTGTTGCGGCACGGCATCAACAAACGTGACGCGCTGCTGCAAACCACAGGCCGCGACACGCGCCTTCAATTCTTTCGTATAAGAAGGATTATCATCTTTGCCGACAATACGGAGACTCAATGCGGGAAAATCGTTTGCGAGTCGAGCGAAGGCGTTGATAAGATGAATCACGCCTTTTCTTGGAATCAAAACCCCCGCATACAAAATGGCGGGAGAAAAAATCTTCTTTCTGGACTGTCCTGCTGCAAAGAAGGGATCAATGTCTGTCCATGCCACAAATTGAAAGACATGACAGCCCGGTCGCCAGCGTTCCAATTGCTGCCGAGTCGTATTCGATACCGCGCGCAACAGATCGGCGTAATGCAAGGCAAAGCGAGCAACGACAGTCATGACTGCTCGATAGAAACGGCGCAGAATGACCCGTCGCTGCATAAAGAGACTTTCTTCGAAATCTCCGTGATTTTCTATAATGAGAATAACGCGCCGCCCGAACCATCCTGCCGCGATTTTGGCGCATGCCGCCGCCGCGCCTTCATACGGTCCTTGCGCCACAATAAGGCCAATGCGATACCGGAAAATCATTCCGAAACAGAGCAACGGCGCAACAAGAAAAAAAAGCATGTAGCGAAGCAAAGCGACTGGCAGTTCTGGAAGCGTCCAAAAATGCGCATGCTGCGTAAATCGTCGCGGGCGCAGCGTGTTGGAAAAGCCGATCACAAACATGTCGCCTACAGCAAGAAGCGTCTGAAATTTTTTTGCGGTCGTCGCATCAAGCGGATTGGAATACCGTGCGCTGCTCAGAAAACAGATGTTCATCTATTCAAAAAATTATCAGGCACGTTCAAACGTGCCTGATAATTTACTTCAGCAAAATCGGCTGCGTTTGCGTTAGCAGACGTTCCCATGTCAAGTTGTGAATTGTTTCGCGGCCAGCGTCAATCAGCGATTGACGGAAGGCGGGCTGCGTTAACACGCGCTGAATTTGGGCGCGTAACGCGTCCGTGTCGCCGGGCTCGACGAGCAGGCCGTTCCGCTCGCGCGTCACAAGTTCAGGATTGCCGCACACGTCTGTTGTGATGACGGGCGCGCCGACCGCCATCGCTTCGAGCAACACATGCGAAAAGCCTTCGTAGCGCGTATTCAAGACAAACAAATCCGCCGCCCGCATGGCGGCTAACGCCGATTCGCGCTCGGTTTTGCCGCCAAATCTCACGCGATGCGTTACCCTCAATTGTTCTGCAAATTCTGTCAACGTATTTTTTTCAGGGCCGTCGCCAAGAATCAGGAGGTTTACGGTTTCATCGAGCGACGCAACCGCTTGAATCAATTCGGCAATCCCTTTCCATTTCACCAGCCGCCCCACAGTAATGATCAGCGAACCCTCGGCTGAAATGCCGAAACGCTGTCGAGTCACTTGTCTATCTGGCAAATTCGGCGGGAGCGATTCGACGGCATTGTAAATAACATGAATCTGTTGCTCAGGGACGCCCCAGCCCTGCGCAAGCGTTTTCAGATAGCGGCTTGGCGTAATCACCGCGTCAGCCTGCCGCGCCTGCCAACCGCGCAGCCATTTATGCGCCTCGACTTTCCATTGTTGGCGCGCCTGTTGAAACACATCTATCGAGTCGGCAGTCAAGCCCTGATTCATCGCGCGTTCCCACGCGTGGTCTCCGACAATCTTCATGACCAGCCGTTTTCGAAGCAATTTCCCCGCTAGAATCGCGGGCAATTCGAGGCCATTAATATACCAAACATGATAATTTCGGCCATGCCGCAGCAGCGCGAAAAAGAGCCATACCAATCGCACCGGCAGCGGCAATTTCCGCGAAACGCGCCACACCGGAAACGGCCAAGTTTGCGCGTCATCGCCGAGCGTCACGACGCAGACCTCATGCCCCTGTTCGAGCAGACTCGCCGCTAAACGGCTGACGTAGGTGGCCGGGCCGCCGATGTCCGGCGGGAAAATGCCGGTAATTATGCACAAACGCAGATCATGTTGTTTCATTCGCATCTGGCAAAGCCACAAGCGTATCTTGCAACGCGCTGTCAATTTTTTTCTTGACTAATTGAGCATCTATTTTTCAAAGAGCCTCGCATGAAACGACAAACCCTGCGATGTTTTTTTAAGCAATATGCGTGCATGATAGTTGCCGCGCTTGGCCTCACGGCCTCCTCCCTGTGCTGGTTTTTTTTCCCCGCGTCCGGGTTAATTGCGGAATATTATCCGAACGCCGATTGGAGCGGCGAGCCAGCAATCTCTCTTCTTGAGAAGACATTTCATGAAGATATGGAATTCGCCGAAAACCTGATCAAACATGCTGGCTTTCCCCGTGAGCATTTCAGCATCGCTTGGAGTGGGTGGATTCGAATTGACAAAAACGGCGTTTATCGTTTTGGCACGAAATCTGATGACGGCTCTTTCCTGAAGATTGATGAGCAGCTTGTGGTTGATAACGGGGGCTTGCATGCGTCGCAAGAAGCGTGGGGAGATGTTTCATTAACCAAAGGGATGCACCGCATTCACATTGCGTATTTCAATGCTGAAGCGGCGTATAAGCTTGCTGTGTTCTGGACGCCGCCCCAGGGCAAGCCAACGCCGCTTGCGTCCGACGCGCTGTTTCCTCGTCCGATCTCCCACGTGAGCGAAGCCGTTTCTCGGCATTTCTGGATATTCAAAACGCTTTACTTTGCCTTATGGGGCGTCTTACTGGCCATGATCGCCATGAAAGCGGGATGGCTGAGCCAGCCGCGATACCGGCGGAGGCATGCTGCCCGCATCGGTTTTAATATTGCCGCGCAATTGGTGTTCATCGCATTCGCCGTCATCGTGATTGCGGATAATTTGGCCATGCTGATCGCAAAGCAGCCGTGGCGCATCGGCCCGCTTGCGCCAAAACCGGATCGAAAGATGTCAACCATTTTGCGCATGAAAGGCGGCGGGGATTCGGACGACGCATTTTGCGCGACCTTGCGCGCCCTATATCCCGGACGAAGCGTATGGCTGCCGAAAGACGACCTATTCAAGCGCGACAATCTGCTTCATCACGCGGGCATGCGGAGCATCAACATCTATCGCCAGCCACTGACGCTGACCCCCGAAGAAGTCCGGCGTTTGCCTTCTCGCGTCTATCATCGTTTCATCTATAACCCGTTCAAATTCCGTCCTGATGGCGAGCAACTTGATAAAAGCCTCTATAATAAAATTGATCTGGCTTCAGAACCCAAACTGCTGTTTTTGATGACGCCGAAACGTTCTGAGCAACCGGCAGACAATGATCTCGTCGCCATTCCGTTCGAACGAAATCTCTATTTTCTTCCTCTCGACCAACTGCCTGAACGCCTTCGCGGAGAACTGTATGAATGAACTCATCATTATTTCAGTGATCTTTCTTGCCGGCCTTGCGACAGCCCGGCTTTTTTTGAATGCGGATTTTCCGATCTTTAACGCGGCGGCGGCGTTTCCATTGGGATTATGCGCGTGGTTTCTGTCGTATGCTGTCGTCTATTTTTTCCCATTTTCGTCTCATCAGCCGTTGGCATTCACGGTCGCGGATGTTCGAATCGCGTTTATCGTCTTGTGCGGCCTCACGCTTCTTCTCATTGGCGCAACGCGCTATCGCCGAAAATTAGCCTTGCCGGAAATGCTTTCTTATGCGGCTGTTTGGGGCGCTCTGTTCGCGGCGCATGTCGCGCTGAAGCATATCAACATCATGGTTGTCAATGCTGAACCCTATGGCATGTTAGAGATCGAAAACAGCTTTTCGGCTTCTCTTCAAGGGGGCGTTCCCGTCTTTAATCGAACGCTTTTTTCGTTAAGCCCGTTAATCGGAGATGATTATGTGTTCGCAACATTTCCGCAATATACGGCAATCAGTCTGATTCTGCTGATGTGTTACGTGACATTCGGCGAGTTGCGAAGACAGTCCGCGTCTCGCGCGTATGCGGCGATGTTAGCGGCTCTTCCTCCGTTCATCCTGTTTTCGTCGTATGTTGGCGTCTGGCAGCTTTTTTATACAAATCACCATCTTCTCGCCGCAACGTATGTGTTTCTTTTTGCCGCGTCTTGCTGGTTAGCGATCGCTCAACGCGCATCCAATGCCTTGTTTATCGGGGCAATCGCGCTGTCCGCGTTTACGCTGACACGCATGGAAGGCTTGTTATGCGCGATTCCGATCTTCTGCATTTTTGTCAGCCATCCAGAAATTGCTCCGCAAGATCAACGTCGGACGAGTCTTCTGTTTCTGCTCTGCGCAGCGCTGTGGTCAACCTATCTCATTTGGACGCTCAGCATGACGAACGCAGGAAAGGTTGGCTCTGGTGCGCAACATCTCGCCATTTTAGCGTTAGCCGCCGCAAGCGCGCTCTGCGTTCGAGCAAACCGATGGAAAGCGGGACAACAGATGCTACGCCATTTTCATAAGCTGGTTCCGGCCGGAGTTGGGCTGACATTGCTCTTGTTTATCAGATTGAAATCCGAACACATGCTTCTCAATATCTATCTCTGCCTGCTCAGCCTTTTGAACGATACGCATGGCATGTGGCTTAATCCAATCAATATTGATGCCGACCAGCATGGCGGGTGGGGGAATATCTGGTTTTTCATCCTCGGCGCGGTGATTCTTATTTGGGTCTTGCGCCCCGCTTCTCAGCAGACGCGCGTCATGGACGCCTTCGGGCTGGCCGGGTTTACCGCAATAGGGATAGCTATCGCCATTATTTATTTTGCCGGACCCTATTATGCCGGATTGACCGATTCGGCAAACCGCATCTTTTTTCATTTTACCCCGCTTGTGTTAGTCTGGGCAATAACACAAATCGGCATGCTTCATCGAGAGACAACGTTCACAGAAGATGCCGAATATTAAACGGCATTCAATTTTGATCCAAGGCTATACGCTTTTGCGACAATCTTTGCCCACGGCGGCTTCAATAATCGTTGCAGCATGCGAAGCTCTTCTATTTTTCGTTGCGAATTCATGGTTAATCGAGATGTCTCGGAATCTTCGTGCAGCCGATGAACCATTAACGGCGCGGTGACACGCACGAAACAGCCTTGTCGCTGCGCCAATCTCACCCATGCCTCCCAATCCAAATTAAATTGCCAGTCCCTTGAAAATTCAAATTCTCCAATCGCCTCTTTATGATACATGACGCTTGGACAGGCTATCGGATTGCCGCATGACACACACGCCATCTTTAACCGGCGCGAATGCAAGGCATTTGAGAAAAAAAACGGCCAAAGCAACATCTGTTTGACCACAATCAATAAAGAAAAACGACGGGAGGCGTTGCCGACAAATTCACGATACCCTGTAAAGGTCATCAGATTATCAGGGTGACGCTGCGCTGCCGTCAGGCATTGCTCCGTGTATTTTGGCAAATAGAGATCATCCTGATGCGCTAATGTCAGATAGGGCGTCTGCGCCGCGCGGTACGCAAACGACCAATCGGCGGCAATGCCTTGTTGGTTCGGATTCACCACCACCGGCAATTCATATTTTTGCGCCAGCGCGTTGAGAAAGCTTGATGGCGTTGATGTGGAAAGAATCAGTTCGCTTCGGATCGTTTGCGCTCGTAAGGATTGAAGACACGCCTCAATATATGGCGATTCTCGATACGCCAAGACGACAAAGGTATGTTGAAATTGTTTCATGCCCTCCGAACGTTTTCTGCTTGACGCGCCTCAAACTCTTTCAAGGTCAGCGCGCGGTTCAATTTCGTAATATCTTCACGAATTCTTTCAAGCTTGGCAAACAGTTTAAAGACCAAAAAGAAAAGAAAAAGGATGCCGCCATATAAAAAAATGCTTGCCACGCCGACCAGACTCGAAAGATGTTCCAAAATTCGCGGGCGAATCACCAAAAAACAGAAACCAATATCTAAGCCGGCTAACACGACAACATCGAAACTGCTGATGGTTCTTCGGACGCACCGTTCAACTAGTTTTTTCAGCAGAATGAGTTGCGCCATGCCGATGAGAAACCATTGAAAAGGCACCATAGCGCGTTATTTCCTTTCAAAAAAAAGCAAGGTGAGCTTATGAAAAATCGTGGAAATGCCGAGCCTCAGAAAATATGACGTTTTCTGACCTTTCTGCAAAGAATAGTCGGAATACATGATTTCAACCGGAAACTCCGCATAGCGCAGATGATATTTTTTAATCAAATACAGTATTTCAGAAGCATGCGTCATGTCATCAATCGTCGGACAAAGCTGCGCGGCGATGGATTTTCTGAAGACGCGCAGCCCATTATGCGCGTCGGTGATTTTCAGTCCATAGACAAATCGTAAAAAGACCGCCGCCGCTTTCAACACGATTTTTCTCGCCTGCGGAAGCGTTTCGTTCGGCTTGCCCATGAATCTCGACCCTAAAATCACGTCATAATCGGAATGTTCGAGAAAATCCAGCATGCCTTCCACGTCATCCAATTGATGTTGCTCATCCGCGTCGAACGTGACGATATATTCGCACTCTTCGGCGCGAGCCGCCACCCGAATGCCGGTGTGCAGCGCCGCCCCCTGTCCGCGATTGATCACATGATTCAGCAGCATGACCGGATACTGTTCGACAACCTCAGCCGTGCGGTCGGCGCTACCGTCATTGACGATGATAATCCGCTCATACCCCTGCCGCCGCAGCGATTCAATCACCTTGCCAATGACGCGTTCTTCGTTATACGCGGGAATAATAAAAAATACGTGGGTTTTCAGCATATTTCGAACGATGGTTTCAATCCGTTACCATGTATAAAATAAATCCCAATAGCGCAGCAGGCGGGACAATGGCATGGGCGATCCCATGTTGATTTTATAAAATCTTGCCGCATCAGGATAATTGAGCGTCACATACAAGAGGACGAACGCGAGAACCATGACCGCCGCCGTTCCCCACTGTGTCCGGCGAATGTTTTCAATGCCGCGCCAGACGGCAACAGCGGCAAAAATCGTCAGCACATGCACGACGGGCAAGCGATAGCGAGCCAAGGCAAAAAACAGCAGCGTGGCCATCATTTGCGCGAAGACATACCCGTACAGCAAGAACGCCTCCTTCCACTGCCGGAACGCCAGACATATCCCGATGATGCCAAGCGGCGCGATAAGCAAAAAGTTAATCCATGGCAGCCGCAGAAGGCGCGAGGTGTAGCGAAAAATATAATAGGGAATATTATTCGCGATTTCGTAACCGCGCCAGAACAGCTTGAACTTTCTCATTTCCAGCCGAAGATATGCCATCGGCTGCTCTTTGACAAAACGAATCACCTCATCTACATACGACGTTCCTAAGACGCGCATCCTTTTTTTGGTCTCGGCCTGCAATTGCGCAGACCATTCATACATTCCGTTTGACGAGGCATTGTTCCCAATCCAAAACGTAACGCCGCCGTTTGTGTTCAAGAGGACGAGCGGATGCGACGGCCTTGAATAATAATTTCGAATTGAGACCGGAAGAATTACGAAGAGCGCAAGCAGGCACATCATCACGAAATGCCCAACCGCCTTTTTGAGCGTTCCGGCATGCCAGAAAAGCATCCAAGCCATGAAAAATGGCAGGAATAACGCAAATGTCGAACGAGTCAAGAAAATCAATCCAATGACAATTCCTAACATGAACGTCGTCGAGCGCGAAAGATTTTCTTGATATTGCAGCATCAGCCAGAGGGCCAGCAGGCTGAGAAAGATTAAAAGCGGTTCAAGCAATAAGGACGTGTCATAAAAAATAAGCACTCCATTGCAGGCGCACAAGATCGCCGCAAGATACGCCTCTGCGCGGCCAAAAATGCGGCGCGCAAGAAGAAAAGTGAACCCAACCGACAGCGTTGCGAGGCAGGCCGTCGTAACGCGAATCCCTGCCATGCTTTCGCCAAACAAGAGGGAACAGGCTATGAAATAGAAAGAAATCATTGGGGCTTGAAAGAACGGCTCACGCGTCAAACTCGGCCAATACCCGCGCAAAAACCCCCGCGCAAAAAACCAATAATTCTGGTGATCCGTGCCGTTCGGCAGGATGTAAAAATTCGGATCAATCCGTTTCATTTCAAAAATAAACAACAGCCGAATCACAAACGCGCACAGGCAGATTCCGCCGATGACAAGCGCATCCCGCGAACCCCATTGGCGCGGCTGGCGCGCAAACGGAATCGCCGCAGAACCTAACGCGCCCGCAAGAACCAGAATCGTCAAGATTTCAAATATTTCAAGCGCGTTCAATCGCATGCGATCTTTCGGCAGGTCGCTCGCAAGCAATTCGCGGGAAAGATGCGCCGGAAAAAGCAGATCTTCGGGAAGAGGCCGAACCGCGCCCCCTGTTGAAGATTCGGCGCGCAATTGAATAAATGGATTGGCGGCGAGACGTTTGGCCTCTACGCGAATCGCATGGATCCCGGGCGCAAGCGCGGTGTTCGGCAACAACGGATTGCCCGAAAGAACGGGCGTCCTCCGGCGCAATTCGATCTTGTCAAACGCGGCGGCAAGCTCGCGCGCATCGTTCGAACCGACAATCACATCCGCCGGTTTCGCGACAGAGGAAAACGTAAAGACAATTCGCAATGAGCCGGTGTTCACCTGTTCGATCAGCGCGGCGGAAATCGGCATCGTGTAGGTCTGCCAGCCCTCGCTGAGCGAAATTGCGCCGATTTCTTTTTTATCAATAGCGACGCGAACTTGCTGCGGTTCGCGGCCGGGCAGCGAAAATGGTAGGCAGCGAAACGATAATTCATACTCAGCAACCTCGTCAATGCCGAGCATGACCTCAACATTATCGTTTGCGGCCCATGCGAACGTCGTTGCTCCATCTTCCGCCTGTTCATCGAACGACCAGCCCTTCTTCCCAAGATAAGGCCTCGCTTCCGGCGCGCCAATATCAAGCGCGTTTGGGCTGTTCACGCGGCGTTCTCGCAACGCGCCGTCAATAGACAACCATGAATCGAAGTTTGAATGGACTGATATGCGCATGCCGTCGGCGGGAACATGCAGCCAGCCTGCCCATTTCACCGTAAACGGCTTGCCTGAAAATGGATACCGGTCATTGAAATCGTTCGGATTGAAATCGATAAATCGGTCAACGCGCTTGCCGATGCCGTCCGCCTCAAAATATCGGTCTAATTCGATAGCGCGGTCTTCCGTCCATGTCGAATTGGCGTAATATTGGGCAGAGAGGCCGCGCGGAATGCGCGAATAATGCAGCGCAATGATTGCGAGCAGGGCGACGGCCGCCCCCGCAAGCCCGATCCATACCATCCATTTTTGCGCAGGATTGGCCGTAATGCGCCGGTACGCAAGCAGATTCCCGACGGCGAGCAGGCAAACAAGAACAATCAGCATCCGCCCGGTTTGAAATAAAAAAAACGCATTCATTCGGCAAGCTCCCTTTGCAATTCAATATAATCCAGCCGCAAGTCGGCTTTGCCGGTCACTTCAATCAAAAATTGATACCGTTTCATCCGGTTGGCAGGAGAATCCGAAAAATCCACCGCAAACGGCACGTCAATCGCCTGATACGTTCCGGCCGGAACAAGGTCGTCTTCTCGCACAGGACGACGAACCTGCACATCATAATTCCCCTGCGCGACGCTTAAAGTCGCTGCCATGCCGCGCGTCGGCTCATCCGTCCGAAGCACGAACCGGGCGACGTAATTTCCCGGCCGGCAGATGCGGCAAAACGGGCCGAAACTCAGCAAGCCCGGCGCATCTGCGGCGGTCGTTTGGCGCACGCGCCCGCGCGTCGAGGCGGCATCTTCAACGTACCACCCCGTGTTGAAAAACAAATCTTCGGAATAATAACGCTGCGGAAGGCCAAGAAATTCTTGCCGTGCCTGATACGCGATCACGCCCGCGCCGCGCCCGATTTCGCGGTAATACTGTCGCAAAAAGGCCGCCACGTCAGGGGATTCGGCGGCGGCAATATCCGTGAAAATATACGTTTCCAGCATGCCTTGCGCGGCGAAGCGTTGGGCTTCGGCGAAATTGCCGAGGCCGACGGGCAGCCGGTAATTGGCGGTCAGCATGTCGCGCAGCCGCGCATCAAACGCAAGCATTGTCGCGCAATCATTCGGGTCTTGCAGGATGCGCTCGCTCAGCGCGGCCATCTGCGCTCGCGCCTGCTGTTCGGCCAATGTCGGCGCGTCATGCGGCAGCCATGCCGCGCCCCAAAACAGGCTGTTCATGGAAAACACGCCCAAATATCCGGCGAACATGGCGACGCATCCGGCTTGCGCGAATTGGCGGCGGCGATGCGTCTCGCGCGGCGTCAGAAAGGCGATCAGCCCCATCGCGCCTTTGGCGCAAAGCAAAAAACAGAACAGCAGCAAAAGCAAGACGCCGAAGGTGGAAATATACCCATCTGACGCCAGCAACAGGGCGAATGCGAACAGCAAGCTTATTGACACAAACCACCATTCGCCGTGACTGCGCTCCGCCAGCGCGAAAATGACGCCGAGCAGCGCGAGGCCGAAAAAAGCGAAATAGCCGAGAGTTCCGGCGATTCCGCAGACGCGCAGGGCGTCAAAAAATTCATGCGCCGCCGACAGAAGATTTGCGGGCGAGACATGAAAAAACGCCGCTTTTCCCTCGCCAAGCAGCAGCCATGCCGCAAGCATCGGCAGCAGCGCGAGGCCGTAGGCGATCAGCCGCCGGATGTTCTGCGGCAGGTAATACGATTGCACATGCGGAGCTTGCAGCCAGCCCGGCGCATGCGAACACAGGCGCAGATGCCATGCGGCAAACAGCAGCGCGCCGACCGGAAAGAGGAGCAAGGCGGGATGCAGGCAGATACCGAGAACGGCGGCGAGGCTGAACAACGGAAACAGCCATGCCGCGCCGCGTTGGTAGAGCAGCCGGTAAGAAAGCCACGCGGAAAGCAGAAACCAGAAAAGCGGCGCGGTGAAGAAATCGCCGTTGCGATTCAGAAGAATCGGCCAGCCCGCCACGCTGAATAAGGCTGCGCCGGTCAACGCTTCCCAGACCGCCAACCGGCTCTGCGACACGCCGCGCCAGACGAGAAAAATCAGCAGCGCGGCGCCGATGCCGAACATGACGGGAATCAGACGAAATGCGGCGAATTGGCTGAGACACCACTGATTGAGACCGCGAATCAAAAGCAATTGCAGCCAAAACGCGCCAGTTTTGGAATAATCGAAATACGCCGACAGCCACTCCTGCGGCGAATATTGCCCGAACGCCGCCGGGTTGGAATAGGCGTATTCATGCGGCGAAAATTCATAGACCGGCAGCGCAATCACGCGCAGCAGCCAGCCCGCGCCAATCACCGCCAGCAGCATCACCGGCAGCAGCGTCGCATCTATTGGCTTGACCGGCTCGGAAAAGCTGAACGCATTCCGAATTGGCAGGCGCAGCGCGGGGCGGGTTGAGATATACGCCGCCGCCATGATGAAGAGCCAGCCGAAAATCGCGCTGATTAAGGTGGAGCGGACGAATTGGACGGGAAGCACGGGCTGCATGACATCGAGTTCGTTGATGCACCAGGGGGACGGCGTGACCGAGACGGCGGTTTGAATCACCTGCACGAAGCGCGCCCGCGCCGCATCGAAGGGAATCAGCAGCGTCTTGCCGCTCGTGATGGCGTCGCGCGCGCGCGCCGGCTGCCATTCCTTGCCGTCCGGCGAGACTTTGACTGTCCACGCTCGCGGCTGCGCGTCTTTATTGCGCTCCGTCACATGCAGCGCGACGCCGTTCATCGTCACTATTTTGCCGACATCCACCTGCACCCACATGCCGAACGTCATGGCAAGATAGGATGACCACCACGTTTCGATGTCTCGGTCAATCGCAAAATGCGCCCCGGCTTGGCTGTAATTCGAGTCAGCCTGCCAGTCCGCTTTGCCTTGTAATGGCCGCCAATTCCGGTCATTGACAATCAAGAGCAGCAGCAGCGCGATCAAGACAGCGACAAAAAAATGAGGAAGAAGGCGTTTTCCTCGTTGAACTATCTTTGCAAGCATTTGAGTTGTCATGGTGAGGACACACGCGCCATTTCGCCTGCTTTGTCAAGAAAAAATCGGCGCGGGATGCGGTTACATGATTGTCTGCGCCGCCACAAAAAATGTTTTTGGAATGCGGCTGGGCAGACGCTCCGCGTTTCGTCTGCCGCAGAACGGCGAATATTGGCATTCCACGCCGAGCGTGGAACGAGCATTTCCAACACGTCCGCGTTCGTGGTGAGCCTGTCGAACCACCAATTGAAAATGTCGTTTCATGATGCATCAGCTTTAATCGGCGCGTTGAGGCTGCGCGCTAAATCTTTCAGGGCTTGAATCTGCTCAACGGCATAACGCTGTTTCATGTAGAGAAAAATTGTGTTGTTGTGCAGGAGCGGATCGTCGTCGCGGCTGACGCAGCCCTCACGCTCTAATGCGTCCCACGCCGCCGTGCCGGGAATCGGCGAATATTCCGAGATGTTCGCCAACACGCCTAACGAATTGACAAATCGGATCGTGGCTTCGGTTTCCGCAAGCTCCTGCCCCGGCAATCCGGCGAACAGATATGCGCCGATTTGACGCCCCCGGAAGCCCGCCCGTTTCAAGGCATCTACGGCCTGCCGAAATTCTTCTTGGCTCACCTTCCCGCCGGTGCGCTGCTGATGGGCGTTATCGCCGGTTTCGAGGCCGAGCCGGACGGTTTGGAATCCGGCCTGAAACATCAGCCGCGCGAGCCGATCCGTGATGTATCGCGCATGCAATCCGTTCGGGGTGTGATACGCGCAGGGAACGCGCCGCGCAATCAGGCGCTCCAAAATCGGCTCGATATGGGCGGCGGCGTTGACAAGCAGCGCGTCATCATAGAAGGCGATATTCGCCACGCGCTTCTCGACGGCATAATATTCGATTTCGTCGCCCACCGCGTCGGCCGGCCGTTGAATAAAATGCGGGCGCAGAAGATTCGAGGCGCAATAGGCGCAATGATACGGGCAGCCGATGGAGGTGATGAGACTGGCTGACGCAAGCTGACCGTAGAGATCGTATGCCGGACGCGGCGCATGTTCAGGGAACGGACGCGGCGCAAGCTGATCGGGCTGGTGTCCGGTCAGTTCGTTGACAAACTGCGTGACGCGGTTGGGGTCGCGCTCTTGCAGGATGTAATCCGCGCCGGAGACGCGAGCCGCATGGTCGGGGCAAAGCGCGGCATAGATGCCGCCCAACACGACCGGCGCGCCCGGAAAGATGCGGCGGACAAGCTGAATCGCCCGCGCCGCGCCGGGATACCAATACGTCATGATGGACGTGACTAACACAGCTGCCGGCCTTGGAACGCGGCGCAGCATGTCCAAAAAAATTTCTTCCGTGACGCCATAACGGCAATAATGATAGGGCAGATGTTTCAGCGCGTCCGGTTTGGGAACTTCCTGTCGAAAGAATTTGCCCGTGCCGCAGGCGCGATGATGCGGCGTCGAACGCCCCTGCCATTCCAGCAAATCCGGCTGAAAGCGATCAAGGCAATCGGCCAAATGCGCGACATAGCCCGCCTCGCGCAGATACGCCGCGAGATAGAGCAGCCCCAACGGTTTCAGCCAATAGTCGAACGCCGCGAAGTCGTAAATCCA
>CAZCGG010000098.1:0-3285 GCA_964498135.1 uncultured Candidatus Moduliflexus sp.
TGCCGCCATTGCAGCATGCAGTAACGCGGCTGAAAATAATAGCGCACGCCGATTTGCAACTCAACGCGGGAGGTGTTCACCACACCTTCATACGCGGTGGTGTTGTAATAACCGATATTGATGCCTTTTTCCCGAGCCAACATCGGCCCAACAATGCACCAGACCACCGTGCCGTTGAAATAATCGGGGTCTTCGACAATCACTCCGGCGTGCGTCACGGGGCAGCCGCAGGAAATCCAGCCCGGACGCCCATAGATGACATCCCCTTTTTTCAACTGCAATTTTTCCACGTTCGCCGGGTTGAAGAGCAAAATCGTTTCTCTGGGTCCGGTTTCTCCCGGAAATTTATCCAACACAAAGTCATAATCCCGATTGAGATGATCTTTCCATGTCACTTCGGGCACCCCGCTCTCGGCCAGATTCGGCTTCATTTGCGGCGCGCACGCCGAGCATGCCGACGCGGAAACGTGCGGACAGCGTTCGATGCTCGCCGGATTTTTTTCCACGATTTCCGCAAAATCCGTGCAGGTTTTCATCCCACATAAACCACAATTTTTGCCGGGTAATTCTGTCAATACGTTTTGCATGAAATTATTCTCCTCGATAAAAAACGTCTGATTCCAACGGGCGCAAGACCCCAAAATGCGACTCTTTGCCAATCTCTTTTTTGCCGACGCAGATTGTACATGTGCCGACCGGCGGATTGCCGCGCAGCAGCGACGGCGACTGATATGCCTCGCGCTGCTCGATTTGGCGGACGATGTGGTCAATGTTAATGCCGTGCAGCGCGTCGGTTTCGATGACTGTCACCTTCGCGGTTTCATTGATATTGGCGCGAAACACCTCGCGCTCCGCCTGCGATACGCAATCAATTTTCGTGACGACGGCGAGATCGGCTAATGACAGCATGGGGCCGATTTTGCGCGGCAGATTCATGCCGCTCGTCGCCTCAAGCACCACGATGCCGAGCGAGTGGTCAATATACGGCGAGCAGCGCAGGCACAGCCCTGCGGTTTCGACGAACAGCAGGTCAGCCCCCGCCTGTTCCGCCCAGCTAATCGCGTCGCCTAACACGATGACGTTGCAATGATCGGGACAAAGATCGCCGGAATAAACTTTTTTCGTGGGTATGCCGAATTCCTTCGCAAACATGGCATCTTCATCGGCAAACTGCACGTCTATTTTCAAATACGCGGGACGCGATTTCTGCGCAATCACGCGCTTCATGACTTGTTTCAACACGGTAGTTTTGCCGGAAGTCGGCGGCCCGGCGCAGATGACGAGTTTCATGCGACACCTCCCGCGACGGCGGCATATCCGTGCGTCAACAACCGGTCATGAATATAGCGGGTGGTCACTTGTTCGCCGCGCCGGATGATGCCGCGCAGTTCAAGCAGCAAATCGTCGAGCTTTTTGATTTCATGCACAGCGACCCGTTCGTCGGCATGCGTGACAAGCACCTGCTGCACTGCGCCATTTTTCATCACGACGCGGAAATCCGACATCAACGCGATGCGCGGGTCGTGCGTGACGAAAATGAAAATCTTTTTGTATTGACGCAGCAGTTCAAGGGCTTTCGTGCGGTCAATGCCCGCGTTCTCGATTTCATCCAGCAGGATGATCGGCGAATTGCCGATAATCACGGCGTCCGCAATCAGCAGGGAGCGCGTCTGCCCGCCGGAAAGCTCGGTCATCGAATGCTCGATGTTAATCGGCTCGCCGGTCAGTTGGTTCGCAAACGCCAGCACTTCCTGAATCAGCGAATCGGTCATGCCGGGCTGCCGGATTTTGGCGTGAAATTCCAGAAACTTGAACACCGGCAAATCCGACAGAAAATTGGTGTGTTGCGTGATGAACGCAATCGGATTTTTCGACGGATCGTATTTGTATTCTTCCGACGGCAATTCGCCGTTAATCAAGACCGTCCGCTGCGACGGCGTATTTTCATGCGCAAACAGCGCGATGTCGTTGATGAGCGTAGATTTGCCGGAGCCGGTCGGCCCTACGATGGAAACGATGTCGCCCATTTTCAGGTCAATCCGATGAATCTGGTCTTGCTGATTTTGCTTGCCATGCCCTTGCAGAATTGTAATATTATTGATGGTCATCGTCTTTATCAGGTGAGTTGTCAGACAGGTTGAACGTGTCTGACAACTTTTCCGTTCCATTATGAATGTTGGTTACGGTTTTTCGATTAATTTCGTGAAATCTATTTCTTCGCGGAGAAATCCGACGCTTTTGGCGGATGCGATAAATTTTTGCAGCGCCTCAACGGTGATGTCTTTCGTGAAATGCAGGCGCGGCCAAGCGTGCGTCAGCAGTTCCGTCGAAATTTCCTTCGAGGTTTCTTCTTTCAATTCGGCCTGAATCAACGCCTGCGCTTCCGCCGGATTCGCCTGAATCCACGCAGTTAATTCGGCATGCGCGTCGGCAAATTTTTTCGCCAGATCGCGGTGGTCGTTCAAAAATTTTACGGAAGACGCCAATACGGTCGTAATCGCGTCCGGCTCTTCCAAATACATTTTGCCGTTCGCTTCGAGTTCCAAGCGGGACACCCACGGCTCAACCGTCCACACGCCGTCAATGTCGCCTTTGGTGAATAACGCCAATTGATCGGGGTTGGCAGTCGGGAGGACGAACACGTCGCCGCCCGTCTGCGTGACGTTGTAGCCCTGCGCAATCAGCCACGAGCGGCACGAAATATCTTGCGTGTTGCCAAGCTGCGGCGTGGCGATTTTCTTGCTGCGGAAATCTTCTGGCTTCTGAATGCGCCCGTCGCCCTGCACGACTAACGCCGCGCCGCCGTTCGCGGAACCGGCTAAAATCCGAATCTCTTCGCCGTTCGATTTGACGTACGCGTTGATGGACGGGTTCGGCCCAACGTAGGTCAAATCCAGCGCGTTGGCGAAAATCGCTTCCATCGCGCTCGGCCCCGCGTTATAGACATACCATTCGATGTTGACATCCGCGCCGAGCCGCTGCTCGAACCAGCCTTTGCCCTGCCGCGAAAGTTGATGCGCGATAACGCCCTGCGCGTGGGTGATGTTCGGAAAATGCCCGACGCGAAGCGTGATTTGCTCCGCATACGCCTGAATGCTCCCGCTCATCAGGCTGATTGCTACGAGACTCATGCTGAAAAATCGTTTCATAATGCGTATCCTTTCTTGTATATCGTAATGGAATGTATATTTTGACTTTTTTGATTTTGTTGACTATGTTAGTCAAGTTAATCAATAAGCAAAATTTGTCAAGAGATCTTTGGAAAATTTTTGAAATTTCGAAAAA
>CAZCGG010000098.1:3385-15589 GCA_964498135.1 uncultured Candidatus Moduliflexus sp.
TCAATAAGCAAAATTTGTCAAGAGATCTTTGGAAAATTTTTGAAATTTCGAAAAATAATTTCCCAGAGGTTGAAATCTCTGGCTGTATTCTTTCGCCCTTTCAGGGCGAATCTATGCCGCGAAGCGGCAACGGAATATAGACAGATGTTTCAACATCTGGTGGGGAAATTTTTGAAATTTCCCCAAATTTCCCAGAGGTGAAACCTCTGTCTGGATTCTTTCGCCCTTTCAGGGCGGATATGCGCCGCGAAGCGGCGACGGAATGCAGGCAGAGACTTCAACATCTGGCGGGAAATTTTATCGCGCAAGATCAGCGATCAAGAAATTGGGCGGGATAATAGACTTTGACCGCTTTGGCATGGCGAGCGGTGAGCGCATACGCGCCCATTGCGGCGGGAATAATGGCGGATTGGCCGCGCGGCACGGTCGCAAGCGCGCGGCCGCCGTGCCGAATCTCCACTTCGCCTTCATACACGACCAGCCCGTGAAAACTCGCCGCGCACATTTGCTCAAGCGCGTTCCCGTCTTGAAGAACAAGCTGACTTACGCCAAAATGCGGCGTCTCGGCGCAGAGCCGCTCGACGCTCGCGCCATTCTGCTGCATGACCGGCTGCGGCGAACGAATCTGGCGCACGAAGTCGTCGCCGCGCAGTCCGTCAAAATCAATCACGCGGAACGAATCGTCAACATGCAATTCGCGCGGCGCGCCATGCGGGTCTTTTCGCCCTTGCGCGTCATACCGGCGATTCCAATCCCACAGGCGATACGTTTTGCCGCTCCGCTTCGGCGCGATTTTCTGCGGCTCGATCAGCGTCACGCCCGCGCCGATGGCGTGAATTGTTCCGGCCTCAATCACGAAGAAATCGCCGGAACGCACTTCGACGAAATTCAACAAACGCGACACGTCTTCTTCCCGCTCGATGGCCTCGCGCAGCGACGCCCGCGACACGCCTTCGCGCAGGCCGAGATACAGGCCGCAGCCCGGCTCGGCTTCGAGAATATACCAGCTTTCCGGCTTGCCGGATTCGTCCGGTTTCAGCCCGGCGTACTCATCGGACGGATGCACCTGCACCGACAAATGATCCGCCGCGTCAATCAATTTGACTAAAATCGGGTTCTGCCCGTCGAATTTTCGCGCAACCTGCTCGCCAAGAATTTCGGCGGGAAAGAGGTCTAATAATTGAATGAGATCAATCGAAATCGCGTCTTGCCCGATGGAAAAGACGATTTCGCTCGGCGCAAGCGGATCCGCCGAAATTTCCCATGATTCGCCGACAATCGGGTAGCGTTTCTCGGGGCGAATCGGCAACAGTTGTTTATACTCGTTGAGGATTTTTTTTCCGCCCCAGGGCATGCGCGTCGGCGCGCTGAAATTATCTGGCAGCGGCAGCAGCGGGCGTCGAATCTGCGCGGCCAATTGATCAAATAATCCGCGCTCCAGCAGCCAGCGGCGCGTTGCTTCTGCGGTCTGTCCCATGACACGTTCCATACAAACCCCTCAAAGAAAAACACCTGAAAGGCGTGCAACCTTTCAGGTGTCAAAAAACGGCCAGCGGCGGGTTATTTGCTTTGAAATTCCGACAGCGCCGCGACCGCGCTTCCTAATAAGTTCGCGCTCGACACGGATACGATGTCCACCTGAACATGGTCATGCCCAAGCGCGGTGAGCAGCGTGTTCAGCATGCTGGACGTCCAGCCTTTATAATCCGGGCAGCCCCAGAACAGGCCGCCTTCTGCGACGATGCAGATTTTCTTGCACGGATGCGCGGCGGCAATGATGCTGATGCTGCCTGCTAATGAGGCCGCCACAAGATGCGCCGACCGTTGCAGAATCTTCATGGCGATTTCTTTTTCATGCAGATCGACATCCGGCGTATGATAGGCCAATTCCACGACCGCTTTCGCGCCGATTGCCACGTCAATTTCGCTTTCTGGGCAGGCAAGTTTCAGCAGTTTGGCGAGATACACGCCGGACACCGATTTTTCGAAGCGTTGCTGCCCCGGGTTTTCGGATTGCGCGTCTAATTGGTCATCGTGCGTGGTGAGGTGCGGCGGGCGGAAATTCCCAGATTCCAAGTTAATCGGCAGCGGCCAATGCCAATTCAATTCTTTCGGCAGTTTCGGCACGGCTTTCGCGTCCAGCACGAGAGCCATGTTCGTGCCTGTTCCGACAATCAAGCCGATGTAGCCGTCGGCATCTTCCGCCGTCAATCCGCCCAACATGGCCGCAACGGTATCATTGACCACCGCCACGTTCGAGCATTTCACCGGCGCGCGGAATGCGGCCAGATGTTTCAGCAGCATCTCGCCGACTTTTTCATTCACGGTATCGTTGACGAACACTTCTTTTGTCCATTTGATCAGCTTCGCGTCGCCGTCCGGCGTCGAAAGCGTCGGATACGAGAAGCAATACCCGAACGGCAAATCCTGCGGCGGATCGATGGAGGCGATTAGTTCCGTCACGTAATCCAAAAACAGATCGCGATCCATTGCGACATTGCGCTGCAATGGAATGGCGGACGTGGCCGGGCCTTTTTCCATCGTTAATTTGCCTTCGTGGAGCGACACGACGGCGGCGCGGAGGTTCGTTCCCCCGAAATCCACGACTAAGGCGCGCCCGGTGTGCGGAATGGTTTCGACGGGGATGTACGTCGGAATGGCTTGAATTTCCTGTCCCGGCGTCTTGAGTCCCTCCTCAATGCGCTGCTGAAGCGTCCGGGCGATTTCAAGCAGTTGCTCCTGGCTCAGAATAAATGATGTGTTGCTCATAATTGGGGTGGTTCGGGAATGCAGCCAGACGCGCATTCCCGAACAGCGATGGAATGCGCCCGGCTACACTCGCGAGTGCTTTTTGGTGAATTCGATGATTTCTTCAACGTACCCAAACGCGAGGCACGTCACGGTGTCCGCTCCGCCGTAATAAATGGCGATGCGCCCGCTTGGGGCGTCCACTAACGCAGCGCATGGGAAGGCCACGTTCGGGACATCTCCGACGCATTCGTACTGTTCCCACGGCGAGAGCAGATACGGTTGGGTACGATACAAAACCCGCCAGGGTTTGTCAAGATCTAATAACGCTGCGCCCATGCTATACACAAATCCGTTGCATGACGTTAGGACGCCGTGATAAATCAGCAGCCAGCCTTCGGAGGTTTCGATGGGAATCGGCCCGGCGCCGACTTTCGTGCTTTGCCAGCCCTGCGTCGGATCCATGACCCAGCGATGGCAGCCCCAGTGCGTCATGTCCGGGCTTTCGCTGTAAAAAATCGTGCCGAACGGCGTATGCCCGTTATCGCTTGGGCGGCTGAACATGGCGAATTTCCCGTGAATTTTGCGCGGAAACAGCACGCCGTTCCGGTTAAAGGGAATGTACGCATTTTCTAATTGATAAAACGTCTCAAAATCGTAAGTGTAGCCCACGCCGATGGTCGGCCCGTGATAGCCGTTGCACCACGTGACATAATACCGGTCTTCAATCCAGACGACGCGGGGATCGTAGGCATGTTCGAACGTCTGCATGATTTCAGAGACCTTCGGATTATCCGGCAGAAACGCAATCGGCTCCGGTTTAATCTTCCAATTCAAGGCATCGTCGCTTTTTCCGCTATGAATATTCATGGTGCGGGCGCGGTCATCGCAGCGGAAGACGCCCGCGAATCTGCCCTGAAACGGGACGATGGCGCTGTTGAAAATGCTGTTTGAGGTCGGAATCAGGTTGCGCGGAATGACCGGATTTTTTTGAAAGCGCCATAACACGTCCTGCGTTCCGGCGGGGCGATCTTGCCAAGGCATATTTGGTAACACTGAGCCAACAATTGAAAGGTTCATTGTCCATACTCCATATAAAAGGCTTGCGGTCACGTAAAATTTCGCAAGCTCGATTCATAAATAAATCACGTTACGCATTCGATGATTTTTCAACCGCGAAGGGGGGGGGTGATGATTGTAGAAAATACGACGCTGTCATGCCTATCAAACGCCGAAGGCGCGACACGATCTGTCCTGCGAAAAAATATGCCACGCCGTCGGCGTTCATTCGTTCTTCTGGCATCGTATTTTCTACAAACATGTCACGCCATTGGCGTTAAAAAACGGCAACATGAATAAATAAATCACATATTAATATGATAACTATTAACTTAACTATTTTTATTTAGTGTATTCGGCGCGTTTTTTGTCAAGCATTTTGATGAGAAAAATGAAATTTCTCTGAAAATGGCTCGCCACGAGCCGTTTTAGGCCGCAATTTATTTACGCGCCGCGAACACTCTTTATTTAGGCAGGGCGGCTGTTTACGATAGAGGGCATGTGAAAGTGAACATGTGATAAATATAAAATATTTAAAGTTAAGAATATAAATAATTCAAAAATTTTCTTGACAAAACGAACTCAATGCGGCTCAATTTAGAGAACATTAATTTTTTAATCATCCTATTTTCAGGAACGACTTGCGTCTATGCTTACCGGAACGCGCTTAGAAAATACGCGGATTTATAATCGCAAAATTATTATCGAAGTGATTCGCCGCAACTCGCCGATTTCTCGCGCAGAGATCGCGCAGCAGACCGGCTTGACGACCGCCACGATTTCGAATCTCACCGCCGAACTGCTGGAAGAGGAATTTATCGTCGAAATCGGGCGGCGCAAAGGGCTGCGCGGGCAACCGGCAATTGAATTGAAATTGAATCCGAACGGGCGCTTTTCGATTGGGTTCGAGCTTGGCAGGCGGCATCTTACCGGCGTCCTGATAAATTTAACCGGCGAGATTCTGGCGGAACTGTCGGAAGAATGGGAATATCCGCCGCCGGACGTTGCGCTGCCCCTGTTAGCGGAGAAAGTCGGGAAGTTTCTGACGCATCCGACCGTGACGGCTCAGCGCGTCTTAGGCATCGGCGTTGCCATGCCTGGGCCGTTTTTGACCAGAGAAAAACAGATTGTTTCCCCGATAGATTTCCCGCAATGGGAACATTTTCCGATCCGCGAAAAACTCGGCGAGCAGTTTGCGCTGCCCGTCATGATTGAAAATGACGCGATGGCGGCGGCGACCGGCGAGCAATTTCATGGCGCGGGGCAGGCGTATCGTGATTTTTATTACATTCATTTTGCCGACGGAATTGGCGGCGCGCTGATTCTCGACGGGCATCCGCATCAGGGATTTTCCCAGAATACCGGCGAATTAGGCTGGATGCGCCATCCCAACCGGGGCAGGCGGGCATTGGTCGGCAACCATTTAGGCTTGAAGCCTCTGTATAATTTTTTGAAAGGCTATGGCATTCATATCTCCCGCTCGAAGGAATTAGAGCCGCTTTTCGAGCAGCAGAACGTCTATCTTTGGGAATGGCTGAACGAAGCCGTTGATTGCCTCGATGTCATGATTGATTCGATCAATGCGATTATCGGCCCCGAAGTCATCTTTTTAGGCGGGCATTTTCCGAATACCATGCTCGATTACCTGATTGAGCGGCTTCAGCTTGAAGCGACGACGGTGCGCGCCGCGCAGCCCGACCGTTACAGCTTATATCAGGCGAAACTGCTTCGCGCGACCGCCGGAGACCTTTCGTCGGCCTTAGGCGCGGCCTCGCTGCCCGTGTATCAGACCTTTTCCACCCGCTCTGCCACGTCGTAAGGGCGTTCGATTGAACGCCCTGGTTTTTCTGGAAATCCGCTTGACAAAATCCATAATAGTTCATACCTTGAATTTATAAAACGACGATGTTCACTTTTCGCGTTGGATCCTGTTATTTTTCGAGGACTATTTTATGACCATTGTTCAAGAAATTCAGCAAGACTTAATAGGCTTGCCAGAGGAAGTGCTACTGGAGATTCAGGATTTTGTGGTCTTCTTGAAAACTCGCTATGCAGAGAGTGCGTTGCGAGGCAAGGAGATTCTCAATCCAACCTCAGAACAGCTTCTGAAACAATCGCATGACGAAATTGAGCGCGGCGAATGCGTCTCGTTTAATGACGCGCAGCAAGCGGTGCAGTTCTTACGTCAACTAACTGCTGAAATGCCATGAATATCGTTTTTTCCAACACGTTCCTCAAGCAGTATCGCAAGTCGCCGAAATCAAACCAAGAAGTCGTCAGCGATAGAATTGATCTTTTCCGAGTAAACAGGCTTGATCCTTGCTTGCATAATCACAAATTGCATGGGAAATATCGCGGACATCGGAGCATCAATATCACGGGCGATTGGAGAGCGATTTTTCACATCGTTGCGCAAGATGAGACGGTTGAGTTCGTTTTGCTTGGCACACACAGCGAGCTTTATGGATAGAACATCTTCAGTTGGCGGATCATGTAGTCGGAAGTCATGACATAATCGGCTTACGCCCCGATTTCTAAGATCGTCCTCGCCGGATCGTATCGCTCGAACAGCCAATCCAGCAAGGCCGTTCCGCCGTAGAAATTCATGTAATAAAATAGGTTGAAGACGCGCTCTTGTTTCTTGTCGAACGGCCGCAGCAGATCGGAGAGACTGGCCGCATGGCTGAGAAGCGTCTCGGTGCGGGCTTTTTCCTGCGCGCGCTGGCGGCCTAACGCCTCTTTGACGGCTTGCGCGACGGTTTGCTCACACGGTCGGTCAATGGCGGCTCCGGCGGATTTCAACGCCTCAATGTAGCTGGTCGTGATCTCCTGCGTCCGGCGCGTCAATTCTTTCAAATCAAACCCGGCATGCGTTTTCAAAAGACGCTGCTGCAAGGCTGATTTGTCGCATGTCAGCGCGTCGTCAAGCGGAATCTGATGCTTGCGCAGCAGGCGCGCGGCTTTCGGCTCAAGCAGCGTCACGGACATGCGCGGCGCGACGGCGGCCTTGCGGACGCCGTGCAAGGCGTATTGCGCGTCTAACTCCGCGATATATTTCACCTCGCCCGGCCCGGCGACGTAGGCATGCGCCTGAAAATAGGCGTCTTGGCAGATGTTGCGGGTTTTGACGTTCGGCACGAGATCGCACGCTTCCAGCGCAACCCGCGTCCCGTCGCGCAGCGCAAAGCCGTGCGCATCCCGGAACACGGCCATCCGTTTTTTCCCAACCATGCAGAAGAAATTTCCCTGTCCGTCGAGCGGCGTATGTTCCGCTTCGCGCAGCAACATCGGTTTGATAAACGCTTTAAAATCGGGCTGCGACGGATCGAATAATTCCACGCCGAACCGCCCGAAAAGCTCCTGCGCCAGCCTGATTGAAGCGTCGCCGAGCGTTTTGCCGGGAACGTAGCAGCGCAAGGCCATGTCGCGCAGCGCGGGCGTGAATTCCGTCTGGCGCAACGCGTCGAAAAACTGCGTCAGCATGGCAACGAGCGCGGCGTCAACTTCGATGTAGCCGCAGGAAACACCCTGCGAATCCATCTCCCACGCGAGCGAGCGCAGTTGCCCGTCAGCGTCGAGAACATCGAGGTGGTTGATTTCATTGAAATCCGCATCGTTTGTTTCCAGCCAATAGACGGCTTTTCCGCCGAGTTTTCGGGCGAGATGAATCGCGCCAAGCACTTTGTACGTCGTGTAAAGCGGCCCGCCGAGCAGGCCGATTTGCTGCCCCGTCAGAATAATTGGCTGCATGTGAATGTCCTTTTCGGGTGTTCAAAAATTTCGCGCAAAGACGCCAAGTCGCAAAGGTTTTTGTAGAATTGCCCGCCATTCCGCATACTTGGCGTCTTTGCGCCTTGGCGCGAGAATGGTGTATTTGTTCGCCGATTATGCGAATGTGTCAAGGGAAACGTCAACTTTTATTTGACAATTTTCGGCGCAGGAATAACGAGGAAAACAACAGGAGGAATAGCTGTGGATTTCGTTCAGGAGAGGGCGCAGATGGTGGAATATCAGTTGATTCCGCGCGGGATTCGCTCGCCGGACGTGCTGGCGGCGATGCGCGCCGTGCCGCGCCATCTTTTTGTCGAGTCGTCGCTGCGGAGCAACGCCTATCACGACCACCCGCTGCCGATTGACGAAGGACAGACGATTTCGCAGCCGTACATGGTCGCGGTCATGACGGAATTGCTTGACGTGACCGCCGACTGCGCGGTGTTGGAAATCGGCACGGGATCCGGCTATCAGACGGCGGTGCTCGCGGAATTAGCGCGGCGCGTCTATTCGGTCGAACGGCTGCCAAAATTGGCGGCGCAGGCGGCAACGCTCTTGGCGTCGCTGCATTACCACAACGTCGCAGTTCACGTCGGCGACGGGACGCTCGGCTGGCCGGAACATGCGCCGTATGATCGCATTCTGGTGACGGCGGGCGCGCCTGCCGTGCCGGAAACGTTAATCACGCAGCTTGCCGAGGGCGGAAAACTGATCATTCCGGTCGGAACGCGCATCTCGCAAACGCTGCATATCATCACAAAACAACAAGGACAACTGCATACGGAAACCGCCTGCCCGTGCGTGTTCGTGAAACTGATCGGGCAGGAAGGATGGGAACAATAAATATGGAACAAACCAACATGCCTGCAAACACCGAAAAAACATCGTGGAATCCGTTTCATCCGCTGCGACGATTGTATAATTGGGTGCTGCATTGGGCAGATACGTCGTATGCCGTGCCGGCGTTATTCATTTTGGCGTTTGCCGAATCGTCATTTTTTCCGATTCCGCCGGACGTGCTGCTGATTGCGCTGGCGATTTCCATTCCGGCGCGGGCGTTTTATTACGCGCTCATCTGCTCGATTGGCTCGGTCATCGGCGGTGGATTCGGCTATTTAATCGGTTGGCAATTTTACGAAGTGATCGGCGTGCCGATTATTAATTTTTATCACGGCTGGGAAGTCTTCAACAAAATCGAAGGCATGTATAATGAACACGGGCTGCTCGCCGTCTTGATCGCCGCATTTACGCCGATTCCGTATAAAATTTTTACAATTGCGTCCGGCGTGTTTTGGCGCAGCAGTTTTACGGATTTTCTCTCGTTCATGGGGATTTCGTTATTGGGGCGTTCCACCCGGTTTTTCCTTGTCGCCGGGATTATTTGGTATTTTGGGCCGACGATCAAAACGTTTATTGAAAAATATTTTGAACTGTTGACCGTCGCGTTCACGGTCGCCTTGATTTTAGGGTTTGTCGCCGTGAAATATCTGTTTTAACGCCACGCCTCTCCACAACAGATGCGGCGCGTGGAGAGGCGAACACGTCCGCGAGGCATCGTATGAGCTATCCATTTGACCCGCGTTTTCTTGCGCTTCCTGCGCAGCGCGACGCCGCAGCGATGTCGCTGCCGCCGCAGATGGCGAAAATCACTGACCTCTTGCGCGCCATCTGGCCGACGCAGAATCACGCGCAGATCGCGAGCCGCTTCGTCGAATTATGGCGCGAAGCGGCGGCAAGGCTTCCCGCAGAGTTCAACGCGCAACTGGCAAACCAATGGTCGGAGCGTCAGCTTGTTTTCATCTGTTACGGCGACCATCTCCGCTCAAAAAATCCGGCTATCTCACCCTTGCAAGCCCTCGCCGAATTTTTCCGCGAGCAGTTTCATGAGGCGATCTTCTCCGATCTGACTGTGCATCTTCTTCCAATTTATGTCTCCCCGTACAAAGACGGCGGATTCGATATTGCGGATCCGTTGGCGGTTAATCCGACGATGGGGACATGGGAGGATGTGCGGGCGCTGCGTCAGCACTGTCATCTTGCGCTGGATTTCGTCGCCAATCATCTCTCTATCGCCTCAGCATGGTTCACGCGCTACGTGCATGATGATCCCGAATATCGCGACTTTTTTATCGGATTTGATACCGAAGAAGAGGTCGCGCAGTTCAATCGCGACGCGCTGCCGCATATCTACCGCCCGCGCCCGCATCATCCGTTGATTCCCGTGCGCAAGCCGGACGGCTCGACGCGATGGGTGTATATGACGTTCAGCGATCACCAGCCGGATGTGAATTACGCCAACCCGCTCGTGTTCTTGAAAATGGCCGAAATCCTCCTGTTTTACGTGCTGCAAGGAGCGAATATGATTCGCCTTGACGCGATTCCGTATCTTTGGAAAGAGTGGGGAACATCATGCGCTCATCTGCCGAATACGCACCGGATTGTCGAATGTTTCCGGCTCTTGGTCGAAATGGTGAACCCATCCGTTAAATTATTAGCCGAAAGCATGGAGCCGCTTGCGGACAGCCAGCGCTACCTTTCAACGGCCGACCATCCTCAAGCGCATATCGCGTATAATTTTGCGCCATGCGGTCTGATTCCGCATACGCTGCTCACCGGCGAAGCGGAGGCATTTCAACGGCAGCTTGCGCAATTCGCGCCGCCGGACGCGCAGGTCAATTGGGCGGTGGTGTGCGGCGTCACGCATGACGGATCATCGCTGAATCCCTGCCGCGCCCCGCACAGCGTTGAGGGCGCGGCCGTCTTATCAGAAGCGCAGATTGAGCGCGTCGCCTCCTATTATACCGCGCACGGAATGCGGGAACTCCAGCAGCGCAGCGAGCGTTCTCCTGACGATTCCTCCCAGTTGCCGCCCGATTTTCTCGCGCAATTTACGCGGAAACATGGCGCGGAGCCGCGTTTTGTCAACTTTAAAACAATCGTGGACGAGCAGGGGAACGCGCGCCAAATCGTTTATGAAGCCATCTCGACCTATAGCAGTCTGTTCGATCAACAGCCGGAAAAAATCCTCGCCGCGCTGACGATGGCGTTGGCTCTGCCCGGCATTCCGTTTATTTATTTCACCGCGCCATTTGCCTTGCGCAATGATTTTCGTTATTATTTTGAAACCGGAAATCCGCGCGAATTGAATCGCGGGCGCATCTGGTTCGAGGAACTTCAGCAAGACCTGCGGCAAGCCGATACGCTCACCGCCACCGTCTTTCAAGCCTATCTCCATTTTTTGCGCCTGCGCGTCTCCTTGCCAGCCTTCCATCCGCATGGCGCGATTCTTCCTCTGATGTCGGACTCTCCGGCGTCGCTGCTGGCATTTTTGCGCATGAGTCTTGATCGCGCCCACATCGCGCTCGTTGCGCAGAATATTTCATCTAAGACCGTTGACGCGGAGCTTGTTTTGCCGGAAACGCCCCATTTTTCGTCTTGTCAAGACCTGCTGACAGCAGAACGCTTCGAGGTGGTCGCGCGCCGAATTCGGCTTCCAATGTCGGCATTTCAAATCAGATGGTGCGCCTGTCGTTCTAAGTCTTGATAGAAAATGCGCGTTTTTTATCTTGAAAAGATTTTTTGACTTGACAAATTTTCACGCTAAATATGTCGTGGGTGCATTGCAACGACAGAACAGCCGCATTCGGGGTGTAGCGCAGCCTGGTAGCGCACTTGCTTCGGGAGCAAGGAGCCGGAGGTTCAAATCCTCTCACCCCGATTATTTTTTTTGCCCTTCTCAAAACGCCTTCCTCGCATGTCTCTCATAGATATTCAGATCGGTCAAATGCTGATGGTTGGGTTTCGCGGGTTTGCTGTGAATGAATCCAGCCCGATCATTCAAACAATTCGCCAGCAGCATCTCGGCGGCGTCATTTTATTCGACTACGATTGCGCCGCGAAATCGCCGGCGCGGAATATCGAATCGCCGGAGCAGGTCAAGCGGCTCGTTCACGCGCTGCAAGCCGCCGCCGATCCGCCGCTGCTGATTGCGATTGATCAAGAAGGCGGGCGCGTCAACCGGCTGAAAGAGCGATTCGGCTTTCCGCCGACAATCTCCGCGCAGGAACTCGGCCGTCGGGACGATCCTGAATTTACCCGCCAACACGCTGAAATCACCGCGCAACGCTTGCGGGAAGCGGGCATCAATCTGAATCTCGCGCCGGTCGTTGATCTGAATCGCAACCCGGAAAGCCCGGCTATCGGCAAAGTGGAACGCAGTTTTTCCGCGCAGCCGGAGCGCGTGCTTGCTCATGCCCGCGCATGGATTGACGCGCATCACGCCCGGCATGTCGGCTGCGCGCTCAAGCATTTTCCCGGACACGGCAGCGCGCGGGCGGATTCGCATCTTGGGTTTGTTGACGTCACCGAAACGTGGTCGCCGGACGAACTGTTGCCGTTTCACGTGCTGATCCGCGAACGCCGGTGCGATGTCGTCATGACGGCGCATATTTTTCACGGCGGGCTTGACGCAGAACGCCCGGCCACGCTGTCGCGGCGCGTGTTGACCGGCATGCTGCGCGAACAGCTTGGGTTCGACGGCGTGATCATGTCCGATGACATGCAGATGCAGGCGATTGCCGCGCATTATGATTTGGAAACCGCGCTGTTCGAGGCGGTGTCGGCGGG
>CAZCGG010000099.1:0-15037 GCA_964498135.1 uncultured Candidatus Moduliflexus sp.
TTTTCGGGTTGCGCTTCTGAAAATAAATCGCGTTCGTGCCGACATCCGGATCTTGATGGTTGATGAACGCGAGATTGATGCGGCGCGGATCGCCGATAACCGATTTTACGCGGTCGTGCAATTCATCGAAATAGACCGGCGGCCCCGGATCAATAATCATGTTCGTCGTTTTATTGTTTCCCTTGAACGTCCGCAGATAGACGTTGACTTCCAAGCGGCTCTCCGTCCGCATGCCAAGCCAATGCACGCCGTCAGCCAATTCGACGGCCTTTTCAAAATGTTCCATAACGCTCCTTTTCTCTCAAAAATTCTTTAACCACAGATTGACACACATTTTCACAGATTTATTTAGCAGACACGCTATTAGACCTCTTGCAAAAGTCTCTTCTGTTCGCCCTGAGCCTGTCGAAGGGCGCGCGTGACCGTTGAAATCCGATCTTCGACAGGCTCAGAGCGAACGGGGTGTCGGGGAAATAATGACTTCTGCAAGAGGTCTATTTTATGGGCGACGCTTCGCCGCGTTGCAGAATGACTTCGTCAATCAGGCCGTATTTAATGGCCTCTTCCGGCGACATGTAATAATCGCGCTCCGTGTCCTGCCGGATTTTGTCGAGCGTTTGCCCGGTATGCTGTTCGAGAATCTTGTTCAGTTCATCTTTCGTTCGCAGAATTTCGGCGGCGTGAATTTGAATATCGGACGCTTGCCCTTCCATGCCGCCCCAAGGCTGATGAATCATGATTCTCGCGTGCGGCAGCGCGTAGCGTTTCCCTTTTGCGCCGCAGGCCAACAGTAGCGCGCCCATGCTGGCGGCCTGCCCGAAGCAGATCGTGGCGACGTTCGCCCGAATGAACTGCATCGCGTCGTAAATCGCCATGCCGGACGTAATCACGCCGCCCGGCGAATTGATGTAAAGATAAATGTCTTTATCCGGGTCTTCGGCCTCTAAAAAGAGCAATTGCGAGATAATCAGGTTCGCAATCGTGTCGTCAATCGGCGAGCCGAGAAAAATGATGCGGTCTTTCAGCAGGCGCGAAAACAGGTCGTATTCCCGCTCGCCGCGCCCGGTTTGCTCAATCACCCAAGGCACATAGGTTGACATAAGCGATTCGTAACGACATCGAATGAAAGAAGGGAACGAATTCAAACAGCCTCACGTCTTCAATTCGTTCCCTTTTCCTCTTCGTTGCTATTTTTGTTAGCCGCTCAAGGCGGCTATTTTAAATTTACGCTCGCGTGGCGCGCTCCATAATTTCCGTCATGCGCGCCACGAAATCGGTCGGGGAAGTCAAATTCCCTTCCAGCAGCAGCGCGGCTTCATACAACTGCCACACCATCGTTTTCAGCAAGGGCGATTTGCTGTCCTGCTGATGCAGATGCCACAGATTTTTGACGAGCGGGTGCGACAGGTTCACTTCCATGATTTTTTTCGAACCGGCGTACTCTTTGTTGAACATCTTCATCATGCGCTCGGTTTGACTGTCCATCCCCTCTTTGCCGACCACCAGCGTCACCGCCGAATCCACAAGCCGCTTCGACGCCACCACATCTTCCACTTTATCAAGCAGCAATTCCTTGAACGTGGTCAGCAGCGACGTTGACGCGGATTCCGTCAAGCCCGCCTCGTTCGCCTCTTCCGGCTTGACCTCGATGTCAGCTTTATCAATGGATTTAAGCGGCTTCTTGTCGTACTCAATCAGCGACGGCACGACGAACACGTCCACCGGATCGGTCAAGAACAGGACTTCGATGCCATGCTTCTTGAAATATTCCAGATTCGGGTTGCGTTCGATGGTTTCCCGGTGGTCGCCGCTGACGTAGTAAATTTCCTTCTGATCGCTCGCCATGCGCGCCGCATATTCTTTGAATGACGTGAATTGCCCTTTTTCCGTCGCCGACGATTCGAAGCGCAGCAGATTGACGAGTTTGTCCCGGTTGGAAAAGTCGGTATTCAAGCCGGTTTTCAGCAGCGGCGAGAAGCCCCGATAAAATTTCTCGTATTTCGCCGCATCGTTCGCCGCCCAATCTTCGAGAAGACCTAACACTTTGCCGGTCAGCGTTTTGTTGATTTTCGCCATGACCGGGCTGTTCTGCGTCACTTCGCGCGAGACGTTGAGCGGCAAATCTTCCGTGTCCACGACGCCCTTGATGAAGCGCAGATATTCCGGCAGCAGGTCTTTGCAATCGTCCTGAATCAGGACGCGGTTGACGTAGAGGTGCAGCCCTTTGTAATCCTTTTCGCTGAACAGGGCGACCGGCGCGGTTTCCGGGATGAAGAGCAGCGATTTGAAGTTGACGCTCCCTTCCAGCGCGACATGCAGATAGCCGAGCGGGGCTTGAAAATCGTTGGAGAGGTATTTGTAAAATTCGTTCAATTCCTCCTCTTTCAGGTCGTCTTTGCGTTTTTGCCAGAGCGCGGTAACGGTGTTGACCTTCTCCTCGCCGACATACACCGGAAAATCCACGAAGTTCGAATATTTTTTGATGATCTGCTTGACGCGCCACTCTTCGGCGAACTCTTTCGATTCTTCTTTCAACACGAACGAAATTTTCGTGCCGCGTTTCGCGCGGTCAAGTTCTTCGATGCTGAATTTCCCCTCGCCGAGCGATTTCCAGCGATAGCCGACGGAATCTTGGTTGGCGTGGCGGGTTTCGATAGTGACTTCATCCGTGACCATGAACGTCGAATAAAATCCGACGCCGAACTGCCCGATTAAATCGCCGTCAAGGGATTTTTGATCTTTTTTCACCTGCTGCAAAAACGCCAGCGTGCCAGAGCGGGCAATCGTGCCGATATGGTTGATTAACTCCTCTTTCGTCATGCCGATGCCGGTATCTTCGATGCTGAACGCCCGCGTGTCTTTGTCCATCGTGATGCGCACTTCAAGCGGCGCGTCGCGGTCAATCATCGTCGTGTCGGTCAATTGCCGGAAGCGCACGACATTCATCGCGTCGGACGCATTGGAAATCAATTCCCGCAAAAACACTTCCGGGTGCGTGTAAAGCGAATGCACGATTAAATGCAATAATTGTTTCATTTCCGCCTGATATTCAAATTCCTGCGCAGGCGCATGAACATGTTCTGACATCATGCCAAATACTCCTTCTTTTGAACGCACACCTGACAGTTCTTGAAGACCTGTCAGGTGTTATGAATGGTTATGAACTCACGTTACGCAGCAGATTTGACGAACCCCCCTCTTGGGAGGGGCTGGGGGTGGGTTGCTGACATGAAGACGACGGAAATGCCGCCACCCACCCCTGACCCATCCCAAGAGGGGAATGCGTCACATACGTTATAAATAAATCATCGTTGTTGTTTGATGTCGTCTATCGTGATGAACGGCATCGTGAGTTCAACCGCGATGCCGGGCGGCGGCTGCTGATTATACGATTGGCACGTTCCGCCGACTTCCCAAATCATGCTCGACACCATCGCCAACCCTAACCCCATTCCTTCCTCTTCGCCGGTGAGATACTTTTCGCCTTGATAATAGGGCATCCACATCTGCGAAAGCTGGCCTGGAGAGAGCGTCACGCCGTCATCGGCAAAGCGAATGCCGACTGTCCGCTCTCTGATGAACGTCACATCCACTGTGACTTTCGGCGCGTGCGTCGGATGAAACTTGACCGAATTTTCCAGCAGTTCCAAGAAAATCAACTCAATCGCCCGTTGCGAGAGCATGAGCCAAACATCCTGCGCGGGCGGCGCGACAGTGACCTGAATTGTCGTCAAATGCAGGCTGTCGGCCATGCGGCTGATGGCCTTGGATAATTCCGAGAACGGCATCGGATCGGCGTGAACCATCCCCGGCGCACTCAAATATTGCAGCACGTCCTCGATTTCTCCGTGCAGGCGGCGCACACTGGCATACGACATCTGCACGAATTCGAGAATTTCGGCGGTCGTCAAGTGTTCGACTTGCTGCGATAAAAATTCCATGCTGCCGAGAATGCCGACTAACGGCGTGCGGAGCTTATGGCAGATAATCGTATGAAAGCCCCAGCGATTGCGCTGCGCTTTCATGTTCGAGGTCACGTCAGTCAGCCGAATCAATTTTTCGTCATCAAGCGAGGCGGCCACGTCCAAGACCTCGACTTGCAGCCAGAACGACTCGGAGGTCGGCGTTTCGGGGCGGACGAGATACCGGAGCGACTCCGCGCCGTCTTCCGGCGCGTCCGGCCAGCATCGCCACGCTTCCTGCGGCTCGGCGCGATACATGGGGCGAATCAACTCCAGAAATTTCCCTTCGGCGCGCCCGCTCTCGCGCTCCGAAGGGCGGGCGACATTTTCATGAGGCAGGTTGAGATACAGCCGCGCATGCGAATTGGCGTACAGCACGTCATCGTCCTGATTGATGATGACATAGCCGTTATTCGCGTGTTGAATCACCCACTCGAATTTTTCGCGTTCGGCGTGCAGTCGGCGATAGCGGTTCAGGCGGAGAATCGTGCGGACGCGCGCCCGCAGTTCCTCGCGGTCGAACGGCTTCGAAAGAAAATCATCCGCTCCGGCGTGAATCCCCTCTAATCTGGATTCTTTGTCGTCCAGCGCGGTGATGATAATGATGGGGACTTCCGCCAAGCGGGGCATGGCGCGCAACTGCCGGCAGACCTCGAATCCGTCCATTTCCGGCATCATGACATCCAGCAGCACTAAGCTGGGCGTGAGATGCTGCACTTTTTCCAACGCTTCCCGCCCGCAGACCGCAAATTCCAAGCGATGCCCTTCACGCGCTAACAGCGCTTCCAAAATATTTCTCGCGCCCACGTCATCATCAACAATCAGAATCGTATTGATTGATTTCACAACGCTTCTCCCTTGTTTCTGCCGTATTGAGAATGTCCGAGGAACACGCTGTCAGACACCTTGAAGGTGTCTGACAGCTTACCGTCAACAGTACGCTTCCGCGCAACCTCATTTTCCATGCAGAGTATGAACACTGGCGAAGAATGGCAAGAAAAAAGTGCAGGGAGAAATCTTCTTCGCGCAAGAACTGAAAGATTTCAGCATTTCAATGGCGTTGTGTTCTTGACAAATTTCGCCGCCTTCATTTGACTTTCCTGCGTTACCGCACTGATTCGCGCGCGAAACGTTCTTGAGGCGTTTTGCGCGCACGGATGAAAATTTTCTGTCTATGGGAGAAACGCACGTATGAAAATCCGCAATTTCGCGCTCAGCCTCCTCATGCTGCCGCTGCTGACCGGCGCCTCCGCGATGGCTGAAGATGTGACCATTCAAGCCCTCTACGCCTCGCAATCCGGGTATCAGGAAGACGAATTGAAAGCCTTGGCGAGCCTGTTCAAAGACCTCACCGGTATCGGCGTCAAAATCGTGATGGCCGATCCACAGGAGCGCTTGCAAAGCATCACCGATCCCGAAAGCGCCTACGATGTCATCACGTTTGATCAATTGCAACTCGCCGCACTTGAAAAAAAAGGGCTGTTGGCGCCGTTGGATGATTACCTGACCGCCGCCATGCGCAAAGACCTCGCGCCCGCCCTGTTGAAAGCGTTTAAAGATCAAAAAAAGACGTGGGGCGTGCCGTTTTTGGTGAATGTGCAACTGTTTTTTTATAATGAGGCGATGCTGGAAAAAGTCGGCCTGAAAGCCGCGCCAGTCACGCTGGAGGAAATGGCGGAGCAGATGACGCTGCTCAAGAAAAAAGGCGTCGCGCAATATCCTTGGACCGACGCCTGGCGGCAAAGCGAGGGCTTAGTCGCGGAGTTTACATGGCTGATTGGCGCGTTCGGCGGAGAACTTTTCGATGAGGACGGCCAACCGGCGTTCGACGGCGAGGCCGGACTCCGCGCCTTAGAATTTATGGTAATGCTGATTGATAAAGAGCTTGTTGATCCGAATATTTTAACGAATGACGAAATCGCCGCGAAAGATGCATTTTTGCGCGGCGAGGCGGCGTTTACGTCCAATTGGACATTTTTAACAGGGCTGCTGCATACGGCGGCGGGCGCGGACATTAAAGATCAAGCCAACGTCGCGCTGCTGCCGGTGTCGCGGACGATTGCGGCCAAATCCGCGACCGTCGCGGCGCTGCAAGGCATCGGCATTACCGCAAAATCGGCGCAGAAAGACGCGGCATGGAAATGGATTCAATTTTTTACCAGTCCGCTCGTGCAGCGCGCTTACGCCGCCGAAATGCCGGTCTGGACATCCGCGCAAACGAACGGGGGTCTGAATTTTCTGGACGCGACGATGCCGCTCAAGCGGTCGCAGTTGGAAACGGCGCATTTTCGCCCGAAACTCGCCAATTACGCGGACGTGTCCGCGATTTTGCAGCGCAATCTGTACGCCGCGCTCAAGCAAGAACTCACGCCGTCAGACGCCCTGAAAACGGCGGCGGCCGAAATCAAGGCGCTCGCGCCAAAGGACGCCGCCGAGGAATAACGCGAAAGTAGAGACGCACGGCCGTGCGTCTCTACGGTGATGGGCAAATATGGTCATTTGCCACAACTGGCATTATATCAATTCACAGGAAAAAATTTATGTGTGGAATTTGCGGAAGCGTGCGATTGCGCGAGAGCTTTGCCATCCGGCGCGAGACGCTGCAACGGATGAATGACGTGATTTATCATCGCGGGCCGGACGATGAGGGCTTTTACGTCTCGCCGGACGCCGGGCTGGCCATGCGCCGCCTGAGCATTATTGACCTTTCCGGCGGACATCAGCCGATTCAGAACGAAGACGGGACGCTGCACATCGTCTTCAACGGCGAAATTTACAATTTTCAGGAACTCCGACAGACGCTCGAAGAGGCGGGGCATACGTTCAAAACGCATTCCGACACGGAGGCGATTCTGCACGGCTACGAAGAATACGGCGCAGACGTGCTACATCGGCTGCGCGGCATGTTCGCGTTTGCGATTTGGAACAGCCTCGACAAGACACTGTTTCTCGCGCGCGACCGCGCAGGGAAAAAGCCGCTGCATTATTACTGCGACGGCGAAAAATTTCTGTTCGGCTCGGAAATCAAGTCGCTGCTGCAATGCGAACACGTGCCGCGCCGCGTGAATTTGGACGCGCTTGACCGGTTTTTGACGTTCGAATATATCGCCGCGCCGGAGACGATTTTTCAGGAGATTCGCAAACTGCCGGCGGGCTATTTCCTGCGTCTGGAGAAGGGGGAAATCACGCTCCGACAATATTGGGATAATCTGCCGGAGATTCCCGAAGAGCGCGATGAGGCATTCTACGCGCAGCGGCTCGCAGAACTGCTCGAAGAGGCGGTCAAAATCCGCCTGATCAGCGACGTGCCGCTCGGCGCGCTGCTGAGCGGCGGGATTGATTCGAGCGCGGTCGTCGGCTTCATGGCGAAGCATTCCGCCGCGCCGGTCAAGACGTTTTCCATCGGTTTCGAAGAGCAGACGTATAACGAATTGGAGTACGCCCGCGCGGTGTCCAAGCATTTCGGCACGGATCATCACGAATTGATTATCAAGCCTAATGCCATCGAACTAACGGAAACGCTCGTCAACATGCTGGATGAGCCGTTCGGCGATTTTTCGATTTTCCCGACGTATCTTGTTTCGAAAATGGCGCGGGAGCATGTCACGGTCGCGCTCTCCGGCGACGGCGGCGACGAGTTGTTCGCCGGGTATGACACGTACATCGCAGACCGGATGGCGCAGACGTACCAGCATGTTCCGGCGTGGCTGCGGCGCGGCGCGATTGAGCGCGTCGCGGGGCTGCTTCCGCCGTCGCCGAAAAAGAAAGGGCTGATCAACCGCGCCAAGCGTTTTGTGGAAGGCGCGAGCCTGCCGCCGGAGTTGATGCACACGCGCTGGATGACCTTTTTGCGGCCGGAGGAGAAGCGGCGGCTGTACGCGGGCGATTTGCTGAACGCCTTTGCGCGCGGCAACACCTACGCGCCCATTCACCGCTATTTCGAGCAGGCGAATCGGGGCGTCACGCCGTTGGCGCGGCAGGAATACGTGGACATCAAGACGTATCTGCCGGACGACATCATGGTCAAAGTGGATCGCATGAGCATGGCGCCGTCGCTGGAAACGCGCGCGCCGTTTTTGGATCACAGGGTGATGGAATTTGCCGCCGCGATTCCGACGGAATTGAAGTTGAAGGGGATGACGACGAAATACATTTTGAAAAAGGCGGTGGCCGATTTGCTGCCGGAAAAGATTCTGACGCGGGGCAAAGAGGGGTTCAGCATTCCGATAAAAAACTGGCTGGCGAACGAATTGCGCCCGCTCCTGCTGGAGACGCTGTCGGCGGATCGCATCGCGCGGCGCGGCTATTTTCAGGCCGATGAGGTGCAGCGGCTCGTCATGGAGCATCTCAACGGCTGGCAGAATCACAGCCACCGGCTCTGGGCGTTGATGGTGTTTGAAATCTGGCATCAGGCGTATCTGGATCGCGCGGCCTGACACGGCCTGCGAAGAGCCGAGTGGTTCTGGAAAAGCGTCGGATCTTTCGCGGGATGCTCCTCAAAATTCGACGTTTCAAGTTCTATTTCCCATGTTCAAACCCAGTGTCAGCCCCAATATCAGCGATAAATCCCGTAGGGGCGTTCAATTGAACGCCCTACAAACGCCCCTATGCGATTCCTGCTTCGAAATGCACAACGCCGTCAGCAAGGAACCTCCTCGCTGACGGCGTTGCCATCTCTTTCCGGCCGCCGAGATTACAGCAGCCAGTGTTCGCCGATAATCGGCTGAAACGGGCGGCAAGCGTGGCCAAAACATTCGCTCAGCGCCGTTAAAAATCGCAGATACTCATCCAGCGTCATCGGCGCGGCTTGGCGCGGCCATTCGCGCAGCATCTCCATGTCGCGCCGCAGGTCGTCCGATTCCGCATCCCGCAGCCAATCCGCTTGTTCTTCGTCAGTCAACCGCATGGTAAATTGTCCGCAACTCCTGAAACAGTTGTTGCTGCCCGAATAACACGAAATAGTGTTCCGCCAGTTCCCAATCCATCGTCGCCGCGCATTGCCGCATCAGCAAGTGAATATCCGCGATCTCAAGCGGCTGCCTGCTCGGATTGTTCCGCATGGCCTGAAGTTTCAACCCCATCAAGTCTTCGGGAATGGCGACAGGAATTTGAAGCCGCGTTTCGAAAAACGGAAGCCGTCGCGCCCGTTGCAGCATGGCAAGCGCATGCGCCCGAAACGCATGCAGCAGGTCAATCGAGCCGAGCGGCTTGACATCTGCCACAAATTGAGAGACGTTTTCCGTGCGATGCCGCAGGCGATAGAGATGCGCGGCCATAATGGCGTCAACCGTGGGCAAATCGCGCGCGTTGATTAAGAGGTCAATATCCATTGTGCCGCGTTGAATGCCCCATGCGCCAAGCGCAAACCCGCCGATCACGGCATATTCTACGCGCTGTTCGGCAAATTGCCTGACAAGAAATCCCATCACCTGTTGAAAATCCATCATCTGTGGGAGACGCTCAGTTTCTTCGAGCGACTGAGCGTCTTGAAGTCGCGCGCTTTTTATGCTTCGCCCGGCAGTTCCCGCTCTTCGACAACGCCCTCGTAGATGAGCTTTTCCTGCCCGTCAATCGTCACAATCAACTCATGCTCGAACGTCGCAAACGCATCGGCGACGCCGCTGATAACGACAATGTGCGCGTTCAGCATGTGAATTTCTTCCTCCGAAATGGCGGTCTGCTCTTCCAGAATCAACCCCTTGATTTTCCGCAACAGGGGCTTAAACCCGGCGTCAATCGTTTTGCACAGCAGAATTTCATTCCCTGTGCCTTGAATTTTCAGCGCGGCTTCGCCCAAATCCGCCGCTTTGACAAGCTTGCCGGTGCAAAGTTCGCCAAAGCCGTTCGTCCCTTTCGCCAGCACGGTCGAGATGATATGCACGCGAATCATGTTGAGCATGATGGGCGAATTGATGGGGATTCCGGCGACAGTCACCACGCGGTCGTCGTTGCGGAGATATTTTTTCCGCAGCGCAATCGCCAGCGCGTTCGTGATCATTTCGTCCGATTCCGAGACGATTTCCGTAATAATCGGGTACACGCCCCAATACATCAGCAGATTCCGCTCGACTTGCAGGGAAGGCGTCGCCGCGATAATGACCTGCGACGGTCGGTATTTGCTGATCAATTTCGGCGTGTTGCCGCGCAGCGTCGGCGTCAGCACGGCGGAAGCGTGGATGTTTTCAGCGAGCAAAAAGGCGGATTGCGCGGTGGCGGTGGCGATGTTGTTTTTCTCTTCGATCTGATGCACGTACACCTGCATTTTTTCGCGGTATTCATGCGAATTTTCCACGCTGAGGGCGATATTGTGCATGGTCTGCGCGGCCAAAATCGGGTATGCGCCGGAGGCGGTTTCGCCGGAAAGCATGACCGCATCCGTGCCGTCGAAAATCGCGTTCGCCACGTCAGAGGCTTCGGCGCGGGTCGGGCGCGGCTGGTGAATCATGGAATCGAGCATCTGCGTCGCCGTGATGACGGGCTTGTTCGCAGCGTTGCATTTATGGATGATGCGCTTTTGCACGAGCGGAATTTCTTCGGTCTTGAGTTGCACGCCGAGATCGCCTCTGGCAACCATGATGCCGTTCGAAACCGCCAAAATCTCGTCAATATTTTCCACGCCTTCCTCGTCCTCGATTTTGGCGATGACGTGGATTTTCGAATGCTGTTCGTCCAGAATCCGGCGGATTTCGAGAATATCTGCGCTTTTGCGGATAAACGACGCGGCGATAAAATCGAAATTCTGCTCGATGCCGAACAAAATATCCTGCTCGTCTTTCTCGGTGATGGCCGGAAGCGCGGTGCGGACGCCGACGACGTTCACGTTCTTGCGGCTGCCGATTTCGCCGCCCTGCCGAATGACGCAGATGATTTCCGTCCCTTCCACGCGCTCGACTTCCAAATCCACGACGCCATCAGCGATATAGACGCGCTTGCCCGGCGAAATCTCTTCCGGCAGCCGTTTATACGAAATGCTCAGCCGTTCCGCCGTCCCGTCAATCTCGTCGGTCGTCAGCGTGATGCGGTTGCCGGAAACCAAGCGGATCGTGAGGTTGTCTTTCGTCAGCCCGGTGCGGATTTCCGGCCCCTTGGTATCGAGCAGCAGCGCGACGGAAATCCCGGTCTGGCGGCTCGCCTCCCGCACCATCTTCGCCATCTCCAAATGATAGGCGTGATCGCCGTGAGAGAAGTTAAAGCGGGCGATGTTCATTCCACTGATTAAGAGTTGCTTCATGCTTACCAACTCGCGCACGGCTGGACCCAACGTGCAGACGATTTTCGTTTTGCGAAGCGACATATTCACCTCTGGTTATTTGTTCTGGGCGATAATTTTCAACCCCGAAGGGGTGTGATGATTGTAGAAAACACGACGCTGCCTTGAATATCGAACGCCGAAGGCGTGAAATAAAGCCTTGCGCGTTAAATTTTTTGATTTCCCGCCAAGGCGCAAAGACGCCAAGAATTTTTGAACAGCAATCTTGGCGCCTTGGCGCGAGAAATTCAAAAAATACGTCATTCCTTTCACTTCCTAACATTTTTTACTCACCCACCCCCAAAACCCCTCCAAGGAGGGGAGGTTTGCGCCTGATCGCCTCGAATCACAATTTCCCTCCTTGGAGGGGCAAGGGGGGGGGGTTGTAAAAATATGTTAGGAAGTGAACGTCATTCCTTATAATCGAGTAAGGCAATTCTGTCAAAGAATATTCTACGATTTTATGCGATCCATTCGAGCGGCAAGAGATCTTGCAGGGCGCTCAGGTAACGTTCGGAGAAGTTGGCGCGGTCGGCTTCCCGAATCAGCAGGCTGAGTTGATAATGAAAAATCGGCTCGTCGTCGCGGGTTAACACGCCGAGATCGCGGTCGAGAAAACGCTGTTGAATGGGCGTCACCGCCGCGTAAAACTCAAAAATGGCTTCAATGGCAATCGGCTGCGCCAATTCGAGATAGACGAGATAGACGCCATGCGGATTGTTGCGCGTAAACGCCTGCATGACCGGCAAATGCGCGAACAAATCCTCTTCCCGCGCAATCGCGCCGACGCGCCATGTCGTGATGTTCGCGGCCCGCGCCGGATACGCGAGCGGCTGCGCCGGGCGCGCCTCAACGATTTCTTGCAGCCGCCCGCTTAGCGTGGGCGCGAACGAGCATGATTCCTCCATGTCCGGCTCAAATGTCATGTCGAAAAACTCTTCCGTCCAATTGAACGCCTCCTGAATTGCCTCGACGCTCCACGCGGCGGAGGAATGCAGATAATACGGCGGCAGCGGCGAGAAATTCAGGCCGAGTTCGCGGGCGTGGGCGCGGAAATGCGTTCCCGGCAGGACGCTCAGGCAGAAGACTTGCAGAAAGCCGTCCAAGCCGTGCTTTTTGACCCAGCGCGCGCTCGTCTTGAATTTCTCCAAATCATCGCCCGGCAGCCCGACAATCAGGTCAACTTTCGTTTCGATGCCCTGCGCGGACATGGCTTGCGCGCCGCGCCGGAATTTGTCCAGCGATTGCGTCCGCCCAATCAGCCGCATCGTGTCAGCATGAATGCTTTGCAAGCCCAATTCGACTTCATACATGCCCGCCTCCGCAAGCAGGCGGGCGAGCCGCTCGTCAATCATGTCCGCCCGAAGTTCGGTCGCCAATTTCAGCCGCCGCTCCGGGTTGAGCGCGGCGATCTTCGTCAATAATTCCGCGAGATCGGGGCGGATGTTGAATGACGGATCCAGCAGAAACATGCCGGAATAGCCGTGATTCAGGCCATAGCGCACCAAATCCAGCACGGCCTCCTGCCGCAGAAAGCGCACGTCGCCGCACTGTTTATTGTAATAGCAATAGCCGCACGAAAACGGGCAGCCGCGCATGGTTTCGACGTGCATTTCCTGCCAGCGCCCCGGAGGAACAACCCCCATTAAATACGGCGACCGGACGGCGTTGAGATCAAGCGCCTGCGTCTGCGGCGGCTGCGCTTGCCAAACGCCGTTGCGCATGATAAGCGTGCCGGGCAAATCATGCGGCACGCGCCCGGTTTTGAGCAACGCCTCCAACAGCAGGCGCAACGTCAATTCTCCCTCGCCATAGGCGTAGCCGTCAATCGCCGGATGGCGCAGCAGCGCGTTGTCCGGCGTCACTTCCGGCCCGCCTGCGAGAATCACGGGCGCAGGCCGCCCCGCCGCGCGCTGTTTGATTTGCTCCGCGACAAACAGCGACCGCTCGACATTCCAGCAGAACAGGCTGAAGCAAAGCACGTCCGGCGCAATGGCAAGCATCTCGCTGATAATCGCCTCGTCCGAGCCATAATTTTGCAGGAACGGATCGAGCAATTGGAAGGAAAAATGCGCCGCAATCTCCTGATCAAGCAGGTAGGCTTGGAGATGCAAGGCCGCGACCGGGATGTTATGGTCTTCGTGGAGAATGCTCAGGCGCGGAATCGGAAGCTGCGCGAACAGCACGGTTTTTTTGGCAGACATATCTCGGCGTTTCAGCCGCGAGAGAAGGGCGCGGCCAATTAAAATTGACACAATGCCACCGATTTTTATTCCGAACCCTTCTCGAAGTCGGCTGCAAACGCATCGTTAGCGATGGCACTGTTTCAGCTAAATGTGATTGAATGACGCTGTTCGACAAGAAGAAAAATCGCCCGTATCAGGTGGCTTTTCTTGAAATGAATGATAACGATCTTATCACGGTTTGACCGTTGCGCCGGTGATTGCGACCTGCACGAGCGGACTGACACCGTCTCCAACCGGCCTGAGATCTTTATCCTGCACCCAGCCGATTTCATGCGAATACAAGCAACCGCGCTTTTCAGGGCTCTTGTCAGAAAACAAAAACGCGCTGCTATCTTCCTTTCTTCTCAAACATCACATGGTTCAGCAGCATCTGTATTGCCGCAATTCTTTTTTGTTCCCTGGCATCATGATGGTCATTGCTGGACGTATCAGATGAACTCAGCGAGGAACAGGAGAAATTCTGTGACAGCGTGTAAACATACGCATCTTTATCAACACCATCGCTCCCCTCGGAGTTTTTTAGACACCGCCAGCGCAGGATAATCCCACCAGGAGAGCGGCTGAATATCTTCAATGTGAATCTGGTCGTCATATTCTTCGCCTTCATTGGCGTCCTGGTTTTCGCGCAGAATAAACGCGCGGAGATCGGTGAACTCCGGCAGTTTTTTTTCAATAAACAGGCGAAACGTAAGCTCTCGTACTTCAAGAAATAACACAACCTCGTCGTTCACAGCAACAGAAGATAAGTTCCTCGGCGAGATATTATCTACTGCGCAGGTCTCGCCATCGCGTTCATCCGCGCACGGCACGGTCTTCGGATACTGTACCGTAAACCCGAATTCCTCGTTCCGATAGGTGGCGATCTCTTCATGCGCTGCCGCTGTCTCCGTCGGCGCGGCGGTCGGCTCAACGACCGCTGCCGCCGTCTCGGATATGGGCGGCTGCCCCGCCCGACGGCTGATCAGTATTCCGGCGAGGCCAATCAGCAGCAGCCCGCCGAGCAAACTCCATGTCATGTTTCGTGTCATCATGTCCTCACCCCTGTGGCGTCAGCATTTTCAAATATTTCTCATCGGTGACGACGTCATCATTGACGTGCTCGCTGTCAATAAAAAAAGCCGCCCAGAACGGACGGCTTGGAGAAGAAATCCTTGTGAAACGGCGCGATCAGGCGTATGCTTTCAGACGCGCGCCGATGATATGGACTTCCACCAGCGACATCGCGCTCGCCGGTTTAATGTCTGTATCAGGCGACCAGCCGATGATCGCGTGTGCCAACTCGGACTGATCGTCGCTCGCCTCTTTTCCCTGCGTGACGGTCCACTTGACTTTGAACCACGTTTCTTGTTTGGCATTTGGCTTGACTTCCAGCAAGATGCCTTTCGTCCCGACATAGACATAATGATCTTCTAACGGACAATTCTCTTTGTTTCCTGTTTCACAAGGCTTGGCAACATTCTCGCCAACAGGAAAATGCAGTTTATTGATAACATACGGCATATCTTTGCTCGTGTTCGTATCTTTACAGGGCTTACGCAAAATTCATGAATCTACTTGACACCTCCAAACATATTTCGATA
>CAZCGG010000100.1:0-14995 GCA_964498135.1 uncultured Candidatus Moduliflexus sp.
CGTCGAGCAGATTCATTTTCACGAAGTCGGCGCGTTAGACGCGATTGTGGATATTGTCGGCGCGGTGATTGGCTTGCGCGGCCTCGGCGTGGAAGAAATTTACGTCTCCTCGTTTCCGCAAGGCACGGGCGTCATCCAATGCGCGCACGGGACGATGCCGAATCCGGCCCCGGCGACGGCCGCCCTGCTGAAAGGGAAACCCGTGCGGCCAATGGAGATTGAAGCCGAACTCGTCACGCCGACCGGCGCGGCGATTTTAAGCACGCTCGGCCAGCATTTCGGAACGCCGCCGCTCTGCGCGTTTTCCGCCATCGGCTACGGCGCAGGCACGAAAGAGTTGCCGATTCCGAACGTCTTGCGCCTGAGCATCGGCGTCGCCGCCGCTGCGCCGCTATCCTACGATTCCGACCTTGTGACGGTCATGGAAACCAATATTGACGACATGAATCCGCAGTGGTACGACTATCTGTTCGAGAAGCTCTACGCGGCGGGCGCGTTCGAAGTGTTCACCGCGCCGGTCATGATGAAAAAGAATCGCCCCGGCGCGCTGCTGACCGTCGTGCTGCCGCCCGAAAAGCGCGACGCGGTGGCGGAAGTGATTTTGACGGAAAGCACGAGCATCGGCGTCCGATGGCATGAAACGCCGCGCATCAAGGCGCGGCGCGAATTTCAGACCGTCGCAACGTCCGCCGGGACGGTGACGATCAAAGTCTCGCGCCTCGGCTCGCGCATCGTGAACGCCATGCCGGAATATGACGATTGCCGCCGGTTAGCGCAGGAACATCCGAGCATGACGCTGAAACAGATTTATCTCGAAGCCCTGACCGCCGCCCGCGTAGGGGCGTTCAATTGAACGCCCCTACGGCCGCGTCTCTACGGCAAGCTATGAATATCAAAGCGTTTGCGGAAAAAACCCCGATTCAACGGGCGTTGCTGGCGGGCATGATGCTGCTCATCCTGCTCGTTCCGTTTGACGAAGGGGGCAACAATTACATTGGGCAGGGGCTGGCGCAGGCGCTGCTGCTGGCCTGCTCGCTCGTCTGGGCGATTCATGTTCTCCGGCAGGGCAAAGTGACGCTGATTACGGATCGCATTGACGCGGTTGTGTTCGCGGCGATGCTCTGGGGCTTGGTGTCGCTGTCGCGCTCGGAATATAAATACGCGACGATTCTCGAATTGATTAAAATCGCGGCCTGCGTCGCGGTGTTTTATCTCATGCGCTCGCTCTTTCCGCTGCAACGCGCGCGGGGAGTGCTGTTGTTCACGCTGGCGGCAAGCGCGGCGCTGCAAGCCGCGTTCGGCTGGTGGCTGCTGGACGCGCAGCCTCCCGGCCTTTCGTGGGTGGCTCAATGGCGGCTGGCGCACCGCACCGCGTTGTTGCAGGCCGATTTGGTAAACGCCAATCTGTTCGCCTGCGCCCTCATGTTCGGCGTGAACATCGCCGCCGCCTTCCTGCTGTTCGGCTCGCAAGCCCGGTCGTTTTTCTCGCGCCAAGCCGCCAAAGAACGGCTGCTCGCGTTCGCGCTGCTCGTCTTTCTGCTGTTCACGCTCTTTGCGAAACACATTTCGCGCGGCGCGCTCGTCAGCCTTGTCGTGACTGGCCTGTTTTTAGCCGCGTTTCGCAGCAAACGCCTTGTCATCGGCTTTCTGCTGCTCTGCGGCCTGCTGATTGCGCTGCCGCTGCCCGGCGGAAGCTTGCTCCAGAAGTTTCAAAAACGCGGCGACCCGTATGCCTACGAGCGGATCGGCATCTGGACGAGTAGCGCGAAATTGATGCGCGATCATCCCGTGTTCGGCGTCGGCTTGGGCATGTTCGACTATTACATCAAGCCGTATAATTTTCCGGTCGAACATGGGGTGGCGCGGTATGGGAAAAACATCAACGGCGCGCACAACGATATGTTGCAAGTCGGCGCGGAAACCGGGGGGATTGGGCTGCTGATTTTTCTTGCGGGGCTGGCCGTTCTCGCCCGATACGGCTTGCGGCAGTTGCGCTTCGGCATGCGCGATTGGGAAAGCATGGCCGCGCTCGCCGGAATGCTTGGCCTCGTCGCGCAAGCGCAATTCTCGAACCTGCTGATTTCTCCGGCCATTGCCATTTTTACGACAATCCTCGCCGCCATCATCGTTGACGGCGCGGATCGTTACCGGCAGAAAACCCTTGAATTTCGGGCATCGTGGCGCTGGTATCTGCTCTTGGGGCTGATTGAAAGCTACATTTTGATCTGGATTATCGGCTACCCGCTTTTCGGGCATGTCGAATATCTGCGCTACAACGAGGCGCTGCGCTGGAAAGACCGCGCGAGCGCGCTGCGCCATCTTGACGCGGCTATCGGACTGATTCCGATTCACGCGAACTATCATTACAGCCTGGCTATGTTCTCGTTCGAACTCTTCGAGCGAACGCACGATCCGCTCATTTTCGAGCAGGCGGAAAAAGCCTTTTACAAGGCGATTCAGGCCAATCCCGTCAACTATATTTTTTATGAAAGCCTGGCAATGCTTTATAAAGAGCAATTTTACCAGACCGCGCCTCAGCCGAAACGCGCCGCGCTGAACGCGCTGAGAGCGTACCAGCTTGCGCGGCAGCGCAATCCGTTCAATCCGTTTATCGCGTTTTCCGCCGCGCTGGTGTGCGCGGATGTGCAAGACTATCCTCGCGCCCTGCAATTGCTTCAAACGGCAGTCGCCATTGAGCCGAATTTTGTCGGCGCGCATCAAATGTTAGGGAAACTCTACGCCTTTCTTGGGCAGGCCGCCGAATCTGAGGCCGCCTTTCGCCGCGCCGAGGAAATTTTAGCGCGGTATAAAACCTATAAGCCGGAATCGCATTATATTTACACCCTTTTGCGCCCGCTTGAGAGCAATGTTCCGCCTCGCCGCAATTGAGAAGCCGCCCTATCCCCGCTAAAAATCCTGAATTGCGCAAGTTTCATTTGACAACCGCGCGCGTGCGCATAATGTGAATCGCAAGAACGCAATTCATTGAAGAGTCGTTGATGACATGCCATGCTATTGAATAATGCTGCGCATGGGAGACCTGACAGGTTTTGACCGGACATGGAACGACCAGTGAACGACCCGCACATCGGGGAATTGTTGCTTGCCATGAACATCATGGGCTTTGAGCGGCTCGATGATGGCTCTTTCGCGCCGCTTGACGCCGTTCCCGCGTGGTTCAGGGCGATCTGCCCGGAAACCGACGCCGCCCTGTTTCTGCCCGACGCGCGTTTTCCCGCGCTGCGAGATTTTCTGAAAGAGGCAGGCGCGTGGTGGGGACGCTCGGACGCGTCGCGCTTGGAATCGCCGCTCTGGATGGAACGCGACCCGTCTGGCGCGGCACTGACGCTCAAAGCCTCCGCCGTGACGTGTGGCGCGCGCCATCTGTTGCTCATCGAACAGCGCGAATGCCTCGAAAAAGACGCGCTGCGACAGCAATTTGACGCGATAACCGCCAAACTCCGCGACACGCTGCATGCGTTGGAGCATGAGCGCAAAACCCGCAAGCAGATTGCCCGCAAATCGCGCATTCTGGAAAACGCCATCGAAACCGTGCATTTGGGCGTGACGATTACGAATCCTGACCGGAAAATTATTTACACGAACCCGGCGGACGCCGAAATGCACGGCTACACGGTCGAAGAATTACTCGGAAACGACGCCGTTCTGTTTGCCCCGCCGCAGCGTCGGACGCACCGGACGCTCGAAGAAGTGTCCGCGATGAAAGGCTGGATTCGGGAAACCATCAACGTCAGAAAAGACGGCCGCCCGTTTCCCGTGCATCTGATGTCGGACGTTGTGCGAGACGAGGCGAACGAGCCGATTGCGATTATCACGACCTGCGAGGACATCACCGACCGCAAAGAGGCTGAAAAAGCCCTTGCTGACGAGCGGAATCTACTTCGCGCGCTTATTGACAATATCCCGGATTTGATCTACGTGAAGAATCTGGAAGGCCGCTTTTTGTTGAGCAATCGGGCGTATGCGACGTTTGTCGGCGCGAGCGATCCGCATGAATTGCACGACAGAACGGCGTTCGATTATTTTCCCGAAGCCACGGCCGCGCAGGATGAGGCGCGCGATCAGCAGGTTTTTCAGACGCGAACGCCGCTGTTTGAGCATGAGGAATCGCTGAGCGGCGCAGATGGCGCGGAGCGGGAGTATCTCGTCACGAAAGTGCCGCTTTTGAACCGGCAAGGCGAGGTTTCAGGGCTGATCGGCATCGGACACGACATCACCGCGCACAAACAGAGCGAGACGCAAATCGCCCATTTGAACGCGGTATTGAACGCCATTCGTATTGTCAACCAACTTATCGTCAGGGAACAGGATCGCAAGCAATTGGTGCAGGCAACCTGCGAGCATTTGGTGAAAACGCGGGGCTATTCGAGCGCATGGATTCTGCTGGTAGATGAGGCGCAGCGCATCACGTTCATCGCGCAATCCGGCTTGGGCGACAAATTTCACGCGCTGCTGAAGCAGATGCGGCAGGGGAAAGTTCCGCGCTGTTTCCAAGCAGCCTTGAGCAATTCGACCGAACACCCGGCATTGCAGGAAACGTTCAGAGATGACGCGGGATGCTGCTTGGGCGACTGGTGCGTTGAATCGCCGCGAATCACCGTGAAGCTCGCCCATGCCGACAGAGTGTACGGCGCGCTCTTCGTCTCGCTGCCGTCGCATGTGTCCGCGAATCAAGAGGAATTGCTGCTGCTGGAGGAAATCGCCGGAGACATGGCGTTTGCGCTGTATAATATCGAAGTCGAGGAGCAGCGTCAGGCCGCCGAGCGGGCGATGCAGAAGAATGAGCAATGGCTGGCGGCCACGCTGCGCAATCTGAGCGAGGCGGTCGTCACAACGAATGAGCAAGGGACGGTGACGTTTTTCAATCCTATCGCCGAGGCGCTGACCGGCTGGAAGCAGGAAGAACTGCTTGGGCGAGACATCACGTTCCGCGTGACAGCGGATGAAAGCGAAACCGAGCCGCGCACGCTGAACGGCGAACAGCAGCCGGAAATCACGATTTTATTGGGGGAGTACCCGATTTTAGTGGCGAAAGACGGCACGCGGATTCCGGTGGAATACAGCGGCAATCCGATTATGAACGAACAGGGGCAATTTTCCGGCTTCGTCATGGTATTCAAAGATATTACCGAACGCAAGCGAGCCGAAGAGGAGTTGGAAAAATCGCTGTCGCTGCTGCGTTCGACCTTAGAATCCACCGCCGATGGGATTTTAGTGTTGAATATTCAGGAAAACACCGTGCCGATTTTCAACCAAAAATTCGTGGACATGTGGCGGATTCCCGAAGCCGCGCTGGCCGCTTCGACGACCGCCGAAACGCTGGATATGCTGCGGCAGAGGCTGAAGCAGCCGGAACGCCTCTTCGACATTCTTCAGGCCGTTCAGAGGCAAACGCGCAGCGTCGGCGATGAAAGCGTCGAGTTGGACGACGGCCGCGTCGTGGAAATCGTTTCGCAGCCGCAATGGGTCGGCGGCGCGTGCGTCGGCACGGTCTTGAGCTTTCATGACGTGACGGAACAGAAACGGGCGGAAAACGCCTTGCATTACCGCGTGATGTTCGGCAACCTCATCAACGCGATTTCGACGTATTTCATCAACCTTGAACTCAGCGAAATTGATCTCGGCATTCATTTTGCGTTGCAGACCGTCGGCGAATTTACCGGCGTGGATCACGGCTACGTCGCCATGAATTCCGGGCAGGGCGACGCGCTGATGATTGAGGCCGCGCATGAATGGTGGGCAGACCCGAAGCAAGCTCCGCCATCGGGCGCGGCGCGGACGCTGGATTCTCGCTTTTTCGTATGGGCGAACAGCTACATCGAACAGAACGGCCTGCTCAATATTCCGAACGTGCGCGACATGGCCGCGCAGTTTGATTTCCCCGAAAATCAGGCGTTTTTGCGGCATATTCATTCGCTGCTCATTATTCCGCTCATTTCCGCCGGAAAATTGGTCGGCCTGCTCAGTTTCGAGTCCCTAAACGCGCCCCGTGAATGGTCGGAAGACATCATCGCGCTGTTGCGCATCGTCGCCGAAATTTTTAGCGGCGCGTTTGAGCGTAAGCAGACCGGAAAAGCCCTTGAACAGGAGCGCAAGCGACTCTTTGCGCTGCTCGAAAATCTGCCGGTATATATCTTTTTGCGCGACCCGCGCGGCGAAATTCGCTTTGCCAATCATTATTTCCGCAAGCGCTTCGGCGAGCCGGAACGCCCGGAAACGCGGGAACTGCTTGAACAGCGCGAAGGCTTATGGGAAGAAACGCAGGCGTTTCAGGTGTTTCATACCCGCATTCCGCAGGGCTGGGAATGGTATCACGCGCAGAATAACGCCTATTATCAAGCATACGATTATCCGTTTACGGACATTGACGGCGCGGCGCTCGTCATGGAATTCGGCATCGAAATCACGGATCGCAAGCTGATGGAACTCGCGCTGGAGGACGAACGGGCGTCATTGGCGCAGAAAGTGCAAGAGCGCACGGTCGAGTTGTCGAGCATGAACGAGCGCCTGCACGACGAAATCCTTGAGCGCAAGCAGGCACAGATTGAGTTGGAGCAGGCCAAAGAAACGGCGGAATCGGCGAGCCGCGCCAAAAGCGAATTTCTCGCCAACATGAGCCATGAACTCCGCACGCCGCTCAACGCGATTTTAGGCTACGCGCAAATCCTGAAAAACGCCGCGAACCTGACGGAACGGCAGATAGACGGCCTCGACATCATCAAAAACAGCGGGACGCACCTGCTGAATCTGATTAACGAAATTCTCGACTTGTCCAAAATCGAAGCCGGATTCATGGAACTCGCGCTGACCGACGTGCATCTGCCCGAATTTTTGAAGCAGATCGCTGAAATGATTCATATTCGGGCGAAGCAGAAGGGGATTGATTTCGTGTACACATGCGATCCGCGCCTTGCCGCCGGAGTGCGCGCCGATGAAAAACGCCTGCGGCAAATTTTGATCAATTTATTGGGCAACGCGATTAAATTCACCGAAAAAGGCGCGGTGTCGTTCAAAATTCAGGTCTGCGATCCGCCGCCATCCACAGGCGTGTCCGCGTCCGCGCCAACGCAGATTGTCCGCTTTGAAATTCAAGATACCGGCATCGGCATCGCGCCGGACGATATTGACGAAATTTTCCTCCCGTTCCAGCAAGTCGGCGAAAAACGCCATGCTGTCGAAGGAACCGGGTTGGGCTTGACAATCAGCCAGAAATTTGTGCGCCTGATGAACAGCCGCTTGAACGTGCAAAGCGCGTTGGGGCAAGGCACGACGTTTTCTTTCGACTTGACGCTGGAGGTGGTGTCTGATTTCCTGCCGAAAATCAAGCCGGCGCATCGCAAGATTCTCGGCTATTCCGGCGCGCGGCGGACGATCTTGGTGGTGGATGACCGCAAAGAAAACCGCATGCTGCTCGCCGACATGCTGATTCCGCTCGGCTTTCACATCATCGAGGCGGAAAACGGGCTGGAATGCCTTGAGCAGCTTCGCCGCCACCGCCCCGACGCCACGCTGCTCGATTTGCGGATGCCGGTGATGAACGGCATTGACGCCGTGGAAGAAATCCGGCGCGACGACTCGTTTCGCGAGCATGTCATTATCGCCGTTTCCGCGAGCGTGTACGAGGATGACCGCCACAGAAGCCTTGACGCGGGCTGCCATGCGTTTCTGATTAAGCCGGTGCATCTCGACGATCTTTTGGAACTGCTGCGCGAACATTTAGCGTTGGAATGGATGTGCGCCGAAGAGCCGCCGCAGCCGGAAATTGCCGCCGCCGCGCCGCCCGACGCCGCGCCGAACGTCGCGCTTCCGGCGGATGAGCGAGACGCCTTGCTGAAATTGGCGTCAAGCGGGCGGGTTCGGCCTCTGCTTCAATATTTAGACACGCTGCCGCCCGCGTATCAGCCGTTGATTGATGAACTGCGGCAACATGCCAAAACGTTTCAATTGCAAGCCATTGTCGAGCGATTGCAGGCGATGGAGGCGTCATAATGAACCCAATGAATATTGATGAGTCAATCATCCTTGTCGTTGACGATAACCCCGCGAACCTGAATGTGCTGTTCGATATTTTCGGCGATATGAAATATGACGTGCTGTTCGCGTCAGACGGCGAATCGTGTCTGCGCTTGGTCGAAATCGAATGGCCGGATTTGATTTTGCTCGATGTCATGATGCCGGGCATCGACGGCTTTGAGACGTGCCGGCGGCTGAAAGCGAACGAGCGCACCCGCGATATTCCGGTCATGTTCATGACCGCGCTCGCGGAGACGGTTGACAAGGTGAAAGGGCTGGAATTGGGGGCGGTGGATTACGTCACCAAGCCGATCCAGCCGGAAGAGGTTTTGGCGCGAGTCAAAACGCATTTAACGATGCGGAAGATGTTCACCATGCTGCAAGATCGGGAAAAGCATCTGACGCATTTGGTGGAAGAAAAGACCCGCATGGTCGGCAATATCACGCACGCGCTCGTCAACGCCCTCGAAAACGCGAACCGGCTGAACGATACCGATACCGGCAACCACATCAAGCGCGTCGGCGAATATGCCGCGTTTTTAGCCGCGCAATGCGGCTGCGATTATGACTTTGTCAAGCGGATTCGCCTCTACGCGCCGCTGCACGATGTCGGCAAAGTCGGCATTCCCGACCGACTGCTGCGCAAGCCCGGCGCATATACGCACGAAGAGTTCATCGAAATGCAGCAGCATGTCGTGTTCGGCGCAAGCATGCTGAACAGCGACGGAATTGACGTGATGGCGCGGAATATCGCGCTGTATCATCATGAACGCTGGGACGGGAACGGCTATGTCGGCAAGCTTGCTCAAGAAGGCATTCCGTTGGAAGCCCGCATCGTCGCCGTCGCGGACGTGTACGACGCGCTCGTGTCGGAGCGCGTCTATAAACCGGCGTTTTCGCAGGAAGAAGCCGAGCAGATTATCGCGCTGGACGCCGGAAAGCATTTTGATCCAAAACTCGTCGAGATTTTTTTAGCGAATCGTGAGGAAATTCTCCGCATCAAAGCGGTGTTTCAATGACGGGGCCGTTGCGCGTTTTCCCGACCACGCCGATGCCAAAATTAAGGAAGAGCGGCAGGCGGGCGAACGGGTAACCAGTGACGCTTACGATGTCGGCATATTGCGAAAACGCTTGCAAAAAGCGCGCATAATCAAAGCCTTTATGCTCGTTGCGCGCAACGCGGTCAAGCCGTCCGCAGGCCGCCGCCAGAAATTCCCGCAGCGAATAGGGCTGCGCGTCGCCGCCGAACAGCTTTTTCGCCAGATATTTTCCGCAGAACACGATGCCTTTTTCATTCGGCACGGTCACAAAAATATGCGAGGCCGCCCCGGCAAGCCCCGCAAGATAGGCGGGCAGCATTTCAGGCGGCACGTGTTCCAGCGTGTCCATGCAGATGGCGATGTCGAAACGCTCGCCGTTCAGCCGCATTTCTTCGGGCGCGTGGCATTCCCGAAATGCGAGATGGAGATCGCCGCCACATTTGGCCTGCGCAAGTTCGAGTCCGCCTTCCCAATTGGCGTCTAATCCGAGATACCGCGTCGGCCTGCGCGGCAGATATTCCAACGCTTTCCCGTCGAAACATCCTAATTCCAAGACGCGCTCAGGCGGACAGTTCAGGCGTTTTACGCTGGCGGCGAGCCACGCAAACCGCGCCAAGTGCAGACGTTTTCGGAAACCGGATGAAAATAGCCGCTCATTATAGCCCGCCTCAGCCCGTTTTTTCATTTCGCCCCTCCGTTCGGCGCGAGCGGAATGAACGCATACTGAAAAAATTCGGGAGCGTTTTTCCCGCGCGCGCGAATAATGACCGCGTTTGCGCCCGGCGGCAAGGCCGATTCCGGTGCTGCTTGGCCGGAAATCCGCGTTTTTTTGATCAGATAATCGCAGCCTCGCCGCCGCGCCAACGCCTCGAATTTTTCCGCGCGCGCCAAGAGCGCGCCTTCCGTATTCTCCACCAATCCGTTGAGATCAACGACGACGCGCCGCGAGACGAACGCCGCCGCGATAAATGAATCGTACATGGCGACCCTCGCCGTCGGCGGTAGATGCGCCTCCATCCATTTGCCAAGTTCGACATCCGCCGCCAATTCCGCGCGGCGCGGCTGCTTTGCCCGATGATACGCCGCCGTCGTGACTCCAGCGGCGGCGACGAACGCGGCAAACAGGCCGATGACCGCCGCTTGCGCCCAACGCGGCTGGCGGATGACGCGCCGCAGTCTCGCCGCGCCGAGCGTGAACAGGCCGACGGCCGTGAGATACACGGTCAAGACTTGCGGATACAAATGCCACGACACGTTGATTTCCCTCATGCGGAGCAGATAGTAGGCGTAATGCGCCGCCGCGCCGACCGCGCACGCCCCCAATATCCGCGCAAAGGCGGGGAAATCGCGGCGCAGGGCGCGAAACGTCAGAACCGCCAGCGCGGCCGCGCCTGCCGCAAGCGCATAAAGCAGCGTCGCGGAGACGCCGAGCCGCGCCATGCGCTCCGCCCACCATACCAGCATGCCCACGATGGCGGCGACGCTGAACGACGCGGTTTTGACGATGCCGCTCACCGGCATGAGATGGCCGAACACGGCGAGATTCCAAACGAAATACGGCAGCGTGAGGACGCAAAAGATCGCGCACGCGGCCAAAAGCGCGGAGCGTTTCGCCCGAAAACAGGCCGGAGCGGCAATCGCCAGCGTCGGCGCGAGCAGGAAAATGCTGTCGAGCCGCGCCAAAAAGGTCAAGGCCGCCGCCGCCGCATAGCGCATGAGATTCGCCCGCAGCGCGGATTCGGACGAATCGCGCAGGCGTAGGGCGCAGGCGCATGTTGCGGCGAAGCTGAGCAGCGCGAGCGGCGTTTCCATGCCGGAATACAGCACATAGACGCTCCACCCGAACAGGCCGAACAGCAGCGCGGCGAAACCGGCGGCAGCATCGCAGCGCGTCCAGCGCCGGATGTGCCGCGACCACGCCCACGTTGACGCGACGGCGGCGGCCATCCAGAGCATCTGCGCGAGCCGCAGCCGCGCCAAAATCGTCTCCGCGCCGAACATCACGGGAACGTGCAGCCACATCCAGAGCGGATGATAGCCGTTCGTCGGCGTCAGCAGATTATACGTCGAGCCGCGCCCGGCGGCGACATTGAAGGCCACGCGGGGATAAGCGAGCGCGTCGCAGATGCCGAAGCGGACGATCAATTCTTCAGGCGAAAGCTGCGCCGCATAGAGGCCGAACGCGGCGACAAGCGCGCAGCAGATGAGCGTGATGGGAGACCGCCGCACCCGCGCCGCAAGGCTATTCAGGGAGCAGATACGGAAATTCATGATTGTAAAAATAGAACACGACATCATCAAACGGTTTCATCGGCGCGGGCGCGATGCCGATTTCTCCGACTGTTTCGGGCGGCGTGGAAATTTCGATTTCCGTCAGCCCCGTGATTTCATGCTGCTGCGCCGCCTGTCCGTCCGCCGCCTGAATCACGACGAACGCCGCCTCCGGCGCCACGCAATGCGCCCGCAGATGCGCGGGCGGGCGGGCGGCGAAAAAGCTGTACAAATGCGCGGTGTTCAGCGTAGCGAGCGGAAACGTGGGCGAGGCTTCAATGACAAACGGCATGACGGCAAAATCCGCTTGCGCCGCGTTCGCGCCCGATTCGAGCAGCAGCGAGACGTTGCCCGCCATGTCGGGCGGCAGCGTCAGTTCCCGCGAAGGCTGCCGCGCGTTCAGCGCGCCGCGTTCCAGCAGATTCCCCTGCGCGTCGAACAGCGTGTATTGCGTGTCGTCCTGATATTGGCCGACGGGAACATGCGTCACGCGAATGACGGCGGCTTGCGACGGCGATTTCACGCCATGCAGCAAGGCTTTGCCGCGAAACAGAATCGGCGATGCCATTCGGCGGCGCTCGGCGGCTGCGCTTGCTTGCAACTGTGGCGACATCTTCAGCAGGAACGCCGCTAACGACGGCTGCGTAATGAGCTTTTGCGGCGTCGCATCGTAAAATGACGCCTGCGGCACGGGCGGCAGCGCGGCTTGGCGCGTTTCGTCGTTCACCTGTCGCAAGGCCGCCCAATAGTCGTCCGCTGCGCCGTGCAGCGCGTAATCCCCAACGGGGGGCGTTTTCGCCCAGAGGCTGTCGGCGGTAAAGAGCCAGTAGCCGTCCGATTCACGCGCCAGCGCGGCGCATTGCGACGGCAGTTCATTCGGAAAAAACCGGCCGAGCCAGAGGCCGGGAATGTGTCGCGCCGCCGGTTCGCCTCCGCTCAAGGCGCGAATATCGGCGCGTTCCCGCGTGACGTGCGGCGTAAAGCCTAATACGTAGGACGTTTCCGAAAAGACCAGCGCAGGACGTTGCGGCGTCCCTAATCCGCGCAGCAGCCCCCGGTAAAACCAATTTTTTTGATACGCGACAATGCCGAGCAGCAGATCGGGCTTGGCGGCGTGGACGCGCTGCTCAATGCGCGCTAAAATCGCCTGAAGCCGGTCTTCCTGCGCCTGCTCGTATTGCGCGGCCAACTGCCGCTCTTGCAGGCATTCAAAGCGGCGCTCCGACGGACAATCTGGCGCAGGCGCGTTCATTGTCTCGAAAAACGCCTGCCAGCAGGCATCGCAGAAACATGGATCGTGGTACGTGCGCATGTCGCTGCCGTACATTTCCGTATCGAACAGCATTCCGGCGAGCGACGGCGTTTGCGCCAATTGCAAGAACCGTTGCGCGACCATCCGTTCCCAATACGCTTCATCCAACGGACAGGGCGTGTTCGATAATATCGCGCCGTCTTGCGCGACGTGCGGGCGAAACGCGCCATTCGCCTGCTTGATTTCCTCCGTTCCGGCGAAATTGATGATCGGCAGCAGCAAAATGCCGCGCGCCTGCGCCCGCTCGCCCCACGCCTGCCAGAGCGGGACTTGAATCGCAAAGCCCATGTCTTTCACTAACGCGGCATTCAGCCCGGCGGCTTGCAGTGCGGCCATCTGCGCGTCGGCTGCTTCAATCGGCTTCACGCCCCAGTACGCGGCGCGGATTTTCGGCAGTTCCGCCGCGCCGGAAACGCCCGCGCCGGTGAAAAGCATCGCCATCATGAACCATTGAATTATTCGCATTTTTTTTATCCCGAAATAATTGTCAGGACTTACGCATCTCGCAAATCATTCCCCTCTTGGGAGGGGCAAGGGGTGGGTGTACGGCAGGCAGCTTTGCATGACGTCTGACCCACCCCTTGCCCCTCCCAAGAGGGGAATTCGCGGTCGATTTGTCGAATCATCTGCGTAAGTCCTGATTGTTATTCGTCAACCGTTCGTTCGACTGCGTAACATCTGTGACTAAAAATAATTTTCTGAATTTCTCGCGCCAAGGCGCAAAGACGCCAAGACTGTTGTTCAAACATTCTTTGGCCTTGGCGTGAAATCAAAATTATTTATCAATAATTCGCAAGTTTTTTATCGCGCGGTTTCTGTTTTTTGATAAAATTGTTGACAGATCGAAAGCAACTGTGACAAAAAGCAACCCAGTTCCTTAAAGAAACCGGGTTGCTCGGATTTCATTGCATTTTGAAATTGCCAAGACGATATTTGGTGAGGGCAAGACTTCAAAAGTCTTCAAGACTTTTGAAGTCATCAACGCTTGTCTCTATAAACGGTGCGTGATGACACGTTATGCAACTGGATTGTGGCTGATTTTTCTGTTGTTCATCGGCGGTTGCCTCAAAACCATCATCTTTTTTCAGGTTTTTCATGACGATCCTTCGCGGATGATGTTCCGCGATTCGCCCAGTTACGTCAATTCGGCGCGGGCGCTGGCGGCAAGCGGAACATTTGCGGTCAGCCCCGAACGTCCAGATATTCCTCAAATCGTCCGAACGCCGGGCTATCCGTTGTTTCTCGCGGCCTGTTTCGCCTGCTTCGGCGAGCGATTTCCGCCCGTCGTTTTCGCGCAGATCGCGTGCAGCCTCGGCGCGGTCGCGGCGGCCTATCTGCTCGGCGCGCGGCTGTGGAATCGGCGGGTCGGCCTTCTCGCCGCCGCGCTGCTTTCGCTGGATGTCCCATCGTTCGTTTTTTCTCAATTCATTTTGACCGAAACCCTATTCACGCTGACGCTGACGCTGGCCGCGCTCACCGGCGTCATGGCCTTGCAAGCGGCGCGGCGCGTTTGCTTCTGGCTTGCGCTGCATGGCGGCTGTCTCAGCCTCGCCGTCTTAATCCGGCCAATCGCCGCGTGTCTGATTCTTCTTGTTCCGTTGCTGCTGCTTTACGTCTGGCGCGTCTGGCTTCGGCTGACATGGCGAGAGATCGGGGCGCGCTTGGGCGCGTTCCTGCTGCCGAGCGTTCTGCTGGTCGGCGGCTGGCAATGCCGCAACGCGCACATCGTCGGCGAACCGGTTATCAGCGGTGTTCAGGGGGAATATCTGTATTTTTACGTCGGCGCGGAGATGTTGGCGCTGCGCGACGGCATTTCGCTTGACGCGGCGCAGCAACGCCTGTTTGCGGAAGAACGGTATGCCGCGCTTCCGCCGGAAACCGCGCCGCGCCGGATGCTTGCGTTTGAAAGCGGCTGGAAACGGAAAGGCGAGGCGCTGATCCGCCAATATCCCGCGCTGTTCGCGCAGGCGACGCTGCGCAGAATGGCGAAAACCATGCTCATTCCCGGAGAATTTTCGTTGTCGGCCTATCTTGGCGCGCCGCCTGAAGCGAGCGGGCCGAGCAATGATTTTTTGACGCTCCCGTTCCGGCAATTTGCGCGGAAATGGGCGCAAGAACGACGGTGGGAGTTGGCGGGATTTTTAGGGGCGGCGGCGCATCTCGGCCTGACATACGCCGGAGTGTGCGCGTCGTGCTGGCAGCTTGGCCGGAGGCGCGGCGGCCAACGCGCGCTGCATGGCCTGCTCTGGCTAATTCTGTTCTATCTGCTTGCGGTCAACGGCGGCAATTTTCGTTTCCGCATCCCGATGATGCCCCTGCTGAGCGTCTATGCGGCGCA
>CAZCGG010000101.1:0-14990 GCA_964498135.1 uncultured Candidatus Moduliflexus sp.
GTCTTCTGCTGAATTTCGATCTGTTTGCAGGCGCGCAGTTTGATTTCGCGCCAAGACGCAAAGTTTTTTATATTCTTGGCGTCTTTGCGCCTTGGCGCGAGAAATTCAGAAAATTATTTTTATAAAAGACTTCAAAAGTCTTTAAGACGTTTGAAGTCTCGCCCTCATAATCACTGAAAGCAATCCAAAACGCATTGCGGCTTGTTGAACGCCGAAACACGGAAATTCTTTGCGCAATAACTTTTTGAGGGAGCGAACATGACCAGAAGACTCTTCCATGAAAACCCATATATTCAGACCTTTTCGGCGGCGGTCGTGCAGAGATTTGAATTCAACGGCCGTCCGGCGCTGATGTTAGATCAAACCGCCTTTTATCCCACGTCCGGCGGACAGCCGCATGATCTCGGCAGGCTGAACAATGCGGCGGTCGTGGACGTGGTGGAAGACGATGAACGCCGCATTCTCCATCTGCTCGAACGCCCAGTCACAGAAAGCAAGGTGCAAGGGCAGATTGATTGGAAACGCCGCTTTGATTTTATGCAGCAGCATACCGGCCAACATCTGCTTTCGCAGGTCTTTTTGCGCCTCTGCGACGCCGAAACCGTCTCGTTTCATCTCGGCGCGGACGCCTGCTCGATTGACCTGAATCAGGCGGAACTTGACCATGACGCGGTGGAATTCGTCGAGGTGCTGGCGAATCAAATCCTGTATGAAAATCGCGCAGTCATCACGCATCTCGTCAGCAGCGACGATTTAGCGCGGTTTCCGATTCGCAAGCCGCCGACCGTCGAAGGGATCGTGCGCGTCGTGGAAATCAAGGATTTCGATTATTCGCTCTGCTGCGGCACGCATTGCGCGCAAACCGGAGAAATCGGGATGATCAAAATCACGAAAGCCGAGAATTACAAAGGAGGCAGCCGGATTTATTTTCTGTGCGGCAGCCGCGCCCTAAAAGATTATCAACGCAAGTGTGCACTTTTCAAGCAGTTATCCGAAATGATGAGCTCCGGCGAAGCGGAGTTGCCGCAGTTTGTCGGCAAACTGCAAGAGGAACTGAAAACGCTGCGCCGCGAACAGCAGGACTTGACGGCGCAACTGCTTGCGCAGGAGGCGAACGCGCTGCTGGCTGAACGGCAGCTTGTCAACGGCGTGAACGTGCTGAGAAAATGTTTTGCGCAGCGTTCGCCGAAAGATTTGCGCGTTCTTGCCATGAACATCGCCGCGCAGTCGCCGAATACGGTGGTGTTATTTGGCAACGCAGACGAGGGCAAAGCGTCGTTGATTTTCACGCGCTCCGGCGATGCGTCCGCGCATTGCGGCGAATTGATGAAAGCGGCCTGCGCCGCGCTGAATGGGCGCGGCGGCGGTCAGCCGCATTTGGCTGAAGGCGGCGGCGCGTCCGTCGAAAAATTGGATGCGGCCTTGCAAGCGGCGTTTGACATTTTGGCATAATATTCGCCTTTTCATAAAATATTATTTTATTTATATTGCTTGACAAAATTTTGTTTTGCGCTAAAGATCGTCTCTCTCGTAGAGACGCACGGTCGTGCGTCTCTACGTATGAAAGAGGCGGATGGTTCTCACCGCCGAAGATTTTATCAATCAGGTCATATTTCTTTAACTCCGTTCAAAAATTTTATTATGTCCACAACACAAATCAGCATTCGAGGCGCGAAACAGCACAATCTCAAAAATATCAATCTTGACATTCCCCGCGACCAATTCGTCGTGATTACGGGGCCGAGCGGATCGGGCAAATCGTCGCTCGCGTTCGACACGATTTACGCCGAAGGCCAGCGTCGCTACGTCGAGTCGTTGTCGGCTTATGCGCGGCAATTTTTGGAGCAGATGGACAAGCCGGACGTGGAATCCATCGAAGGCTTGTCTCCGGCGATTTCCATCGAGCAAAAGACCCTGAGCCGCAACCCGCGCTCCACGATTGGCACGACGACGGAAATTTACGACTATCTCCGCCTGCTCTTCGCGCGCGTCGGCAAGCCGCATTGCTGGCAGTGCGGCAAGCCAATCACGTCGCAGACCGCGCAGCAGATGGTGGATAAAATTCTCGCGCTGCCGGACGGCGCGAAATTGCAGATTCTCGCGCCGGTCGTGCGCGGGCGCAAGGGCGAATACCGGCAGCTTTTCAGCGACTTGCAGGCGCAGGGATTCGTCCGCGTCCGCGTGAATGGCGAGATGCGCGATTTAGCGGACGAGATCACGCTTGAGCGATACAAGAAACACGACATTGAAGTCGTGGTTGACCGGCTCGTCATGAAAGACGGCTTGCGCCAGCGCATCGCCGATTCCGTCGAATTGGCGGCCAAGCTCGCGGATGGCATTGTCCTAATTAACCTGATTGACGGGCAGGACATGTTGTTCAGCGAGAAACTCGCCTGCATTGACTGCGGCATCAGCTATCCTGAACTTGAGCCGCGCATGTTCTCGTTCAACAGCCCGCACGGCGCATGCCCGGATTGCGACGGGTTAGGAACGCAGCGCCGCATTGATCCGAGGCGCGTTGTGCCGGATCCGGAAAAGTCCCTGAATCAGGGCGCGCTGACGCCGTGGGATTCGAACGGCCAAAATTATTTTTATCAAGCGCTCCAATCGGTGGCAAAACATTATGATTTTTCCCTCGACACGCCGTTTCAGGAACTTCCGCCGCCCATTCAGCACATTTTGCTTTACGGCTCCGGCGAGGAAAAAATTCAATATCATTACCAGAACGAGAACGGGAATTACGTCTATCAGCGCGAGTTCGAGGGCGCGATTCTGCAACTGGAGCGCCGCTACAAAGAGACCGATTCGGAATACATGCGGCAGCGGTACGAGGAATTCATGAGCATGGACGCCTGCCCGACGTGTCAGGGGCAGCGGCTCAGCAAAGAAAGCTTGTCGGTCAAGATTCACGGCAAGCACATCATTGACATGACGCGGCTATCGGTCAAAGAAGCCCTGCGCGCGTTTTCCGCGTTAGATTTCACGCCGCAGGAGCGCATCATTTCCGCCGCGATTATCAAGGAAATCATGGCGCGGCTGAATTTCATGTCGAACGTGGGGCTGGATTATCTGACGCTTGATCGCGCTACCGCGACGCTTTCCGGCGGCGAAGGCCAGCGCATCCGGCTTGCCACGCAGATTGGATCGGGCTTGGTCGGCGTGCTGTATATTCTCGACGAGCCGAGCATTGGCCTGCATCAGCGCGACAACGCGAAACTCTTGGACATGCTGCTCGCGCTGCGGAATTTGGGGAACACGATTCTCGTCGTTGAGCATGACGAAGAAACCATGCGCAGCGCGGATTACATTGTTGATCTCGGCCCGGCGGCGGGCAAACACGGCGGCGAAGTCGTGGCGCACGGCACGCCCGCCGAAATCGCGGCGCACCCGGACTCGCTGACCGGCAAATATTTGAGCCATCGCCTGACGATTCCGACGCCGGAAAAACGGCGAACGCCGTTGGCGGGCAAATCGCTGATGATTCGCGGGGCGCGGGAACATAATCTGAAAGACGTGGACGTGGAAATTCCGCTCGGCGTCTTCGTCTGCGTGACGGGCGTGTCCGGCTCTGGCAAAAGTTCGCTGATCAACGACATTCTTTACAATTCGTTAGCGCGCCATTTTTACCGCGCCAAAGAGCCGGCCGGGGCGCATAAAGACATTCTCGGCATCGAACACATTGATAAGATTATTGACATTGATCAAAGTCCGATTGGCCGGACGCCGCGCTCGAATCCGGCGACCTATTCCGGCCTGTTCACGCCGTTGCGCGACCTGTTCACGCGCCTGCCGGAAGCGCGGCTGCGCGGCTATAAAGCGGGGCGGTTCAGCTTTAACGTCAAGGGCGGGCGCTGCGAAGCCTGCAAAGGCGACGGCGTGATTAAAATCGAAATGCACTTTCTGCCGGATGTGTACGTCACCTGCGAAGAGTGCCACGGCCGCCGCTATAACCGCGAAACGCTGGAAATCCGCTACAAGGGGAAAAATATCGCGGAAATGCTCGACATGACGGTCGCGGAAGCCCTCGACGTGCTGGAAAACGTGCCGTCGCTCAGCGACAAGCTCCAGACGCTGCACGATGTCGGCCTCGATTACATTCATTTGGGGCAGCAGGCCACCACGCTGTCCGGCGGCGAGGCGCAGCGCGTCAAGCTTGCGAAGGAATTGAGCCGCCGCAGCACCGGCAACACGCTCTATATTCTGGATGAGCCGACGACCGGCCTGCATTTTCACGACATCAAAAAGCTGCTGGAAGTGCTGGGAAAATTGGTGGATGCCGGAAATTCCGTGCTGGTCATCGAGCATAATCTGGACGTGATTAAAAGCGCGGATTATATTATTGACCTCGGACCCGAAGGCGGCGATGAAGGCGGGCGGATTATCGCCACCGGCGCGCCGGAAGAGGTGATGACGGTCGCGGCGTCGCATACCGGCCGCTTCTTGCGGAAAGTGCTGCAATAGAACGCGGATTGGGTTGATTCAGTCTCATCAGCCTAATCAACCCTCTTATCAATAAAACTATTATGCCGACATACACGTATGATCGAGAATCGGATATTTTGTATATCTCGTTTGCGCCCGGGGAAAAAGCGACAACGGCGGTCGAATTGAATGAAAACATGCTATTGCGGTTTAATTATGCTGAAAAACGGGCGGTTGGCCTGACGCTCATGGATTTTTCCGTGCTGATTCAAATGACGGCGTTTGGGCCGCGTCAATTCCTTTTACTCGGTTTGCGCAACTTAGAACCTGATTGGCAAACGGTTGTCATTGAACTGCTCACTACTTCGCCCGTCAATCAGATTTTGAAATTATCCGCGTATGCGACATCGCCGACGGAAAATGTTCCTATTGCCTTTGTGGATAAGCTTCCGCAAGCGTTAGCGGCGTAAATAGACATGGTAATTCGATCTGGAAATCCCTCTGCGCGTTGAACAATTTTTAGCTGAGCAGATGGCAGGAACGCGAACAATGCGCCTCTTTCCGTCTTTTCGGCAAATATTATGATTACAAACGAGAATCTCAAATGACGTGCTGTGCCGGCGCGTCCGTTTCGATTGATGTCAGGAGGTTTTGCATGGCCGATTGCGAATGTTTGTCAACCTGTCCGTTTTTTAATGATATGATTCCCGATTTGCCGGTGGTTGCCGAAGGCATGAAAGCGCTGTATTGTCAAGGCAACAACGCCGAATGCGCCCGTTACATGGTCTTCAAAGCGTTGGGCTGGGGCAAATCGCCGTTGAATCTCTTTCCGAATGAGACGGAACGCGCGCATTGGATTATTGAACGCGGCGGAGCGGATGCTGAGGAGTGAACAATTATGGAAAGCCAAGATCAAAAAGAACCGTCATGGACATGGAAACTGTTGAAATCGGAACGCGGGCCGGATTTGCCGATTTTCAAAGTGCGCTTCGATTGGCTCGAAAATCCGCGCAACGCGGCTGCGCTGAAGGCAGTCGTGCTGGAAGCGCGGGATTGGGTGGATGTCGTCGCCGTGACGCCGGAGCAGAAGATCGTCATGGTAAAGCAATATCGCTTCGGCATCGGCGACCTGTCGCTTGAAATTCCGGCGGGCGTGACCGAACCGAACGAAGCGCCAGAACACGCCGCGAAACGGGAATTGCTCGAAGAAACCGGCTACACGACCGACGATTGGACGTATCTTGGCTGGGTCTATGCGAATCCGGCCTTTTTAAATAATCGCTGTCATCAATGGCTCGCGCGCAACGTCCGCAAAACCCACGCGCCGCATTTGGATGACGGCGAGCATCTTGAGGTTAACGAATTGACGCTAACAGAGGTTCAAGACGCCGTTCGCGCCGGGCGCTTCCGAAATTCGCTCGGCATGTTGGGATTGTCGAAAGTATTTCCGTTCTTTTTCTGCGAGAAACATGCGTAAATTTATTGATACGTTAGCTGTCAGATACCTTGAAGGTGTCTGACAGCGTTCCATTCACTATTATTTCAAGGAGAAATATCATGAAACATTCGCGCGAACAGGAAATGTGCAAGATGGATCGGCGGACGTTTTGCAAAAAGAGCGCATTGCTCGGCGCGGCGGTATATGGCGCGTCCGTGTTGGGCTGGCCGTCATTAGGCGGGGCACAAGACGCCGCCGCGCTGCCGGATCTCGTCGCCATTCGCAACGGCGAGCCGGATGTCATGTTTGATCAGGCGATTGCGGCTATCGGCGGGATTGAGCGGTTCGTCAAAGCCGGGCAGACGGTGGTGGTCAAGCCGAATATCGGCTGGGATCGCGCCCCGGAAACCGGCGCGAACACGAACCCGCTGTTAGTCAAGCGCATCGTCGAGCAGTGCGTCAACGCGGGCGCAAAGCAGGTGTATGTCTTCGACCACGTCATCAGCAATTACATTCAAGACAAAACCTACGCCATCAGCGGCATCGAAGAAGCGGCCAAGGCGGGCGGCGCGATTGTCGCGCCAGCGAACGATGTCAAATATTATCAAGACGTGACGATTCCGGGCGCGGTCAAATTAACGGACGTGAAAGTGCATCATCTGCTTGCCGAAACGGATGTGCTGATTAACGTGCCGGTCTTAAAGCATCATTTTGCGTCGCGCCTGACGATTGCGATGAAAAATTTGATGGGCGTGGTGTGGGATCGGGAAGCATATCACGGTAAAGGCTTGCACCAGTGCATCGCGGATTTCTGCCTGCACCGGAAGCCGGATTTGAATGTCGTGGACGCCTACGCCGTGACGATGAACAACGGCCCGCAACGGGCGCGCGCGGAAGATTTGACGCTGATGAAAAGCCTGCTGATTTCGCCGGACATCGTAGCGGTGGACGCCGCTGCCGCCCTGCTGTGGGGCGCGAAGCCGGAAGAAATCGCGCATATCAAGCTCGGCCATGATCTAAAAATCGGCAACATGAACATTCAAGAATTGAACGTCAAAAAAATCGCGTTGTGAATCGCCGGAAACGTTGTCAGACGCCTCCAAGCGGTCTGACAACGTTGTCGAAAGCATGTTACGTTACGCCCGTCAATTCCTCGCCGGAGGCGTCTTCGCCCTATTTCTGCTGCTGTTTCTCGGCGGCGAAGACGCCGCGCTGATGCTGCGCCCCGCGTTGCTCTCTATTCAATTCGCGCCGTCGCTGCTGAAATTCATCGCGCTCGGCGCGGGCGGCATGGCCGTCGGCTGGCTGCTGATTCTCGCCCTGACGCTGCTCGCCGGGCGCGTGTATTGCTCCGCGCTTTGCCCGTTGGGAATCCTGCAAGACGGCGTGGGATTCTTGGCGCGTCTCGTTCGCCGTCAACGCCCGAAATTCGGCTATCAACGCCCGCGTTCGCTGCTCAGGCACGGCATCCTCTGCGCGACAATCATCGCCGCGCTGCTCGGCAGCCTGACCGCCCTGAATCTGCTTGATCCGTACAGCTTTTTCGGGCGCATCACGCAGCACATCGTCAAGCCCGGCGTCGTGGCCGTGAATAACGTCGTTGTGGATGTTTTGGAAAAATTCCGCGTCTATTCGCTGCCGATTCAGCCGAAAATGCCCGTTGTTTCGGTGACTGCGGCGGCGACGCTCGGCATGGCGCTGTTGCTTGTCGTGATGGCCGCGCTGCGCGGCAGACTGTATTGTCAGACGCTTTGCCCGGTCGGGACGCTGTTAGGCATGTTTTCCAAATGTGCGGCAGCGCAGATTCGCATTGATGAATCCGCCTGTACTTCCTGCAAACGCTGCGAACGCGCTTGCCGCGCAGGGTGCATTGACGCGGCCGCGAAAACCGTTGACATGAGCCGCTGCGTCCTCTGTTTCGATTGCCTCGCGCAATGTCCGGCGGCGGCGATTGCGTACCGATTTGCCGAAAAATCAGCCGCGCCCGCGCCGGTGGATGCGTCGAAACGGAAATTTTTGCTTGGCTCTGCGTCGGCGGCGGGCGCGGCGCTGCTCGCCAGCATTCCGTTGAGATTTCTGACGAAACCGGCGTTGGCGGCAAGCGCGGCTGCGCCCGTGACGCCGCCCGGCTCAGGCAGCCGCGCCCGGTTCGCGGAACGCTGCACGGCCTGCCATCTCTGTGTGAGTGCCTGCCCCACGCGCGTTCTTCGCCCAGCGTGGCTCGCATACGGGCTGCAAGGCGTAATGCAGCCGCGCATGGATTACGCGAGCGGCTATTGCAATTACGATTGCAACGTCTGCGGGCAAGTCTGCCCGACTGGGGCGATTCTGCCGCTTCCGCTCGCGGAAAAGCAGCTTGCGCAGATTGGGCAGGCGCGCTTGCGCGAAGATCGCTGCGTCGTGTACCGGCGGCATGAAGATTGCGCCGCTTGCGCCGAAGTTTGCCCGACGCACGCGGTTTATACGGTTGAACGGAACGGCGTTCGCTACCCTGTGACGAATCTGGAATTTTGTATCGGCTGCGGCGCGTGTGAATACGTCTGCCCGCAGCGCCCGAAAGCGATTGAAATTCAAGGGAATTCGCAGCATGCGGCGTCGAAACCTCCGTATGAAGATCAAACGCCAGAGTCGTCGTCCCCGTCCGTCCGCCCGCCGACGGAAGATTTTCCGTTTTGAAAAACCAGACAGGTTTCAGCCCTGAAAGGGCGAAGGGATAAAGCTAGAGGTTTCAACCTCTGGAAAGATTTCAGGTTTCAACTTCTGAGAAAATGATCATCATGAAATGGATTCGTGACGAGGAATTCGCGCGCGGCGGCAAGATTCCAATGACAAAGTTTGAAACGCGCGTCTTGACGCTGACGCTGCTGAATATCGGCGCGGGCGACGTATTTTGGGACATCGGCGCGGGCACCGGCTCGATTGCCGCGCAAGCCGCGCTGCTCGGCGCGGAAGTTCACGCCGTCGAGCGTGAGGCTGAGGGCGCGGACGTGATTCAGCAAAATGCCGCCAAATTCGGCGTTCATCTGCATGTTTTGCGCGGCGTCGCGCCGGATGCGCTTGCGCTGCTGCCGGATTGCGCGGCCTGTTTTCTCGGCGGCAGCGGCGGCCAGCTTGAGGCAATTACGCGGGCGATTCACGCGCGAATGCGCCCCGGCGGACGCCTCGCCGCAAATTTCATCACGCCGGAAAATTTCGCGCAATTCACGAGTTTGTTGCGCGAATTTGCTTACGCGAACGTTCAAACGCGCTTGATTCAAACGGCGGTCAGCGATGAGCGCGGCATGTTGCGCGGGCAGAATCCGGTTTTTATCGTCACTGGAATAAAACAATAATTGCGAGTATTGCGAACGTTCGCAATGTTGTCAAGGATATTTTATGAAAACACTCTATGGCGTGGGCGTTGGCCCGGGAGATCCCGAGTTATTGACGCTCAAAGCGGCGCGCGTGATTCGTGAAGCCGACTGCGTGTTCGTGCCGCGCTCCAAGCCCGACGCGCCGGGCATGGCCGAAACAATTGCCGCCGACCATCTCGCCGGAAAACGGTGCGTCTATCTGCATGTGCCGATGGGCGCGGCGAATGCGGCGCGTTACCGCGACATCGCGGCGACGATTGCCGCGACACTGCGCGACGGCGAACGCGGCGCGTTCATCACGCTCGGCGATCCGGGCGTGTACAGCACGTTTACGTATCTGATGCGCGAGGCGCAGGCGCTCGGCCTGCATATCGAGATGATTCCGGGCATTCCGTCGTTTGTCGCCGCGTCTGCCGCTCTGCGCCAGACGATGACGACGCGGGACGAGAGTTTTTATTTGACCGACGGCGCGGTGGATGACGAGATTTTGCGGCGCGTGCAGGCGGTCTGCGTTCTCAAGCCGCGCAAAGAGATGGCGGAGACGCTCGAAAAATTGGAGCAGCGCAGCTTCGCCTACGCGTATGTCAAACGCTGTTCCCTGCCGGAAGAGGAAATCTTGCGGGAACGCGAACGCATCGCGCAAGATCGGGACTACATGACGCTGCTTTTCGCGCGAAAGATTGCATAGAATGCGAAGATATTTTTTACCACAGAGACACGGAGGTCACGGAGAAAGGCATATCTTTTCTCTGTGTCCTCCGTGTCTCTGTGGTAAAACACTGGATTCCTAACGATGGTCTATTTTGTCGGAGCGGGGCCGGGGGATGTGGATTTAATCACGGTCAAAGGCCGCCGTTTATTGGAGAGCGCGGATGTCGTGATTTATGCCGGATCGCTCGTCTGGGAGGCGCATTTGCGCTTCCGCAAGCCGGAGTGCGCCACGTATGACAGCGCGGGCATGACGCTGGAAGCGGTGATTGATGTCATCGCGGACGCGGAAAAACAGGGAAAATGCGTCGTGCGGCTGCATACCGGCGATCCGACGATTTACGGGGCAATCGGCGAGCAGATGACTTTGCTGAATCGGCGCGGCATTTTGTATGAAGTCGTCCCCGGCGTCAGTTCGTTTACCGCCGCCTGCGCCGCGCTGCAAAGAGAATTCACCGTGCCGAACGTCAGCCAGACAGTCATCGTGACGCGCATGGCGGGCCGGACGCCCGTTCCGCCCGCCGAATCGCTGGAATCGCTCGCCACACATGGCTGCGCGATGGCGATTTTTTTGTCCGCGCAGGAGATCGAATGCGTCATTGACAAGCTCAAAGCGGGCTATCGGCGCGACGACGTGCCAGTCGCGGTCGTGTATAAGGCGACGTGGCCGGAGCAGCGCATTCTGCGGGGAACGCTGCGCGATATTGCCGCAAAAGTCAATGATGCCGACATTCGCAATTTTTCGCAGATTCTTGTCGGCGATTTTCTTGAAGATTCAGACGAACGTTCGCGCTTATATCACCCCGATTTTTCGCACGCTTTCAGGAAATGAGGGCGAGATTTCAAAAGTCTTCAAGACTTTTGAAATCTTTTACCAAATATCAACGCAACGCTTGCTGCTATAATTATTTCTATGACGATTGCCTGCCTGACCTTTACCCGCAGCGGGTTGGCGCTTGCCGAGCGGCTGCGCGTCGCCTTTGGCGGAAACGTGGACATGTTCACCGCCGCGACCTACAAAGACGCGCTGCCCCGCATTTTTCAGGAGTATCGCGCCATTGTCTTCATCGGCTCGACCGGCCTTGCGGTGCGGCTCTCCGCGCCGTTTCTCAAGGAAAAAGCCAGCGATCCGGCGATTGTTGTCATGGATGATCTCGGCCGCTACGCGATCAGCCTGATTTCCGGGCATCTCGGCGGCGCGAACGCGCTCGCAAACGACCTCGCCGCGAAATTGGGCTGCCAGCCGATTATCACGACGGCCTCAGATGGGCGGGGAATTGACGCGGTTGACCTGTTCGCCCGCAGGCACGGCCTAATCATTGCCGATGCGCGCGCCGCGAAAACGCTGACCGCCATGATGGTTGACGGCAGGCCGATCCGCCTGATTGCGGCGATTCCGGTCGCGCTGAATTATCCGCGTCTCGTCGAATCCGACGCCGACGGCTGCATTTGCGTCACGCCGCGCGAGCGCGTCGAATGCGGCGTTCCCTGCTGCCTGCTGCATCCGAAAATTCTGCATGTCGGCGTCGGCTGCCGGAAAGGGAAATCGGCGCAGGCGATTCTGGACGCGATTGCGCAGGTCTTTCACGCCGAAAATTTCAGCTTGAGCAGCATAAGCGCGCTGGCGACAGTCGCGGCGAAACAGGATGAGCCGGGCCTGATTGAGGCGGCGGCGCGGCTCAACGCGGCATTTCGGATTTTTTCCTGCGAGGAAATTCGGGCGGCACAGGCGCGTTTTGCGGGCAGCGCGTTTGTGGAGCGGACGCTCGGCGTCACGGCGGTCAGCGAGCCGTGCGCCGCGCTCTCCGCGCAGAGCGAAACGCTGCTTGTCCCGAAAACCGCGCTTTCCGGCGTGACGGTGGCGGTGGCGCAGACATTCTTGTCTGCGCCATGACAGGCAGGAATGCCTGTCCCACCAAGAACACATCTCATGTAGGTTTGCTATATTTTATAACAACCCGCTAATATAATCAATCGCTTTGCCGACCAATTTGCCGATTGCGACGGCCTGCGGCACGGTTTCGCCGATTTTCTGCAAGACGGTTTTCGCGTTATCAAGCGCGGCGGCCATTTTCGGCTTGTCCGGCTGCGGCTTCTTCGCCTGAATTTCCGCCGTTTTCACCTCGTGCGCGATCTCTTCTTTCTGGTCTTCCGGCAGCGGCAATTGCGCGATTTTTCTCTGCAATTCAGTGAGCAGCGCGGCGAACTCCTGCGGCGTAGATTGCGGCGTCAGCGTGTCGAACTTTTGCTCAATTTTGAAGTTTTCCGCGCCCTGAATCACATTGCCTTGCATATTCTGAATCTGATTGTTGAACTGATATTTCGTTTCCATGCGTTCGTCTCCGTGATGAATGTGAACATTGCCGCCATACACGTTCATTTGAGGAAGATGCGTTGACGGAGCAGGCCGCGCGTCTCCGCTTGGACGGGCAAATGGGCGCGATTCGCGCAGCGCGTCCAGAAATCGTTGAATTTCCATTTTTTTATCTTTGCCAACCATGTTCTGAACTTCTTGCAGCAGTTGCCGCAGCTCGTCGGCTTGACCGTATTGCTCGAAATTATACAGAATCGAGGCGACGCATTCGGACGCGTTGCCGCTCAAATTCACGGAGGGCAGCAAATCGCTCAAGCCCGCCCGCAACAAAACCGCCCGGCGTTGCGATTCACTTGAAAAGCAGGGGAGCGGCGTCAAAAATTTTACAATGTCTTGCGCTAAATTGTCCATAGTCGTTTCCACGAAAAGCTGTCAGACACCTTCGAGATGTCTGACAGCTAATCGGCGTTCGTCGCAAAATCCTTCGATCCTTGAATCACGTTGCCGTTCAAAGTTTCAATCTTCTGCGTGTAGGTGGTTTGCGCTTTTTCTGTTAGACATTTCACAATCGTGTCCATGCGGATGTCGCCTTGCCGCTTATCGTTCAGCCATTCCCGATAAATGGCAAGCTGCTCGTCTTTGCCTTGCAGCAGGGCTTGAAACTTCGCTTCTTGCAAGGCTAACTGCGCCTGGTACAATTCCACGCCGGTCTGATGCGCCTGCGCCATATTGACGCCCGGCGGCGCGGCGACACGCACGACGAAGACGCCATCCCCTTTGTTTTCGATGCTTTGCACAGAAATGTCCGCGCCGTCGCTTTCCACGCGGACATGTTCGCGCAATTGGTCGAACGAAAGCATGAACGCCTGCCAGTCAATCCCGTTTTTGTAGATAAAATCAATCGTGTTCAGCGCCTCTTGAAAGAGCTTGCTGAATTCCTTGTCGCCGAAGACGCCGCTTTGCGGGCGGCGTTCCTGCTGATTCGCTTTCAGATAGACATACTCCGCGAACGCGCCGTCAAGGTTCGTCGCGCTGTCAATATTCCACGCGTCGAGCGTCGCGCCGGTCACATCCGCGCCGCGCAGGTTGACACCGAGCATCACGGTTTTCGTCAAATTCGCGTTGCGGAGATTTGCGCCCTGCAAGTCCGCGCCGCTCAAATCCGCTTCCGTGAAATTCACGCCGCTGAGATCTGCATTAGCGAGATATGCACCTTTCAGGTTTTTGCCAACAAAGGCGTTTGGTTCAGAATACATTTGATAAATAATCAGTTGAGCATCGCCATTACAAGATAGGTCTTGTATCACTGTATCATCCAAAATAGTTCCGTCAAATCGTGCCAAGTTTATATTTTTTGCATTACGCCAATTAGTCCTGGTTATTAGTGCATTACTGAAACAAGCATTTTTCAATTCCACTCCTGAAAAATTTGCATTCGTTAAATCCGCCTGTTGAAAATTTGTACTGCCAAGTGTATTAGCAAAGATTGTAAATCGACGAAATGTTGTAAATTCTAAATCTCCTCGTAATGCATAACGTCGTTTATTCCAAGCGAATATCAAAAAACTTATGGCTAATACTGTTCCTTTTATAAAACCATTTTCTGTTAAATTAGAAGAATCTATAATCCAAACACTCCCAACAGTATAACCGAGTACGCTCCCCCAACTAATACCAATTGCAGCAGCAGTTAAATTCTCAACTGTAACAAAAGCGATAGTTATTATCATAGCGACAATCGCAGTTAACGAAGGCGTAACAGCGAAAACCATAAACAATCCGAATCCGAAGAGGTAAACAAATGTAAATGTAACGGAATCAAAATCAGACATAAGCAATAATGGCGCAACAATCATTATAGCAATGCTCACCCAAAACAAACGACCGCGAATAAATACAATAAGAATAAAAGTAGGCAACAACGTAAAAACATAAGGGTCCATGCCATGGCCAAGCATATCGAAAGCCGCATGTGACATTATGTAAAATAATACTGTAACTAATCCTGATAAAAAACCTATTCCTAAACCAATTATCAATGATACAAATATTCTGATAAACGCATTAGGATATGCGAATCCAGCGCAAGCACGGCAAAAATTCACGCCGGTCAGTTTTGCACCTTCAAAATTTGTGCTACGGATGTCCGAATCTCTAAAATTCGCGCCGGTCAGGTTCGCGCCCGTAAAATTCGCGCTGCGGATGTCCGCGCCGCTGAAATCCGCGCCCGTCAGGTCTTGCCCTTTAAACGATTTTCCGCGTAAATTCTGTCCCGCAAAGTTTTTCGGCATGGTGGACTCCTTTAGCTGTCAGACACCTTCAAGGTGTCTGACAGCTTTTTCGGTTGTTTCGCCGCCGATGAATCGGCGGGCTATGCGCGGGCGTCCCATCCGGGACGCATTACACCTGCGATGCGGCGCGGTTGCGGCGTTTGGCTCGATGGGCTTTCACTTCAAGCACTTTTTGCTGCAACCAGAGATTGACGAGCGTTTGCGTGCTGATATGGCGCGTTTTGGCAATCTGGCGCAACTCTTCCAATAATTCAGGCTCGACGCCAATCACAGGCCGCCGCGCTGCCGGGTCGAAGGTCATCTCCACTTCCTTGACGCGATCCGCATAATCCGCAAGGCTGTGTGTGTCCCAAAAATCGGCGATTTGCTCGATGGTTTCCGCCTGTGAAATGCTACTGACTTTTTCGTTTGCCATAGCGTTTGCGTTCCTTTTGATCCATGTCTCTTGCGCTGAGAATCAACGC
>CAZCGG010000102.1:0-14880 GCA_964498135.1 uncultured Candidatus Moduliflexus sp.
ACGCCGAAATCATCAGAATGATCTTACGCGCCCGGCGGAGCAATTCTGCCGGGCGGGAAAACTGACGTGGACGGGCAGCAGCGTGTCGTTTCTGATTAAAGGCCGCGCCAATATTCCGGGCGGCGCGAAAGGGCTGCTGAAAGGCTTGCCGAAACGCGGCATGCTGCCGGGCGCGCCTTCGACCGGAACGCAGGGGAAACGCCTCTTTCCGCCTGCGCCTTCGACCGGCACCGCCGGGCATACCGACGACAGCGAGACGCCGAAATCATCAGAATGATCTTACGCGCCCGGCGGAGCAATTCTGCCGGGCGTTTGATTTTTCGCGGGTTGCTCCATTTTCGACAATCATGACGCCCTTTCAGGGCGATGAACGGCGTCGCCCGATTGTTCTTATCGCCAAATTCCATGTATGCATCTGAAACTCCCCTTTCACAATAAATATCTGATTTCGCTGAGTTTAAGCGCAATCGCGCTGCTCATCGTCTTGGCGGTCGGCGCGCTGTTTTCGAATGAATTTCAAGAATGGGAACTCAAGACGCTCGATTATCGTTTCCGCCTGCGGCAAGGCGTTCCCATGTCGCCCGCGTTCATCAACATCGGCATTGATGACCGCAGCCTCGACGCGCTCGGCGCGTGGCCGTGGGATCGCTCGCTGCACGCCCGCATGATTGCGTTGCTGCAACGCATGGGCGCGTCCGTCATCAGCCTCGATCTGATGTTTCCGCGGCCGTCCGGCTCGGCGAGCGATCAGCAATTTATTGACGCCGTGCGCAACGCGGGAAACGTGGTGCTTTCCACGTCGTTCATCCTCGTGAAATCCCACTGCTTCAGCCCGGAAGAATACGCCGATTTTTTGGCGGCCTCCCCCGGCTTGCAACATAGCCTGCGCCGCGTGGAATCGCGCGATGAAAATGGGCGCATCTGCATTGATCTCGACGGCATGCCGCAGGCGGAATCGGATCTGCTGGATGACGCGCAGTTTCAGGAACTGCTGAACCGCGATCCGTTTGTTTATACCGGCGACGACGACCGCCGCCGCACCGCCGCGCTGCTTGAGCGGTTTCGCGTCCCGTATTCCTTGACCGCGCCCGGCCATCTTTGGCTGGCAAATCGGGCAATTGCGCCGATTGAGGGCTTGACGCAGGCGGCGGCGGGCATGGGGCATATCGCGGCGATTCCCGATTCCGACGGCGTGTTCCGGCGCGTCGCGTTAGCGATTGACGCGCAGAAGCAGTTATTTCCGTCATTGGCGTTGGCGTCGGTCTTGAAGTATCTGAATGTCGCGCCGGAAGACGTGATTATCACGCCGGGCAAATCCATTCTGCTGCGCAACGCCACCGATCCGAACACGCGGGAGCGGCTCGACATTGACATTCCGGTGGACGATCAACTCCAGATGCTCGTCAATTACCCGGAAAACCAAATTGGCTATTCCTTTTCAGACGTGTTGGCGGCGGAGAATGACCCCAAAGCGTTCGCCGATTGGCAACGGGACGTGCAAGGCCGGATTTGCCTGATTGGGTATTTTTCGACCGGCACGGGCGACATCGGCCCGATTCCCCTGCAAACCAACTATTTTCTCGCCTATATTCATTCGGCGATTCTCAACACGATTTTGACGCGGAATTTTCTGCGCGATGTCGGCTGGCCGGTCAATCTCGCCATCACGGCGACGCTGCTCGTCCTCATTTCCCTCCTCTTTTCCAAACTCTCGCCGATGCGGTTCACGCTCGTCGTCATGCTGATTATTATCGCGTACCTCGCGCTGGCGAATCAGGCGTTTCAGTCCTCCGGCGCGATTCTCGCCATCTTCCATCCGGTGCTGACCGCGTTGCTGTCGGCGTATTCGCTGATTATTCTCTATTGGTACGCGACGGAAGAACGAGAACGCAAATATCTGCGGTCGGCCTTTAAAACCTACGTTTCCAAGCAGATGCTCGATCAAATTCTCGACAACCCCGGCAGCCTCGCGCTGACCGGCAAACGCAAAGAAATCAGCATCATGTTCTCCGACGTGCGCAAATTCAGCACGCTGTCGGACAAAATCGAGCCGGAAGTTATTCATCGCCTGCTGAACATGTATTTCAGCCGCATGACAAATATTGCGTTCAAGTACGACGGTTTTGTTGACAAATTTATCGGGGATGGTTTATTGTGTTTTTTCGGCGACCCGATTGCCCGCGCAGATCACGCCATGCGCGCCGTTTCCGCCGCGATTGACATGCAGAAGGCGGTGCGGGAATTAGGCCCGGAATTGCAGGAAAAATTGGGGCTTGAGCCGATTGTCATCCGCATCGGCATCAACACCGGCTACGTGATTGTCGGGAACATGGGATCCGCTGAGCGGATGGAATACACCGTGTTAGGAAGCGAAGTCAATTTGGCGCAGCGGCTCGAAGCCTCCGCCACGCCGGGAGAAATCATGATCAGCGACCACACGTATCAGCAGGTCAAGAGTTTTGTCGAAACCCGCGACATGGGCGAAATCCATGTCAAAGGCTTTGAAAAAGCGGTTAAAGTGTACGAAATTCAATTGCCGTTCGAATAAGGAAAAGTTGTCAGATACGTTCAACGTGTCTGACAACTCTGACCTGCCAAGACTCCCGCCACATGGAAACGCCTCCGAAACGAAAGAAAAAACCGGCAGAAAATGCCCAGACGATGGAAGACTTGACGAAAAAGTCGCTGCAAAAACTGCCGCCGTTCAACCTTGAAGCGGAACAGGCCGTGTTAGGCGCGATTCTGCTCGATAACAACGCGCTCTTCAAGGCGCTGGAAATTTTTCATCCTACCGATTTTTACCGCGCGAGTCACCAAAAAATCTTCGATGCCATGCTGACGCTGAACGAGCGCGGCGACGTGATTGATTTGCTGTTGCTGCGCGATGAATTGGAGCGCGGCAGCCATCTTGAGCAGATCGGCGGAGCGGCCTATTTGATGTCGCTCGTGGATGCCGTGCCGACGGCGGCGAACGTCGAATTTCACGCCCGCATCGTGCATGAAAAATCGTTGGCGCGGCGGCTGCTCAATTCATCTATCGAAATCGCCACGCGCTGCTACAACGATTCCGAAGACGCGACCAGCATTCTGGAAGCGGCAGAACAGAAAATTTTCGAAATCTCCGAAGGCCAGATTAAACAGGCGTTCACGCCGCTCAGCGTCATCGTGCAGGACGGCTATCAGAAAATCGAAGAACTTGCGGAGAAGAAAAGCCTCGTGACGGGCGTTCCGACCGGATTCATCGAATTGGATCGCATGACGTCCGGGTTTCAGCCGTCGGATTTGATCATTCTCGCGGCGCGGCCTGCAATGGGGAAAACGTCGTTCTGCCTGAATATCGCGCAGCATATCGGCGTCAAAGAGCAGATTCCGACGGCGGTCTTCAGCCTCGAGATGTCGAAAGAGCAGCTCGGCATCCGCCTGCTGTGCGGGGAATCCCGCCTCGATTCGCAGCGCGTGCGGATCGGCGATTTGGAAGCCGACGATTGGGAGCGCCTGACGCATGCGTCCGAAATTCTCTCGAAAGCCCCGATTTATATTGATGACACGCCCGCGATTTCGATTTTGGAAATGCGCGCCAAATCCAAGCGGCTCAAAATGGAAAAAGGGCTTGGCGTGGTGATGGTGGATTATTTGCAATTGATGCAGCCGCGCGCGCCCCGCGAAAACCGGCAGCAGGAAATCACGGAAATTTCCCGCTCGCTCAAGCAATTGGCGAAAGAACTGCGCGTGCCGGTGATTGCGCTTTCGCAGTTGAGCCGCGCCGTCGAGCAGCGCAATGATCGCAAGCCGCAGTTGTCGGATTTGAGAGAAAGCGGCGCAATTGAGCAAGATGCGGACATCGTGATGTTTATTTATCGCCCCGAAGTCTATTTTGACGACGCGCCGGAAGGCATCGCGGAACTCATCATCGGCAAGCAGCGCAACGGCCCGGTCGGAAGCGTCGAATTGGCCTTTATCAAGCAATACACGCGCTTCGAAAATCTGGAAACGCATCACCATGCGCACTCTCAAGAAGGGGGGAATGTATTTTAAACGTATGAGTTTTATTATCGGTTCATTCGTCTTGTTAGTCATTTTGTTCTGCTGCTCGGCGTTCTTTTCGGCGTCGGAAACTTCGCTGTTTTCGCTCAGCCCGCTCAAAGTCCGCCATTTGGAAAAGCACGGCGGCGCGACGGGACGCATCATCGCCCGGCTGCTCGCGCATCCAAGCCGTCTGCTGGTCACGATTTTGATGGGAAACGAGGTCGTGAATATTCTCGCCTCTTCAACCGCCGCCGCGCTCTGGATTCGGCTGCTGGGCGATGACCTCGGCTCCGTGACCGCCACCGTCAGCATGGTGTTTTTGCTCCTGATTTTCGGGGAGGTCACGCCGAAAACCTACGCCGTGCGATTTCCCGAATGGTTTGCTTCGTTCGCCTGCCGCCCGCTGCTGCTTCTCTCGTATGTGAATTTCCCCGTGCGCGTGATTTTGACCGGCATCGCCGACGGCATTCTGCGCCTGCTCGGCGGAACGCGCACTGGCCATGAGCGGATATGGACGGGGCAGGAATTCCGCACCATGCTCGATGTCAGCGAACGCGAGGGCGTCGTCGAGGCCGCCGAACGGAAAATTATCGCCAATCTGATTGATTTCAACGAAGTCAGCGTCAAAGAAATCATGATTCCCCGCACGGACATGCTCTGTTTTTCGGTGGAGGATTCCTTCGAAACGCTCATCGAGAAATGCCGCGCGGAATTGTACGCCCGCGTGCCGGTCTATCATGGCAGCATTGATAATATTATCGGCGTGGTGTATGCCAAAGATTTGCTTCCGTTTATTTACAAGCCGCGCCACGAGTTCGATTTGCGGCGCATCCTGCGCGAGGCGTATTTCGTGCCGGAAACCAAGAAAGTGCAAGAACTGCTCAAAGATTTTCAGGATCGCAAAAAACATATTGCCATCGTGGTGGACGAATACGGCGGCATCTCCGGCTTGGTCTCATTAGAGGACATTCTTGAGGAGATTGTCGGCGAGATTAAGGACGAATTCGACACCGACGATATTCCGCGCTGTTTTCCGCTCCGCGAAGGCCGCCTGTATCGCGTCAACGCGCTGATGCACATTCATGAATTCAATCAGGAATTCGGCACGGATTTCTCGCCCGAATATTATGGCACGGTGGCCGGATTCATGCTCGAACATTTAGGCCAGATTCCCAAAAAAGGGGATGTCGTCAAGACGGACGGCCTGACGTTTACGGTCAGCAAATTGCGGAACATGCGCATTCTCGAAGTGGTTGTGGAAAAAGAAACCTCGCCAGACTCGGATGCGTAAAAATTTCATCGTTCGCGGAACGTTAAAAAAGGGACATTATGTGGATCGTGATTGGCTGCGCGGCGATTCTCTGCTGCGTGATTATGGAAGGGTTTTTTTCCGGCTCGGAAATTGCGATTATCTCCAGCGATAAAATTAAGCTTCGGCATCTCGTCTCGTTAGGCTCAAAAGGGGCGACCTTGGCGCAGAAAATGCTCCAGCAGCCGGAACGCTTTTTAGGCACGACGTTAGTTGGAACGAATTTCTGCCTCGTCACGTCGTCTGTCATTTTAACTAACGTGGTGGCGTCGCTTTTTCCTGAGCTTTCGGAAAGCATCAAGCTGTATGTCACGATGGTATTGACGCCGTTGGTGTTAGTGTTCGGCGAAATCGTGCCGAAAAGCGTCTATCAGCAGCACGCCGACCGCCTTGTGCCGATTATCGCCATCCCGCTGCACGTCGCGTTTCGGCTCTTTTATCCCGTCGTGTTTATCGTTTCGACGATTGGCGGCGGCATCCTCAAGCTTCTCGGCGTGGAAAAGCGGCAGCGCAAGCAAACGCTGACCAGAGAGGAATTGAAATTCCTGCTGCATTCCGATGGCGGGGTGATTGCGGATCGGCAGCGCACGGACATGATTCAGCGCGTGTTCGAATTCGGCGGCACGACGGTCGAAGAAATTCTCGTGCCATTGACTGACGTGTACGCGCTCGAAAAGGGGACGACGATTGAGGCGGCGATTGAAATCATCCATGAATGCGGCTTTTCCCGCCTGCCGATTTACGAAGGCCGCGTTGACCATTTTGTCGGCGTGATTCATGCGTTTGATTTGCTCCGCGCCCCCTCGAAAGACGCCCTGATTGACCGTTTCATCCGCAAGGCGTATTACGTGCCGAACACCATGCAATTGGCCGATCTCGTGCGGAATTTGCAGCGTCATCATACGCAAATCGCCATCGTGGTGAATGAATATGGCGGCGTGTTGGGCATCGTGACGCTTGAAGATTCATTGGAGCAGATTGTCGGCGAAATTGACGATGAATTTGACGTGCTGAACGATGAAAATTATCAACAGTTGCCCGACGGGTCGTATCGCATTCATGCGCACATGAAAATTGACGGCTTGACGAAGCACCTGCCGTTGAAACTGCCGAACAGCAACAGCGCATTTGAAACGCTCGGCGGCTTTTTGCTTTCGGAATTTCGGCGCATTCCGGCAAGCGGCGAATCATTGGAATACGGCGGCCTGACGTTCCAGATCGAAGAGGCGACGGATCGCTCAATTCTCTGGGTGCGCGTGACGCCCAAATCCGTCGCCGAGCCGTCTGCCTGAAAGACGTTCAGCCTCAGATTGACACAAATTTGCACGGATGTTATCTTCTCGTTCCACGCTCCGCGTGGAATGCCGTTTTTGGACGCTCCGCGTCCTTGCCGCAGAGCGGCAAATACGTACATTTCCACGCAGAGCGTGGGAACGAGAAAATTTCTGTGCAAATCTGTGTCAATCTGTGGTTCAAAAATCATTCGCAATCGAAAAGAACACATTCATCGGGCCGACGCGCTCGAAATCGGTTTCCAGCGCGACATCCACGCGCACGTTGATTACGCCGAACGGCGCGCTCACCGGCATGCGCACGCCCCCGCCGAACGCCGTCCGCGCGTCATGATCATCCGAGCCGACCGCCGCGTCGCAGAAGACGACGCCGCGCAGCAAATCAATCGGCAGCAGCGGAAAGCGATATTCCATATTTGCCAGCGCGACGGTCGTGCCTTTGACCAGCACATCCTCGTCGTCCGCGTCTTTCTCGAAGCCGCGCCCGCGAAACGTCAACGCGCCGCCCATTTCAAGCATGCGGACGTTCTCCCCGAAGTTGGCGAGCGTCATGCCCCGCAACGCCAGCGCGCTCTTGCGGGTGACATGAATGTAGCGGCGATAATCGGCGGTCAGCGTCAAAAAGGTCAATTCACCGAGAGCGGGGCGCAGGCTGAAACGGGCGCGCATGCCGTCGAGCGGCCCTAAATACGTGTAAAGCGACGTGTCATGCACATAGGCCGCGAACGGCACGGCGTAAAAAAAAATCTTCGGACGGCTCGCGCTCGTCGCCTTCGCCGCGCTCCCCTTCGACCATCCATCCTTCCAGCCCCCATTCCACGCGCGTGAATTTGTCAAACGGATAGGAAAAATCCGCGCCAAGCCCGAGCTCCACGTTGACCTCAAATTCTTTGCCATCCATCGAGAAACTGCCGCCGTCGTCGGTGAACTGAACGCCGCGCACAGCGTAATTCAGGCGGCGCGAACGGTTGAGATACGATACCATGAAATCCGATTCGTCGAACACCTCCGTCATGTTGAGCGCCACCGCCAGCCTCCGGTCAGAAAGCATGTCGCCGAAGCCGAGATAGCCCATCAAAAAAAGGTCTTTCGAGCTTGCGCCGCCGCCGAACAGCAAATATTCGGGGCGCAGTTTGGAACGATACGCGGCGGGCGCGGTCGGCGCGGCGGCGGCGAGGGGAAATGCCCAATCTTTCTTGGCAATGGCGCGTTGCGCGGCGGCGGTGGGTGTTTCGGCGGCATCATCAAAGCCGACTTCCGCCGCGTATGCGCGATAGGCTTGATCCGGCTGCTCAATCGCGAACAAATCCCAGCCGCGTTTGGTGAAGCCCGAAAAAATCAATGTTCCCGTTCCCGCCGCCCACGTCAGCGCGGGGTGATCTTCGGTGACGCCGACGATGCCGGTCGTCACGTTCGTGACGCGGCGCGGCGTTCCGGCGCGATACCGGCGCGGCGGCATCGGCGAGTGCGCGAGCGGCATCAAATAGAGATTGCACGTCCCGTTTTCGTCCGAAACATAGGCCAACATGCGGCCATCCGGCGACCAGACCGGCGAAAATTCGTTCGCGGGCGTGTCGGCAAGCAGCGTCGTTTCGCCGTGTTGCAGATCGTAAATCGCCAAATTGGACGGACCGAATCGCAATTCTTCCGGCGTGGAAAATCGCCCCATATCGGTTGAAAAGGCGAGCGCCGCGCCGTCCGGCGACCACGCCGGATGCCGGTTGGAATAGAGGTCATGCGTCAACTGCGTCACGCGCCCGGCGTCAAGCGGCATCAAAAACAGGTCTTCCTGCCCGTCTTTCACGGCGGTAAAGGCGATTTCGCGCTTCGTCGGCGACCATGCCAAAAAGCTGACGCTGCTGACGCTCGGCGTGAGCGTTTGGCGGATGTTGCGGGAATCCACGTCAAGAAGATAAATCGCGTTTTCGCCGCCCGCCTTGGCGTTGAAGGCGATTTGCCTGCTATCCGGCGACCACGCGATGGATGTGTTCAGATAGCGCAGGGTTTCAAACGTCCCGGCGCGTTCCCCTTCGACTAATTTCCGCAGAATCTTCCCGCTTGCGGCGTCGGCAAGGTAAATCGTCCGGTAGAAATCCCGATCCGAGACGAACGCGATCCTTTTCCCGTCCGGCGAAATGGCCGGAATGATGTTCAGCGCGAATTTTTTTTCGTCATGCCCCAGCACGCGCCGCGCCTGCTCTTCGATGCGGCGCTGCCCCGCAAGCGCGTCGGCGGCGTAAGCGGTTTTGACCTCGCTGCGCCAGCCGTCATAAATGTTTTCCCATGTCGTCCCGGCGGCCTGTTCAATTACGTCGTCCCAACTCTGCTCTTCCGCCAGTCCGGCCAGTAGTTTCGGAATCATCGCCGCGCCGTGCGTTTTGGCGATGTATTGCCAAAGCGACTGCCCAAAACGATACACGCGAATATCTTGCATCCGCTCGACCTTTTCCGGCTTGGGCAGGGCGTCTTGCTCAAGCGCGTCGCGCAGCCACATCGTCGTCAGCGGGTTCGCGTCTTCGGAAAGATATTCCGCCATGCCTTCGACAAACCAGAGCGGGATGGACACGTTGGACACAAACGCGCTGAATCCGCGCCGCCCGCCGCTCAGAATGTCGAATTGGAAGGCATGCGCCAATTCATGCACGATGACGTGATTGAAACTGCGGTATGAGCCTAAAAACGGAATGACGATGCGGCCTTTCAGACTTTCCGTGACGCCGCCGATGCCCTCGTCCAAAAAGCCCGGAATGACCTCGGTTTGCTGAAAATCGTCGGATGAGGCGTAAATAATCAGGGGAATTTTTCGCTCGAATTCGTGCTGAAAGGCCGCGGAAAGATAGCGATACGCCCGCTCCGCCATCTTTTCGGCGCGTTCGTTCAAGCGTTCCTGCCCTTCGTAGCCGTAAATTTCGAAATGCGGCGTTTTGCGAATCGTCCATTTGAAGGCTTTGTAATGTACTTTGTTTTTGCCGAAGCGCGGCGCGACGATTTGCGCGTCGAGCGCGGAGACGCTTGCCATCATCAGCGCTGCCGCCCAGAGAATCGTTCTGCGAACAACCGTCATACGCCGCTCCTTTGCTTTTTCGCCACAGCAGTGGGCTGAATTCGTCGGAAACGCTCGTTCCACGCCGAGCGCGGAACGAGCAATTTGAAGTCCTGCAATTGTTTATTGTGCCGCGTTCGAATTTCGTCAAGCAATTTTTTTGCGCGAGACGCGCAAGGAATTGCCTTGCGAAACGGGCGTTTTCAATGCTGGATTGCCCAATATGCCGAACGCGCCTGACACGCTCTTTCAGGGAAAATGCGATTTTTATTTTGTTGAAAAAATAACTTGTCATTTTTACAGGGGTGTTTATGCTGATGTTTGGCGTGATTGTCATCGGCATCATGGACACAAAATAATTTAGAAGAATGCCTCGAATGCCTTGACAAACTTTATGAACGTATAAAAAATTTTATTACGAGTCTTTTTGACAGAGGAATGCGATACGGATATTATCATGAAGAGGAATTTATGATGAATGCATCTCAAATAGACCGACCTCAACAGACCTACATGCGTCAAGTCTTACAAGAAATTCGCGCGACACCACAAGAATATCTCCCTTCATTATTACATATTATTCGCGTCTATCGGCAAAGTGTTTCTTTACAACCTGCGGAAGAGAGTTTTCGGCAAGGATGGAAAGAGGCTCTTAACGGGGATACTCTTCCTATTGATGGTCTGTGGAGCAACCTAAATGGAGCCGATCACAACTGAGCCAATTCAGGTTCGATATACGTTTGAATTTAAACGAAATATTCGAGCATTAGCCAAAAAATATCGACATCTTCGTGAAGATATTCAACCTGTGATTGAGCAATTGCAAACTGGTTGTGTTCTTGGCGACCAAATTACTGGAAGTGGATATACAATTTTCAAAGTTCGCGTTCGGAATCAAGATATTTCAAAAGGAAAACGGTCTGGTTATCGAATGTTGTATTATCTTCAAACGCCAACAGAGATTGTTTTGATTACAGTCTATTCTAAATTAGAACAAGCCGATATATCAGTCAAACAAATACAACAGATATTGAAGGAATTTCAGGCATCTTCTGAAAACAGCTAATCTGAGGTGAGAAGTGAAGATGCCGAATCATCCGCTTGCAGCCGACGTGGATCAGCTGCAAGCGGGGCGTTAGCTAAAAGCCTTGACGCAAGACGTAGTAGCAAGGAGAACGTTGTCAGGCCAAATGAGCCTGACGACTGGCGCAAGAAGCTGCATTGGCCTCATCAAAAACGCGAGCGGTGTTTTATAAGGAGGAACGTATGCAAGTAATGATGAACGGTCGGGCGTATGCGGTCGAGCCAGACCAAACAATTTTGCAAGCCGCGCGGGCGAACGGGCTGTACATTCCCTCGCTCTGCTATCACGAAAAAGTCGGCGCGAGCGGGAAATGCCGGGCGTGCTTGGTGGAAGTGCAGGGGCGCCCCGGACTTCATACGGCGTGCACGACGCCGGTGCAAGAGGGCATGGTCATTACCACGAATTCCCCGCAGGTCATGGAAACGCAGCGGTTCGTGGTGGATTTGATTCTTTCGTCTGGGAATCATGACTGTTTAGCCTGCGAGAAAAACGGCGACTGCGAACTGCAAAATGCCGCCTATTATTTGGGCATCGAGCGGCCGAGCATGAAAGACGCCGAAATTTCGCAAGACACCGATGATTCCGCCGCGTTCGTCACGGTGGATCGCACGAAGTGCATCTTGTGCGGACGCTGCATCGAAGCCTGCCAGCATGTCGTGGTGAATCAAGTGCTTGGATTTCAGGAACGCGGGCGGCATACGCGCGTCGGTTTCGACATCAACGCGCCGATGGGCGACTCGTCCTGCGTGCAGTGCGGCGAATGCTCGCAAATTTGTCCGGTTGGCGCGATTACCAACAAAAAATCAATCCGGCAAGGCCGCCCGTGGGAAATGCGCACCGTGCGCACGACATGCCCGTATTGCGGCGTCGGCTGCCAATTGGATTTGCATGTCAAAGGCGAGCAGATCACCAAAGTGACCGGCAGCGAACAGGCCGCGCCGAATCAAGGCCGCTTGTGCGTGAAAGGGCGTTACGGCTATGATTTCATTTACGCCACCGACCGCCTGACGACGCCGCTCATCAAAAGAGATGGCGTGTTTCATGAAGCATCGTGGGATGAAGCGTTGGATCTCGTCGCCAATAAAATCAAATCCGTGATTGCGACCGATGGGCCGGATGCGATTGCGGGCGTGAGCTGCGCGCGCAGCATCAACGAAGATTCCTACCAGATGCAAAAGCTGTTCCGCGCCGTCTTCAAGACCAATAACATTGATCACTGCGCCCGTACCTGACACGCTCCAACTGTCGCCGGTCTGGCGACCTCATTCGGTTCAGGCGCGATGACGAATTCATTCGCGGAATTTGGCAAAGCCAAAATGTTTTTCTGCATCGGGACAAACATGATCGAAGCCCATCCAGTGGCCGCGACGCTCTTAAAAAACGCCGTGGAGAACGGCGCGAAGCTGATTGTGGCCGATCCCCGCAGACAACCATTGGTTGACTTTGCGGATATTTTTGCGCAAATCAAGGTCGGTTCGGACATTGCTTTCCTTAATGGCATTATGCACGTCTTGATCACCGAAAACCTCTATGACGCGGCGTTTGTCGCCAACAATTGCACGGGGTTCGAGGAATTCAAGGCGCATATTTTGCAGAACTATCCGCCGGAAAAAGCGGCGGCGATTGCGGGCGTCAGCGTCGCCCAAATTCAGGAAATCGCGCATCTGCTGGCAACGGTGAAACCGGCGATGCTGTGCTATACGCTGGGCATCACGGAACACACCTGCGGGCGCAACAACGTCATGACGACGGCCAATCTCCAAATGCTGCTCGGCAATTTGGGTGTGGAGTGCGGCGGCGTGAATCCGCTGCGCGGGCAAAATAACGTGCAGGGCGCGTGCGATATGGGCGCACTGCCGAACGTGTTCCCCGGCTATCAGCGCGTCACCGATGCCGCCGCGCGCGCGAAATTCGAGCAGGCGTGGGGCGTGAGCGGCTTGCCGGAAAACGTTGGCCTGATGATTCCGCAGATGATGGACGGACTGACGAACGGCAAGGTCAAAGTCTTTTATATTTTCGGCGAAAATTTGGCGAACACCGAGCCGAACATCACGCATGTCGAACATGCGCTGGAAGCGGCGGATTTTGTCATCTGCCAAGATATTTTCCAGACGGAAACGACGCGCTTCGCAGATGTGATTTTCCCGTCCGCGGCGTGGTGCGAAGATGACGGGACGTTTACGAGCAGCGAGCGGCGCGTCAGCCGCGTCCGCAAAGTCAAGACGCCGCCCGGCCAAGCCAAGCCGAATTGGTGGATTTTCAAGGAACTTGCCAAGCGGTTCGGCCATGAATGGGCATCGAACAGCGGGCAGGAGTTGTGGGATCATGAGATTTCGGCGTTAGCCCCCGCGCTCAAAGGGATTACATATCGCCGAATCGAAGGGAATGGCTTGCAGTGGCCTTGCCCGACGGAAGAGCATCCGGGAACGACCTTCCTGCACCGCGACGGGAAATTCACGCACGGGAAAGGCGTGTTGACGGTCGTGGATTGGACGCCTCCGGCGGAAGTCGCGGACGACGAATTTCCGTTTGTGTTAAGCACCGGACGGCGCTTGTATCATTATCACACACGGACGCAGACTGGCCGCGCGGGCTTGAATCAGATGCTTTCCGAAGAAACGGCGGATATTGCGCCGGAAGATGCCGCTAAACTCGGCATTCTTAATAATGAATACATTCGGGTCTGGTCGCGGCGCGGCGAAATCAAAGTGAAAGCCCGCGTCACGGAGCAAGTGCCGCCGGGCATGGTCTGGATGGCGTTCCATTTCCGCGACGCCAATGCGAACTGGCTGACGAATGCGGCGTTCGATCCGGTCACGCTGACCGCCGAATATAAAGCCTGCGCCGTCAATATCGGCAAACTCATGTAATCCGGCAGCCGGAGCGCGAACGGCGGTTTGCGCTCCGGCGCGTGGAGGCGACTATGAACGAAAAAACACTTGACCGCGTGCTGGCAACCGCGATTCAGCGCGAAGCGGAAGCTTACGATTTTTATATGGGCTTGCAGCAGAAAGTCACGGATGCGCAGGCGAAAGAGACGCTGACATTTTTGGCGTCCGAAGAGCAGAAGCACAAAGCCTTTTTGGAGGCGTACCGCGACGGGAAATATTCCGGCGCGCTGCGGATGAATGCGGTGGTGGATTACAAAATCGCGGAATATCTCGACAAGCCCGATCCGGATAAAAATCTGCAAAGCAAAGACGTATATCTTATCGCGGCGCACCGGGAATTGAATTCGTATAATTTTTACACTGAGTTGGCGCAATTGCAGCCCGCTGGCGAGGTGAAAGACACGCTGCTGAAGATGGCGAACGAGGAAAAGAAGCATAAGGAGAAAGTCGAATATTTGTATGCGAATACCGCTTTCGCCGAAAGCTTCTGACAGGTTTCCATGCAGATCGGCCCCTATTCATTTGAAGCGTATTGCGAGAAAGTGACTGAGTTTCACAGCTATCCCGCGCCCGGCGTGTTGATGGGCGGATTTTTGGTCAGCGCGGCGCAGCAGCAATTGCCCACATCTGGACTTTACAATGTCATTTGCGAAACGCGGAAATGCCTGCCGGACGCGATTCAACTGCTGACGCCCTGCACGATTGGCAACGGCTGGCTGAAAATTTTGGATATTGGACGCTTCGCCGCCGTCTTTTACGATAAAGAGACCGGCGCGGGCGTTCGCGTCTTCACCGATGCCCCAAAATTAGAGGCGTGGCCTGAAATCAGCAATTGGTTTTTCAGCCGCGTTCCCAAAGACGCGCAAGATAAAACCGCATTGTTGGAGCAAATCAACACCGCTGGAACACTCCTGTTCAGCAGCCGGTTCGTGACCGTCCAGCCGCCGTTTTTAGGCAAGCACGCGCATAGCCGGATTGTCATCTGTCCGCAGTGCCATGAAGCGTATCCCGCCTCGGAGCAGCCGATGTGCAAAGGCTGTCAGCAGGGCTTGCCTTACTGAGTCACGTTACAGAATAACAGCGAACTCCCCTCTTGGGAGGGGCCGGGGTGGGTTGCTGGCGTGAAGACGCTGGGAAAGTCGCCACCCACCCCTTGCCCCTCCCAAGAGGGGAATGACTGTCACCGAAACCATCGAACTTCATACTCATCAAATTCGTCGCCGTGAGCGATGCTC
>CAZCGG010000103.1:0-14709 GCA_964498135.1 uncultured Candidatus Moduliflexus sp.
TGAATCAATGGCGTCCCGTGATCTTGCGTGCCTTCGGAAAGGGCGCGGGGCGTCAATTCCGTTGCGATGTATCCGCCTTCCATGCAGCGTTCATAGAGCCGCGTTCCATAGAGCGGAGTGGCGGCAAAAAACCACGACACCACGCCATGCAAGAGCGCGATCTGTTCAGCGAACAACGCGCTTCGTTCCATATTTTCGAGCGTTTCCCCCGGAAAGCCGACGACGAAAAACGCATTGACGGGAATGCCTGCTGCGGAACAATGTGTGATCGAGCGCAGCACATCGGCTAATTGCAAGCGTTTTCCGATAATCGTATCCAACACCGTCTGATCGCCGGATTCTATCGCAATATTCAAGCTTTGACACCCGGACAGTTTCATTTTCTGCAACACGGCGCGTCCCAAGTGATCGGCTCGGACGCCGTTCGGCGTATCCCACGTCACGTTGAAGGAATTGGCGATGATGCCGTCTAAAATCTGTTCGGTGCGTTGGCGATTCAAGGTAAAATTATCGTCTTCAAAATGAATGTGCTGGACGCCGTAGCGCTGAATAAGATGCCGAATATGCTCCAAAACATAGTCTGCCGAATGCGCCCGCCATGGCTTCCCCATGTGCAAATGAATCGAACAGAACACGCATTGATACGGACACCCTCGGCTCGTCGTCATGGGAATCTCGCGCAGATGCCCGCCCATGCGTCCAGCATATAAGTAGGCGTCTTGTTCATTCAGATACGCCTCCATGTCAAAAAGATGATAGGCTGGCAAAGGCAGGTCATCTAAGTTTTTGATAAACGGGCGCGGCGCGGTGAGCCTTATGTCATTCGGCGTGCGATACGCGATGCCTGCGACGCTGGACAGACGCTCTAATTGATGTTGCTGATACAGTGACGCTATTTCTAAAAGCGTCATTTCTCCTTCCCCAATCACCGCAATATCAATCGCCGATGATTGTTGCAAGAGTTCGGCGGCGCGGACGGAAACCGCCGGGCCGCCGATTATGGTCACTATCGCAGGATTGACCTCTTTCGCTAATGCCGCCAGCGTGATGGCATTCTCGATTTGGGCTGAAAATGGCGAGGTCATTCCAAGAATGTCAGGTTGGCGTTGTTCGAGTTCGCGTCGAATATTCTGCCATGACATGCCGTATTGCGTGATGTCATCGCGTTCCAAGCGTTCAAAGCCTGTCATCAAGGTATCTAACACCGCGACCGAAAATCCATCGGCTTCAAGCACGGCTGCCAGAGAAGCCAAGCCCGTCGGGAAATATTTACAAAACCATTGCGACCCCGGATAAAACGTTTGCGGCGGATTGATCAGAAGGATGTTCATAGCGAGAGATCAAATGGCGGCGGCCCGTAAATGCGTTCGGACAAGGCCAGCAATTCGGGATGTTGTAAGAGGGAACGATATTGCGCGTTGTGCTGAAGCGTTTTCCAGCGCTCTAAGACGGGCATCGCTTGCGCCCGATTGGCGTAAGTGAATTTATCGAACGAACTGCCCTCGCCATGTAAGGAAATTTTTTGCAGCCCTCTATCGGTAAATGGCCGGTTGAGTTGTTCTGATAGCGTCGTCCGATAGGTTTGGTCTGCAAACCACTGATCATAATTGACAAAAATTACCTTCCCTAATTGAGATAAATAGGTGGTTTCGCCAAGATATTCTTTCGCATACGCCATCCAAGTCTCTGGAAATTGCTCGATAGGAATGTGATTCGGCGGCCAGAGCGACGGATTTTTCATTAAGCTTGCGAGATTATTAAACGGATTGCGTAAGACTAATAAAAACGTCCGCTGCCGTGTCATTTCAAGCTGATGCTGCGTGGTAATTTTTTGATACGCGGCCTGTTCCCACTCGGCAAAGACATGCTGCAAGTTAGCGGGGATTTGATTTTCGCAGCCAAAGAGATTGACAGTGGCTTCTATATTCACGTCATCATCCACCCAATATGGTAATTGCGAGGTGGTCGAAAGAATGCTCATTTCGTTGATAAGACGTTCGAAATTTTTGATATTGTAGCAGGCTTTGATCAGACGCGGGACGCGGTTATTGAGGTGCTGAACGCATTCGCGGGCAATAATTTCTTGCAACGTCCAAACCTGTCCCTTATTCATCACGCAAAACGTCTGTCCTTGCGCCGTCAGATAGAGAAAGGTCGGATTCCCTTCTAACCGAGTCGTTTGCGGCTGCATCTGTTCTCGAAAGGTATAATCATTCAAATACCGCACAAAACCATCATAGTGCGGAATCAGCCAATTCGCCATCGCATGATTGCCTGAACGGCGAATCGCCACGATAAAAATATCTTCCTTCGAGTACTGTTTCATAACTAACAGGAATTATTGACCAAATGACGCTACGGCATTCGCCCATTCATGCGACACATAGACGCCTTGACGCCCATGAGCATTGGGAATGCCCGTGCCGAAAAAATCGCCGGTTTCAACATAAATTTTTTGGGCGTGTTCGACATCATCCGCTAAACAATAATTAACATATAAAATAGCGCGAATCGAAAATTCGCCGCTCATTAAGGGAAATTTCGGCACGTGACAATAGAGACGGCCTGCCGGCGGCACGCGCTCAAACCTCCCATTTGCCATATTGCTGTTCAGCACCATGACAAACTGCCCCATCGCATTAAAAAAGGACAGCCCTATATGAAATTTGGTAAGCGGCGCGGTTAAAACGTGCTGAACGTAACTTACTTCGATATAAATATCCTGGCCGCTCATAATCGTTTCAAGTTCTTGGTGCGTGGTGCAATCTCGGAAGACGATGCCCGTCACATGCGCCTGCCCTTCACCTTGTCGGTCAGTGCGTTGCGCAAGCGGAATTGCTTTATGAGTGTTTTCTTGTTCTGCAAGATACGTTTGAATGATTGGAGTGGGGTATCCATAATTTGCCATGCGGCCATACGCTAAATAGAGACATTGTTGACACAGCGAAGCAAGCACGGCCATATTATGACTGACAAACAGCACGGTTCGCCCTTGCCGGGCGACATCACTCATTTTGCCGAGGCATTTTTTCTGAAATTCTGCATCGCCGACCGCCAATACTTCATCTACAAGCAGAATCTCTGGATCAAGATGCGCGGCCACCGCAAACGCGAGCCGCACATACATCCCGCTCGAATACCGCTTGACGGGCGTATCCAGAAATTTTTCGATGCCGGAAAAGTCGACGATTTCATCAAATTTTTTATCAATCTCGGCGCGTTTCATGCCGAGGATCGTCCCGTTCAAATAAATATTTTCGCGTCCGCTGAGTTCGGGATGAAAGCCTGTGCCGACTTCGAGCAGCGAGCCGACACGGCCATACACGCGCGCCCGGCCTTCCGTCGGCTCGGTAATGCGCGAAAGAATTTTCAGCAGCGTGCTTTTGCCTGCGCCATTCCGCCCGATAATGCCTAAAACTTCGCCATGCTTGACTTCGAACGACACATCTTTCAACGCCCAAAAAAGTTCATCTTTTGACGGCGGGCGCAGGCGGGAACGAAGATATTCAAACGGCGCAGCCGCGAAAGAACGCACGGCCGCCCGAAAATTTTCAGGCCGATGGTCGGCATGATTGAGCCGGTAAGATTTACTCAAATGTTCAACCGAGATCGCAATATTTCCCATGTTCGCGCCCAAAATAGCTCAACGATTTTTCTATATTCGGCAAAATAAAATAAGAAAATTATATTTTTTGTCAACAGATTTAATCGCAATGAATGAAATTTTAACGAACTGCGGCATTCTTTCTTTCCTTGAGAAGATAGACCGCAATACTATCATGCGTTTGGATCAGCGTCGCCGAGTCGGGATTGAAACGATGCGCAAGCTGTAACTCGTTGAGAATGCTTGAGATGCTTTGCGTAGCCGTCTGCGCGGCGGCAAAGACGCGCCCGTCGTCGCGCAAATCGCCGAACAAATATTCTGCCGGAAGATGATGGCGATGAAAATAGTACCAGAGCGGGCTTCCCAATGGAACGCCGGTCAAAATTCGATCTCCGGGCGCAAGCAGATTTTTCATCCCCAACACGACCTTTTCGGCGTCGCGAGCTGCATTATCAAACCTGTTCGGGATTTTCGCATACATCACGTAGCCGTTGAGCATCAAAACGAGAAAAAAAATGAGCAAAAAGCGTAGCGACTCGTTTTTTGAGAGATTTGGCTTGAGCAACGCGTCAAGCAGCGCGCTGATTCCCGAAGAGGCCGCCATGAAATAGAGCGGCAGCAGAAACAGCCAGAGCCTCGGAAAGAAGACGACGCGCAACAGCATTTGCGCGATCACAACCGGCAGACACCACGCAATTACGGCGGTTATCAGCGAAACGCGGGTCTGCGTTCGATGCGTCCGCATGAACAGCGCGGCCAGCAAGCCGATGGCGAGCGCCGCCGACATCATAAGCGGCAACCCCGCATTCCACTGTTCCCAAACGGCTTGCGCGGAATGAGTGAATTGCTCGAAAAATTCCGGCCACGCCAACGGTATCGCGTTCTGCAAAGACGGCGTTGCGCCTGAAGCGATGATAATCGGCGCATAGAGCATGGCTGTCAACAAGGCGGTCAACGCGAGCGACACTCCCATGTTCTGAAAAAATGCTGCGCCGTGACGCGACTGCGCTGCATGCGAAAGGAGCAGCCACGTTATCGTAAGGCCGAACGGCAGCAGCATGATCGGAATCGTATAAAATCCGAGCGCCGCGACGATGGCCAACGCCAGCCAAGCGGCCAGAAAATTCCGCGCGCTGATGATATTGGCAAGGCCGAGCGTCAGCGCAAAAAGCGCGCCGATCATCGTATAGCCGCGCGCGTTCGCCGAATACGTAATGAGAATGGGCGACGCGCTCAGTAACCCCGCCGTGATGACCACCGTTTGGCGATTATAGAACAGGGCGGCCGCCATGCTCCACGCCGGAATCATCAGGATGCCCGCGAAAAACGCTGGAAGCCGCAACGCCCAAGGCGCGTCGCCGAACAGATGATACGCCAGCCAGACGCAGATGGTGTGAAACACGTGGTTATTCGGAAAGCGATAATCTGAAAGGACGACGAGCAGCGAGCGCGACGCAAAACGCATGAACGTATAGGCTTCGTCGTAGCGCATCGGCTCGCCTAAAAACGCGAGGCGCGAAATCGCCGCAACGACGGTCATTCCGGCAATCGCCGCAATAAACGCCGGAGGCGGCTTTTGGCGTTTCAGGGCGTCCCGCATCGCGGAGCCATCGCCGCGCAGCCGTGTGAATAGGCGTTCAAGCAGCCACCGGAACGCCTGCTTTCGAGCCAAAAGCAGCCAGCCGATTCCGCAAAGCAGCAGGCCAGTTAGCCGAACGTGATGCCGCATGTTTTCGAAAGCGGAGCTTGTGAAAAATTTGGCCGAGCCGGAATAAGCTAATCCGTCCAGATATGATTTCGCGGTTTCGAACGAAACGGCGAATGATAGAAACAGCAGGCCGATTCCGCCTACGACGCCGCTGCTTGCGCCCGCAAGCAGCGCGAAGCGTGCCAAGCGCTGACTGCTGTTGTCGTTCATGGCGTTCATGCCGCGCGGCCTCGCTGCGCAAGCAGGCGGTCATACGCGGCTTCCGTTTTGGCGACAACGGCGTTCATCGAAAAATTGCGCAGGGCGCGGTCATATCCGGCGCGGCCGAATTGCCGGGCAAGTTCAGGATGTTCCAGCAGATGCGTCACCGCCTCCGCCAACGCGGCCGGATGCTGCGGCGGAATCAGATAGCCGGTCACGCCATGTTCAACGAGTTCGGGAATGCCGCCGACGGACGACGCCACGACGGGCGTTTGCATGGCCATTGCCTCCACAATCGACGTCGGCAGCCCTTCCCACAGCGACGGCAGCAGAAACACGTTCAACGCTGCCAATAGGGCGGGAACATCGCGGCGGTCGCCGGTCAGAATGATCGCCTGCTCCAGCCCGCACGCATGGATATAGCGTTGAATTTCGCCGCCCATCAGGTCTTCTCCGATAAACAGGCATTTGAGATGCGGCGCGTGCGCAAGCATCTGCGGCAGAGCGTCCACAATCGTCACATGCCCTTTCATTTTGCGCAGATTGGCGACGATGCCGATGACCGGCGCATCCGCCTGAATGCCGAATTCCGCCCTGATTTTGGCGGAAAACGCCTGCCGTTCGGCAAGATACGGCGCGTAATCCGCGAAATTGACGCCGTTCGGGATGGTGATGATTTTTTCAAGTGGCACGCGCTCCCGGCGATGCGCCGCCAGCCGCCCCGCTTCGGAATTCGAAATATGCAAATCAACAAGAGGAGCGGTCAGGCGATCTAACAGGGCGTGATACCACGTTCGCCATGGATCCGTGCTGTGAATCGTGGTGATGTTGACGGGAATCTTCAAGAACAATTTGCCGACGATGCGCCCGACAATATGGCCTTTTAAGCCATACGTTCGCACCAAATCGAACTGTTTGCCTTTCGCAAAGCGGTAAAATTTCCACCACGCCGTGAGATCCCAATAACCGCGCATACCGAAGCTTACGGTGTCAAGTTGAAGACGCGCCGCTTCTTCATTCAGCAATCCGCCCGCCAATAGGACGCTGACGGTGACGGCATATTTTTCGCGCGAAAGATGACGCGCGAGTTTGACGATTTCTTGCTTTGTGCCGCCGCTACCCGCATACGTCGCAAATTCCAGAATGCGTTGTTTCGCCATGAGATTAAGATGCGCTTCGCTCGCGTTCAGGGGCGGAAATGGGCGCGAGGCGATACTCGCGCTCCAGCGCGAAAATCGCTCCGGCGTAGATGCAAAAATAGCCTGTGGTTGAAAACACCGGGAGCGGGTCGGAAAAGAAATAGCTGCATAACACCGTCATCGCCCCGGTCAAGACGAACAGCATCATGAGTTGCGCCTCCATCGGGAGAGCGCGAGTGCTGCGAGGATTCCAAAACGCAAAGCCGGTGTTCAATACGACGCCAATCATGCAAAGAAACGGCAGAAATCCCAACAGCCCGGTTTCCGCTAAAATGCGCAAATATTCGTTATGCGGCGAAATTTTTTGCAGTTCAGCCAGCCCCCTTGCGGAGAACATGCCGAAACCTATGCCGAAGACGGGGTGCGAGCGGAAGGCGTCCACCGCTTTCATGGCGGCGTGTTTGCGGATATAATTATTCATATTTTTCAACGCAATAATTTTATTTTGATATTCTACCGGGTCTGACGATTTCAAGCGGACGCCGATATAAAATTCATAATGAACATACGCAGACCAGATGATTCCTAACAGAATGCACGCAAAAAACATAGTTTTCCATGAAAGCGTTTTCGCGCAGATTTTTACGTAATAGATATATCCCATCACGCATAAACTCACCAACACTTGCAGCATGCCTTCCCGCGACGAGGAGAGATACACGCCCCAGCAATTGACCAGAAGAATGGGAAGAATGAAACCGAATCGTTTGATGCTCGAGTTGATGCCCCAAAGAAAGGACGCGAGCGCGATGCCGACAGTCGGCGCTAAATATTCGGCGAAAATATTGGGGCCGGAAAAAACGGAGGTGGCTCTCCCGTAAAACGGATAATTTGAGTCAAACAACACATGGAGCATGCCCATTGCGCCGCCCTGATAATATTGAACGATTCCTAAGAGCGCAATAATCGCGGAAATAGCAAGAATCACGTCTATCAGCCGGGCAAGCTGCCGCAGCGACGTGAGCAACACATACGCAATGCCGACTAAAAATAATTCTTCTATGACAGCAATGACAATGGAAAAAAAGATGTTTGTCGGCGAAAAGGTGGAAAAATGCTCATTGGAAAATGCCTGCAAATAGCTATTGAAAAAGGAGAGCAAGAGGACGAACGCAAAGATGCTGGCGCTCGCGCCAAACATGAGCAGATTGCGAGAATATCTCGACGCCTGCGTTGTTCGCTCGGTCAAGGTTCGGATGATGATATAGACGAACAGCGTCCAGATGACGGCGCGTTTCAAGTGAATGACCGACACAAGATTGATGTCTCGAAACGGGAGCAGAGCGGCAATGAAAAATGCGCCGTATTCGGGCGTTGTAAAGAAGAAATAACTCGCAACCGCCAGGCTAATCATCGCAATGCTGATAAAAATAGGATTTTTATTATAAATTGACGCCACGAGGAAGGCCGCGCAGGCCGTAACAAGAAATTCAAGCGCCCCTCTTGAAAAAGGGGCTTCTGCCGTTTTCGTCAAGGACATTTCGCCAAGCAGTGCATCTTGCGCGAGCGTTGTTTTTCAAGCAGCGCGAGATACATGTTCTCTAATGCGCTCATCATCCGATGATTGGTAAAATACTGCTCAACCCGTTTTCTTCCGTTCTTTCCGAATTGCGCGGCGCGTTCAGGATGCTCGATCAGCGTCGTGATGGCGCGAGCTAACGCGCCGGGGTCTTTCGGCGGCACGATCAGCCCGGTTTCCCCATGCAAGACGGCTTCAGGATTGCCGCCGACATTGGTGGCGATGACCGGCTTGCCGGACGCCATTCCCTCCAAAATCGCATTGGAAAAGCCTTCTTCATGCGACGCGGAGACTTGAATGTCAAGCGCGGCCAGCATCTCCTCGATGCGCGGCGCTTGCCCTGTAAAAATAACCTGCGCTTGAACGCCTAACTTTTGAGCAAACGAGGCGAAATCGCCCTGCGTTCCGCGATCTTCGCCGATGCAGAGAAAACGGGCGTCGGGATGCGCGCGGCTGACCTCTGCGGCGGCGCGAATAAATTCGTAATACCCTTTATGCGCGAACAGATTGCCGATCACGCCGATGGCCGGGGCATGCGGCGGAATGCCGAACGCCGCCCGCGTTTCCTCGCGCCACGCTTGGCGTTCGGGATGCCCGTCCACAGGCATGAATCTCTCGCTGTCCACGCCATGATAAATCACATGCAGTTTGTTCGCGTCAATCCGCTCTCGGCGCAGCACGTCGTTTTTGACCGCCTCCGAATTGACCAACACGACATCCACAAGGCGATTGATCCCGTTTTCCAACGGCTGATAATACCACCGATGTTCTTTGAACGCGCCCAAGCGCACTTGATTGCTCAGCACCGCTGCATGTCCCGTCAATTTCGCGGCCACGCTGCCATAGAGCGATGGCGCATACATGCAGCAATGCACGACATCCGGCTGCTCGCGCTTGAGATAGCGGCAGAGCGCGATGAATTTTTTGGCGTACCAATAGAGGCTGGGCGTGGGAACGAACGGATTATAGGCAGGTGTCCCCTGAAACGCGGCGACAGGAACGCGCTGACGCTCAGCTTCGGCTTGCAGCGCGCCGCCTCCGGCAATGCAGTAAATGCGCGGCTCGAACCGCTGCCGGTCAAGCCGCGTGGCCATTTCGACGACATAATGCTCGGCCCCGGCCAACGCCAATGTTCTCAGCAGATACGCCACTTTGATTTTGCGCGTCGCAGTCATCATGAAAAAGATGCCGAAAATTATTGCGCGATCAACAACTGCTCGCCGGGATGAATGCTCGACAGCGACGGCGTTTTTCCGCGCACCTTTTTGATATTGTCTATGTTGACGTTGAATTGCGCCGCGATTTTGCTCAGGCTGTCGCCTTCTTGCACTGTGTAAAGCACGCCGTCTCCGCTCACGGCGACCGCCGCAACCGTCTCCGCCGCGACGGCCTCCGTTTCCTGCGGCAGGCTGCTGACCAGCTTTTTCCATCCTTTCGGCACTTTAATCGTATGCGTCCCGGCTGGAAGCGTTTCCGTTTCGATTTCTGGGTTCAATTGGCGGATTTCCCGATAAAACGAGCCGTATTTGCGGGCGATGTCGCGCAAGTGCGTTTCCTGTTTCAGCGTGACGTTCACGGTTTCGAATTTGTACGGCGGGAATTTGTTCTCGTCGTCAATATAAAATCCGTAGCGTTTGGGATCGGAGAGAATGATTTTGGCGGCAATCACGCGAAACACGTAGCGTTCCGTTTCGCGAGGGAGTTCCAACTGATAATAATTGCTGACGCCTTGCCCCCGCATCGCGTTCTGCACGCGGCCTTCGCCACAATTGTAGGCGGCCAGCGCGAGCGGCCAATCATGAAACATGCCGTTCAATTTTTTCAAATATTTCACGGCGGCTTGCGTGGAGGCATAGAGATCGCGGCGATTATCGAGCCACGCCGTCTGCGTCAGGCCGTAGGCGTCGCCGGTAGGCCGAATAAATTGCCAATATCCGGCCGCGCCCGCCGAGGACGTCGCTCCGGCACGCAGCCCGCTTTCGACAATCGTGACGTATTTCAAATCATCCGGCAGACCGGCGCGCTCAAGCTCTTCTTCGATGTACGGGAAGAATTGGCCGCTCCGCTTCAGCCAGAGAATCACTTGCCGTTGATCCATGAGAAACGAGAAAAATTCGCTGTCCAAGCGCTGCCAGACATCCCATTTATCTATCGGGACGCGCTCGTTGCACAAGCTGACAACTTTGGGCAGCGTGTACATTTTCGCCAAATGATCTTTGACCTGCTCCGGCAGCAGCCGTCCGCCCTGATCTTGATCTTCCATCAATTTCGTGATCATGCGGGACATCGTTTTATTCTGCTGTTCCAAATACGTGATGCGGGAAGAAAGTTTGCTGATCTCGCCGAGCAGCAGTTTCATCACGTCTTCGAGCATTTTCTGCTCTGAGGCCGGATTGCCGGGCTGCGGCAGCATCAGCATTGCCAGCGCGACCGCCGCCGTCCCGAACGCGATCACATAGCGTTTTGGTTTCATCATGCTCCTCACCTTTTCACGAGCAAAAAAGGTAGCCCCGCGCTACGTCGCGGACGTTCATACAACACCGCGACATCGCGCGAGGCTACCAATATTCTCCCTCATTACGGCCCTGTAATCGTTATCGTCACTTCTGCGCTGCTCCCTTTCGCCATTTTGCTATGGCGTAATCGTCACGATGGTTGTTGCGCTCTGTCCATACGCGCTTGCGGTAAACGTAACCGTTCCGGTTGACGGGCAAGACGCGGTGAACGTGACAGCCGCATTCCCAGCCGCATTCGTAAACGCTGATGTTGCGCTTAACGCGCCAAGCGTCGCGGAAGAAGACGCGAATGTCACGCGCACGTTTTGCGCCGGCATGCCGCTGCTCAAAACGGTGGCCGTCAAATTCACCGAATGGCTCACGGCGGCGCAGCTAATGCTCGCGCTGCTTGATGCCAACGTGACTGAAACTGTCGGCGTCGGCGTGGCTGTCGGAGCCGATGTCGGCGTTCGCGTCGGCGTTTGCGTCGGCGTGGCCGTCATCGTTGGCGTAGTGGTGGGCGTCGGCGTCGCGCCGGAGCCGACCACAATCGAAACGCTGCCGGTGCGCCCGTCATCCGTGCTGCCGTTAATCGTCGCCGTGATGTCGCTCGCGCCCGTGTTATAGCCGGTGAACGTCACGTGCGCATACCCGTTTTCATCGGTCACGGCCGCGCTCTGATTCAACGTGCCGCCGCTCGCAACCGTGAATTTCACCTGCGCGCCGACCTGCGCTTTGCCGTTATCGGACACATACGCCGTGATTGTTGCCGTTTCCTGATGCTGAATTGACGATTTATCCGCGCTGATGATGAACGATTTCGAAGGCGTCGGCGTAATTGTCGGCGTAGCCGTCGCGTCCGCGCGCGTGACGCAGACCGAAATTGAATTTTCCAACGAGCCGGAAGTGGCTGTGACCGCGCTGCATCCTTTGTCCGTTTTCGAAAAGGTCAGGCTGGCCGTCGCCGCGCCGTTCGTCGTGGTCTGCGTGGCGGAATCCAACGTGCCAATCGTGGCGCTCCAATAAACGACTGTTCCATCCGGCATCGGCTCGCCAATCATATTGAACAGCGTGGCGGTAATTTTGATGACCGCCTGTTCTTCGCCGACTGCGGTGACGGTTGACGATGGATTGGCGGTCAAGCGGATTTTTTGCGCATTACCGCCGCCGATTGGCCCGCTTCCGGCGGCCGAGCCGACGACAGGGGAAGAAATGTCTTTCTGATCGCATCCGATCATGATGCCGATAATCACGGCAGAAATGAGCGTTAGAATGAACACGATGACAAGCGTTGACGTTTTCTCGGTCATATCCACGCATGCCTTGCCACAAGCTTGAATGCTTTTGAAAGGCAGGTCTCTGATTCGTTAACTTGAAAATGCGCTATCCGTCTCATTGCCTGATGAGGTCTGTCCACAGCCTGCATTACGCATCTCATACAAAACGAGACCTGTCAAGTCTTTTTACGCAAATCATGAAATAATGGCTTCACGCGCCGCTGCTGAAGACATCGCGCAATTTCATCCTTCCCATCTCCTGTATATACCTGATCGTTTTCGAGTCGCTTCCTGCAATGAAAACCCTGCGTTTCTTCTGAGCAAAAGAGAACCACGCGGTTCACCTGCGAGCGGTAGTGTGCGATGTCGGCTGCAACCACGTAGTGAGGCGGCGCGGCTTTATGCGTCCGCTTCACGTCCTGCTTCAACGGGCGCAAGCAGATCGTTAGACAAACCCACATATTTTCAATATGTTACACATCTCACAATGCCATCTGATAATTTGCTTGCTGTCGTTGAAATTGTTGTATCAACTGAGAATTCTGGTGACGCGGCATCAATGAAATATGGTACCCATATTGAACTAACATATCAATGGTGATATTTCCAGCAAATTCGATCAGATTCGTTTCTTGATCATCATCATAGGAAGACAGGACATTGACCCATAAATCGCTTGGATCTTCTGGGCTTTCTGTAATTCCTAAGAATTTCACATCAGAAAATTTCTTATAAATTGTCTGGAAATATTGTTCAGCAAGTTCTTGCTGTTTAAAATTCATCATACCTTCTACCTTCAAATCCCACTGGTCTATATAGAAATGTAGAGTGTATTCTTATATCTCCCAGCTATTATTGTGTATTACTCACAGTTTCAATCAATTCTTTTGCTCGCGTGAGCCAGAGGTGAGCTTGTTTTTTGCTGACCTGCGTATCAGTATAATCAGCGATATTCCGAACCATTTGCATATCAGGAAGATAGGACTTAAACTTTGCTGGATAGACTTTCTGTCGGGTAATCAACTTCTCGCTGAAATCCGCTTGGATGCATTTATGATCAATCTTCTCGCGTTTGATATGCTTGTGTTCAAGTGCCGCTATCGCTGCATGGAGTGACGCATAATATGTCCGGTTTGCACACGCATTATAGAGTCCGTGCTCAAAACACATCTGCGCCGCTTGTAAGTTTTCATGGGCTTTATTGAGAAATTCTGAACTCATCGTGATCCACTCGTTCGAGACGTTCCCTCTTTTTATCATCGTCGCAAGATAATCAAGGAAAAAATGCTGTCGCTGCTCATTTTTATGATCATATTGTCTCACCACGCGGTTCACCTGCGAGCGGCGGTGTGCGAAGTCTGGTGCAACCGCGTGGTGAGGCGGCGCGGCTGTATGCGTCCGCTTCACGCGGCGTTTCAGCCGCGAGAGAAGGGCGCGGCCACTTCAACTCGATGAAACGCCACCTATTTTTCTTCCGCGCCCTTCTCGAAGTCGGCTGCAAACGCATTGTTCGGCTCTCGTTTGTGTTCAAGAGAAAAATTCACGACCTTATGTTGAGACTGTTGCTCTCGCTGTTTGACATCTGCAAAAATTTTATGAAGATCAAATCCAAAATGCTGACAATGTTGTTTTCGAATGTGATGAATTTCTTCGACAATTGGATCAACGTACATATTTTTCCTCCATAAGTTCTTCTGGCGTACAAATAATTGGAAATGAATAGCCTTGTTTTTCACAAACAAGACGAACTTTTTCCTTTGTAGTCGCATGGTTAATATGCGTACAATTCCATGTGAGCAAATATTCCATCCGATGAACTGCCGCAACTGCAATATGCGAGACATCCTGAATGGCTTTCATCGGAAATAAATGCGTCTTGACAATCTTTTGCGCTAATGATTCAACTTCAGCAATGGTTTCAAGTAATGGAAATGAATTTAGAAAATCCAACCGTCGTTGAGCCGCATTTTGATCCCCAGCAGCAGCTTCATCCATGACAAATTGTGAAATATAGATGTCATATTTTATCGCTTCTCGTTGCCACCATTCTTGTGTGATTGCCTGATGTGCAGCGACGATCAGGTTTTGACTCACTCGGGCAGTATAATAACTAGGAATCGTTGTTTCAAGGTATAACGTTGGTTTTTTCATTGTTCATTATTCCTGCCATCAGCTTTAAAAAATAGTGGACACAGAAAGTTTAAATCCTCTCTGTGCCACTTTTAACCCACTATAGTGTTAGTTCCTGCTTATAGGGAATGTCACAACGCTGTAGTCGTTTTACTTTTTAAATATCATTACCTCTGCCATTTCGACTACAGTTTCAAATTCCCATCCCTGATCCGCCATGTTATTGAGCAACTGTTCAACCTCAGCGTCACTGTTCAGTTGTTTTAGTGAAACAAGCTTGTATTGTACCTTTCCTGCTGCCTTAGCCTCTGAGGGACTAAAAAGTATCCTGCTTCCCATATCTACTGTGAGCAAGATCATTACTACAATAAGTCCAACTTTAACAAATCTACTTTCTCTCATATCAATCCTCCATTAGGTATGATAGGCAACGACAAAAGCAAGAAAAAAATGTATTTTTTCAACTTTTCCGTTACCTGCTTGTTTATAGGGTGCAATTTTTCCATCAGCTTTATTACTGCACCCTCGATATAATAAAGCCGAACCACGCGGTTCACCTGCGAGCGGCCTTTTGCG
>CAZCGG010000104.1:0-10792 GCA_964498135.1 uncultured Candidatus Moduliflexus sp.
CTGAGGATTCATCCTCAGGAAAAATGAACCAGAACGCCTGCGCCCTGACTGGGCGCAGACGGCATTCGAAAGGAACGTTATGCACGCTGTTCGAATAAAACGCATGGTCACGCAGGAAGGGATTATGATCCCATTCAACACGCTTCAACAGTTTCAGGGGAAACGCGTGGATATTATCATTTTGCCGGATGTTGAAAGCGAATCTTCGTCAAGCGACGCCCATTCACTGAGAACCGCGCTCGCGGATTTGTTCGAACAATATCAGGATGTTGAGCCATATCAACAGATTGAGCCGTTGCAATGGGAAAGGGCAATCCGCAATGAATGGTAATGTCTTGTTAGACAGCAATATTATCGTGTATTTATCAAAAGGGGAATTACGTTGGGAGACGTTCTTTGAGGACGCCAACACCTATTATGTTTCCGTGATTTCCTACATGGAAACGTTGGGGTTTCCATTTGAATCGAAGCGTGAAAAAGAATTCGTTCAACGCCTGCTTTCGCTGTTTCAGATCATCTACATTAATCAACGCATTGCCGATAAAGTTGTTGAGATCAGACAGCGGAAGAAAATGAAACTTCCTGATGCCATTATTGCCGCAACCGCATTGGAAAAACGTTGCGTCTTAGTCACAAGAGATGACAATGATTTCAAAAACATTGAACATTTGCATGTCATCAATCCCTTTTTACGCAAGGAGGAAATCGCCATTGTGGAAGGGCGCGCGCCGTCATCGTAGGGGCGTTCAATTGAACGCCTCTGTGTTGCGTTTATCATCCACAAACTCATTCCCGATTGATTTCCCGGCGGGGGTGGTTTCGTACATATTCTTCCATCTTTTTGACGCGGTCATGGCGGCCTCGTTTTTTATTGGCTGTTATTTGTAATTCAATCGGCGGAATGCGTATGTCATGCCCGTTCCAATGAAGTGTTTCGACATGATCTCTGGCATAGGGGCCGCAATCAATGGGGTCAGGATGATCTAAAATCGGATCGGGATCGGAAGCAATATCAATGCGAACATCCATAAAGATGACGCCGAAGTCCTTTGTCACCCATCCATGCGTATCAACAATCGGCTCAATCAACACGTCTTGAAAGAGTTCCGTCATGTTTTCAACGTCTTTCGAATCAATCATAATATCAATATCATGCGGTTGAAGCTCGATTCCCCGAATGCACGCCGCGCAACTGCCGGTTAGCCACCAATCTATTCCCGCGCGATCTATTTTTTGACAGAACTGTTCCAACCCTTTTTCCCACGGAGCCGCTTGAAAATATCCTAACTGGTCAAACATTTCTTGAGCATGGGCTGCATAGCGAGCCATCATGTTATCGAGGTATTTTGCGTGTCGCGGATATATTTTTATATACCCGTTTTCGACTTGTTGATAAAAACAAGACTGTAATATGGGTTCATATTTTTTATCGAAATTATGGATTCTGTAATGTACGACTTCTCCGTTTTCATCAAAAGTAATTTTCATAATTTATTCCTGCTGTGTTTAGCGATCATCTAACGACATGAGACCGCTTGCATACGTCATGGTGTCCCCGACAACCCGTTCGCCCTGAGCTTGTCGAAGGGCGAAGTCTCGCTCTCACGCCCGGCGTCACGTGATTTTGAAGAATGACACGACTTTTTGCAGAATGTCCGATTGCTGCGTCAGGTTTTTCACGGTATTTTCAGACATTGCCACCGCATTTTGCAGAATCGTCTCCGTCGTAGATTCCACCGCGTGAATCGCGCTCACGATCTGATTCGCGCTTTGTTGAAGCTCTTCCGTGCGCGTCGTCACCGATTCGAATTGTTCGGAGGTCATTTCCATGCGCGCGGCAATATCGTCGGCGGCGTGGCGCTGCTCTTGGCTGGCGCGGCTGATCTGCTCGGACATGCCGCTCAAGCTTTCGACGGACGACATGATTTGCTCGACATCCTGCGCCTCGCCTACCAAGGCTGCTCGGATTTCGCCCACCATCGCGGTCACGCGGCGCATCAACGCGCTGATCGCGGCGTTGCTGTTCGCCGTGTTTTGAATGACGCCGACCGTGTTGGCCGCCCGGTCAGATGAAATCGTGGCGCGCTCCAAAATCGCGGTGAGCGCGTTTTTGACGGCCTTCGTCAATTCCATCCCTTGCTCGGCTTTGCGCATCCCTTCTTGCGTAAATTGCACGCCTTTTTCGCTTTTCGCGTGAAGCTCATGCACGAGCTTGCCGATTTTCGATGTCGAAAGCCGCGTTTTGACGGCGAGTTCCTTAATTTCATCAGCCACCACCGCGAACCCGCGCCCGTGCGATCCCGCCTGCGCGGAAATAATCGAGGCGTTCAGCGCGAGCAGCGAGGTCTGTTCCGTGATTTCGTCCACAATATCGAGAATCGAACTCACCTGTTCGCCCCACGAATTCACTTCCCGGATGATGTCGGCGGTGTTGTTGACCACGTTTTTCAGTTCCGAGATTCCTTGCAGCGAGGCGTCCACCGAAACCTGCCCGGCCAGCGCCGACTCCATCGTTTCTTTGGCTAAACGCTGCGTTTCCGTCGCGTTCTGCGTCACTTCTTTGAACGATTGTTCGATGCGGTGCAGGTCTTGCTCGGTTTCGCGGGCGATGTCGTTTAAATCGCCGGTATGCGTCGAAATCTGCTTGACGCTCCCGTTCACCTGCTCGACCGCCGAAGAAATTTGGTGAAGATTTCGCGCTAATATTTCCGTGCTGCTCGTCACTTCGATAATGCTGGCGCGGGTTTGCTGAATAGACGAGAGAATTTCTGACGAGGTGCTGAGCAATTGCTGCGTGTTGCGGGCAATGGATTCGATAAAATGGGTGATTTTCTCGATGGAGGTGGACGTGTTGCCGACCGACGACGACTGTTGCTCCATCGAGCGAATCAGCGTGTCCATCTGCGTCAAAATGACATCGGCGGTGGAGTGGACTTCGCTGGAGGCTTGCTGCACTTGCCACGACATCGCGCGAATTTGCGTGATCATTTGCGTCAGCTTGACGGCGAGCATGCCGATTTCGTCGTTCGTTCGCGCCATCGGCGACGCGCGCAAATCGCCTTCGGCCACCGACGCGATGGCGGTCATAATGTCGCGCAGTTCCCGAATCGTCGCGCGGCTGAACAGAATCGCCAAAATAATGGCGACAATGGCGACCACAAGCGTCACGAGAATCACGGCCGTGAAAATTTTCCGAATCGCCTGCCGTTCGATGGCTTGCGAGAGGCTGATGGTAATCGCGCCGAGCCGAGCGTTTTCCTGGTTCGTCAAGGCGCATTGCCCCTGACGATAGCTCTGGCCGCCGGCGCTGAACTCTTGCAGCGGGATGGAATCCGCCTGCCGGAGCGCGTCGCACGTCATCATCGCGGCGACGGCATCCGGCGCGAGGCTCTGCTGCTCTTTCAGCGTGCCGAGGCTGAATTGATGTTCGGCGAAAAAGTTGACGGCGGTTTTCGTGAGCGACGCGTATTCGTTGACCATGTGTTGATTATAAAACACTTCGCCCACGAGCGCGCCCGTTTTCGTCTCGCGGCGGTAAATCGGCGCGACAATCCGAATGCCGAGCCGCCCATCTTGGCGGACGAGGCGGTAGGAGACCGCATCAGGGAATTCGCCTTCGAATGTGGCCGTTACGCCGTCCGGCAACGGAATTTTCGCCAGCGTTTTATTGATATATCCGGCGGAAATATTGTTGCGGCGAAACATGAGTTCGGATTGCGTCAAGGCATTGTTCATGTCAAGATACCGCTCGCCTTCCCGCGCCGAGACCAAATACGCGCCCAAATGCTCCGTCGCATCGGTTTTTTCATACAACGCCAACAGCAGTTTATTCTCGCCGTACAGCATGACCCGGTCGGCGAACGCCACGCGCCCGAATTGCCGCAGTTCATTCGAGACGCTCTGGAAATGATCCGCGAGAAAAATAATCGTGCCTTGTTCGCCTGAATCGAGGCTGTGTTTATACGTGGCTTGCAGCAGGACGAGGTTGTCTTTCAAAAATTCATTCGCCCGCGTAATGTAATTTTTCACGCGGCCTTCCAAATCGTGCAAAATGGTATCGAACGCAATCTGGATGCGCTGCTCGGATTCTTGATGTTTTTCCTTTTTCAGCAGCGCGTAATAGGTGGCCGAAATGCTGATGGTGCTGAGGGCGATGAGAAAAATGCACATGGCGAGCAATTTTATTTGCAGAGATGTTCGCATAACCTTCCTGCGCGTGTCGCGTTACTCATCAATGGGTTGCGTGAATGAAACGAGGCGAGTCCGGCAGGTAGTTTGACAGAAAGAAACGGGGGTTGTCAACAAAAAAGCGCGTCTTTCAGACAAATTCAACTAGTTCGAAACGGCCGCCACGTTTAGACAACGCGAGAAGGGAAACTTCAAAAGTCTCAAAGACTTTTGAAGTTTGGATTTGCATGGAAGAAATGTCTCAAGCCACGACGTTTAGGCAAAGCGATAATAGGCTTTATAATCATTTACCAGCAGATGCAGGGGCGGCTCGTCTTCTTCAATTTCCGGGAAGCGGCCGATTTGAGGTTGAAAGCGGTTATCGGTGTAATCATCATTGACCGCCGACACTTCGCCGACTAACACCGGCCCGCCTTCCGCCCAGAATGAATGATACAGATACGGCGTCAGCGTAATGCTTTCGCCCGGCAGCAGCGTCACCGTCCCGCCCGCCGGAATCGCGCGCTTCACGCCATCTATGCTCGCTACGATGTCAGTCTCGGCAAACCCTTCGTCTGCGGTCGCATTGTATAATCGCAGTACGAATTTTCCGCCGCCGCCCCGATTGATGATGTCTTCCGTCTTGCTCCAATGAAAATGCATCGGCGTCACCTGTTGCTCCCGAATAACGATCAACTTTTCCGCATACACCTTGCCCTTGCCGGTTTTCAGGTTCTCCGGCGAGCCGTTGCGAATGGTGAACAAGAACAGGCCGAACTTGGCAAAATCCCCTTTGCCGAAATCGGTAATGTCCCATCCCATCGCGTTCGCCGCGATTTCTCGAACGTCTTCCCCTTTTTGCGTCCATTCCTGCGGCGTCCAATAGGCGAACGGCGGCAAGAAAAATCCCTGTTTTCTGATAAAGGCATCCGCCTCGCGCATAATCGCATTGATTTCTGAACGTTTCATGGCTGCGTCTCCTTTGCTGTGTTGGTTGACCTCACCTTGTTCATCCCCTGATTCATGGGCGGGACGGGTGGGGTGCGTCAATAATGACTGATTAGTTTTCAACAGAGCCGACAATCAGGCCGACCACTTCGTCGGGGGTGGTCTGCTTGACGATGCGTTCTCCCGCTTTTCGGCCGCGCCGCATGACCACCACGCGATCCGTCACGGAAAAGACATCGTGCATCTGGTGGCTGATGATGATAATCGGCACGTTCTGCGCTTTCAAGGTGCGCACGAGATCAAGCACTTTGCGCTGTTCCGCGACGCCGAGCGCGGCAGTCGGCTCATCCATAATCAGCAGTTTCGCGTCCCAGTAAATCGAGCGGGAAATGGCGACGGCCTGCCGCTGCCCGCCGGAAAGCGTCGCAATTTTATTTCGCAGCGACGGAATGTGGATGTCGAGCCGGTTCAGCACTTTTTGCGATTCTCCGCGCATGTAATCATGATCCAGCACGTCAATGACGCCGAGAAATTTTTTCAATTTTTCCCGGCCTAAAAAAATGTTCGAATAGACATTCAGATTTTCCGCTAACGCGAGGTCTTGATAAATCGTTTCGATCCCGATTTTCAAGGCTTCCATCGGATTTTGCAGCGTCACCTCGCGGCCTTGAAAAAAAATCTGGCCGCCGGTCGGATGATACACGCCGGAAATCATCTTAATCAGGGTGGATTTGCCCGCGCCGTTATCGCCTAATAAGCCGACGACTTCGCCGGGGAACATCTGAAAATCCACGCTATCTACGGCGGTCAGCCCGCCGAAGCGCTTGGTAATTTTGCGAATATCTAAAATGGGTTCCATACGCTCTCGAATGATACCCCGCCCCCGCCCTCCCCTCAATCAGGAGAGGGAGAGATGCTTTCGTTTCCCTTCCGTGATTGAGAAGCGAGGCGGGCGTCAATGCACATTTATTCTTTATGCGTCAATTCCGGGAAGAATTGATCCACTAATACGGCAAACACCAGAATGCAGCCGACCGCGATATACAAGTTGAACGTGGGGATGGCGAGATTAACTAAGCCGATTTCGAGGCAAGCGACAATCAACGCCCCGATTACCGTCCCAAGAATCGTGCCGGTGCCGCCGTACATGCTTGCGCCGCCAATCACGACGGCGGACACGGCGTCCAGCATTTTCGCGCTGCCCGCGTCGGCGCGGCCGGTCACGAATTTCAGCACGTAAATCACGCCCGCGACCGACGCGCAGAGCGAGGAAATCATATAGACGAGCATCAGATGGCGCGGCACGTTGATTCCGGCGCGATTCGCGGCTTCCTTATTGCCGCCGATGGCGTAGGTATGCTGCCCAAAGCGCGTTTTCGCCAAGATAAACGCAAATATCGCAATCACGATGGCGGCGAAGACGACGACATTGGGAATCAGGCTGACGACGCGCTTGAGTTCGCCCGGCGTCAGCGTGTTCGGCAGGCTGAACCAGAAGAGTTTGCCTGGCAAATAATAGAGCAGATACCCATGTCCGAGAAAACCGACGGCCGGCGGCAGATTATGCACCGGCGAGTTGCCGGAAATGATTTCGGCGATGCCGTAAGCGATTCCGTACATGCCGAACGTGGCGATGAACGGCGGCACGCGCAGCTTTGCGACTAAATAGCCGTTGACAAAGCCGGGAATCAGGCCGAGCAAGAGTGCGAAGAAGACGCCCGTCGGAATCGCTATCGCCTGCGGCGCGCCCGCCGCGTGCAGCGCCACCATGATTTTCGCGCAAATCACGCCGCTAAACCCGACGATGAAACCGACGGACAAATCAATGCCGCCGGTAATAATCACGAACGTTTCTCCGATGCCCAACAGCATGACGGTTGTTGAGGCCACCAAAATATTCTGAAAATTTTTGAGGGAAAAATAGCCGGTTCCGACGAGGCTGAAATAAATGATTTGCAGGCATAAAAACAGCAGCGCCCAATTTCTGCCGATCTGAATCAGCGCATTTCGCCCGAATTCTTGAGAAAATTTCTGTTCTCCCATGAAGAGTCGCCGCAGTTTGCGCGAATTTCACGGATGGCATCCGCGACATCTGCGGTTCATTGCGTCTCCGCGTCCCAAATTATTCATGATGAATCATTTCCGGGAAAAATTGATCAATCAGCACGGCAAAAATCAGAATGACGCCGACCGCGATATAGCGGTAAAACACCTGAATGCCCGCCATGACAAAGCCGCTTTCCAGCGTGCTGAGCAGCACCACGCCGACCGTCGTTCCCCAGAGCGTCCCGTTGCCGCCCATCAAACTCGCGCCGCCGATGACGACGCCCGCAATCGCAAATAATTCGTAGGTCGAACTGAATTGCGTGTGCGTTCCCATCGTGAAGCGCAGCACGAGCAGCACGCCCGCGCAGGAGGCGAGAAACGACGACAGCGCGTAAATTTTCACCACATGCCACGGCACGTTGATGCCGGAACGAATGGCGGCGTCCTGATTGCCGCCGATGGCGTAGGTATGCTGCCCGAAGCGCGTTTTCGCTAAAATAAAGCCGAAGACCAGCAGCAAGATCGCCGAAATCACGACAGAAACCGGCAGCAGCCCTTTCAGCGCGAGAATATCGGCGCGTTCCGTCAAGACCGGCTTTTGAAAGAGCGACAAGCCCTGTTTGCCCGAATAATAGGCGATGAACCCGTTGCCGAACTGCCCGGTCAACGGCGGCAGAAACGAGACCGGAAATCCGTCGCAGATTTTCAGCGCGATGCCGTTGGCGATGCCATACATGCCGAGCGTGGCGATAAACGGCGGGACGCGGAATTTGGAGATGAGCAGGCCATTGATGACGCCCGGAATCATGCCCAACAGAATCCCGGCCAGCGCGCCGATAAGAATGCAGACGACTTCGGGGTAGCCTTCGCCGCGCGCATACAGTCGTTGCATGATGGTCGCCGACGCGACGGAGACGAATCCCATGATGAAGCCGAGAGACAAGTCAATGCCGCCGGTGATAATCACGAACGTTTCCCCGGCCGCGAGCAGCAGTGTCGTGGTCGCCGCGATCAAAATATTATTTGCGTTGCGCAGGCTGAAAAAATTCGGCTCGGCGACGCTGAACGAGGCGATCAAGATGAATAAAAACAGGAGCGCCCAATTTTTCGCCAATTGCATCAGGAATGTGCGTGAATATTTCATATCCGCATGCGCAAACGCGCCTGCCGTCTTGTCAAGACCGCAGGCGCATGTCATCGCGCTTATTTCGAGTAAATGTATTGTTGAGCATCGGGACTGTCCACGTTTTCTTTCGTGAAGACGAAGAAGCCCGGCACGACTTTTTTGTTCGGGATCGGCGTGCCGTCTTTCAAGAATTTATAGCCCCATTCCACCGCCAACGCGCCGATTTCGGCGGGTTTCTGTGCCAACACGAGGTCAACTTCTCCTTTGCGGAGCGCATTGATCAAATCTTCGGTGGCATCCCACGTCGCCACTTTCACCGCGCCGGTCAATCCCGCGTTCACAATCGCCCGATACGCGCCTTGCGCGCTGAACACGTTCACGCCGAACACGGCGGCCAAATCGGAATGTTTTTGCAGCACGGCGGCGACTTGCGCCTGCGCTTTTTCCTGATTGTCAAGGCAATATTCCACCGCGACGACTTCAATGTTCGGGAATTTCTTCATCCCTTCCACAAACCCTTTTTCGCGCCCCATCACGCTCGAAACGTCCGGGTTCGTGTTCTGCACCATGACTTTGCCTTTCTCGCCGATCATTTTCGCCACCTCTTCGGCCACGCGGACGCCGCCCGCGAAGTTATCGGTGCCGATGAACGCAAGCGGGAAATTGTAGTCGCTCTCTTTGTTGTAATCGCCATCGCCGATATAGGTGTCAACGGTGATGACCGGAATGCCGCTGTCGCTGACTTTTTTCAGCACCGGCACAAGCGCTTCGGTTGACGTCGGCGCGGTAAAGAGCAGATTCACGTCGCCGCGCGCGGCCAGCGCTTCGAGAATCGGGACTTGCGATTCCGGCCCCCACGCCTTCGGATATTCGCCGACAATCAGTTCGACGCCGAGTTCTTTCGCTTTGGCCTGCGCGCCCTTTTCCATCGTGAAATAGAAGGGATCGGCCACGCCCGGCATAAACGCCATTTTAAACGTGTTGTCCTGCGCGGCGGCCGAGAAGGCCATGCTGAACGCGATTGCTGCTGTCATGCCGATGAACGCTTTTTTCATAAACATACTCCTCCTGCTTGGTGGAATCTGCGGAACGATCCGACGCGCCGCGCCGCCCGCTGCCGCAACACAACTCATTCATGAATACGTCGGTTTTTATAAAAGCAAGGATGATGCCACGCGAACGTTCACGCGCCGCATTTGGCAAAAACTTCTGAATCGCCCTTTTAAATCGGCAAAAAATGAGCGAAGCGCGCTTGAAACGCGCGGCCGGCGTTCATGAAAAGTTGGGTCATGTTCTCCCCAATCTGGATAGTTGAGTAACCACCCGCAGGAATCAGCCGGGATTTTCTCCGCGTCCCGCTTGACAGAAGCGCGCGGCGGTTGTATTATAAAAAGTGTCGGAATGATGCGGTTCTTTCACGCGCATGAGGAGGATGAAGCGATGGCGCAGGCTCACTATGCAAATCCCGCGATTCAAAAAGCCTTCACGATTCTGAAAACGTTAAGCGCAGATGAAGAAACGCGCCTGCGCGTCGAAATGCGGGAGCGCGCCTTGAAAGATGCGATCTCCGAATTGGCCGCCGCAAAAGACGAAGGGCGAGCCGTCGGGAGGCAAGAAGGAGAACTTATCGGAGAAATCCGCGCCACGCAGCGATTTTTGCGCCGCTCAATCATGTCGGCAGAGGAACTTGCCGAAAAAACATACGAAGAATTAGCGATGTTGTTGCAGCAGTTGCAGGCGGAATTGAATGAACAACGCCGCTTTCGAATAGTTGAAAAGGAGAAAATATGACGCAGATTTGCACGCGCCGCCAATTTCTGAAAACGGCTGCCATCACTGCGGCGGCCGCTTCGATGCCGTTCGAAATTTCTTCAAGCGCGGCAGCGGCTGATGCGCCGCTCAGCCGCGTCATCGTCGGATCGCATAGCGAACTTGTGGCGCTTGACGAAACGATTCAGCCGCAGATCGCGCGCGCCGTGATTGATGAAATCCTCAAGGAACTGACCGGCGCGAGCGCGGCGCGCGATGCGTGGCTGAAGATTCTCCCGAATCTGCAACCGGCGGATGTCATCGGCATGAAAGTCAACTGCATTAACGCGCGCCACGCCAGCCGCCCCGATGTCGTCTATGCGCTCGCGGAAAGCCTGATTCAGTCGGTGGATTTCAATTCAAATAACATCATTATTTGGGATCGCACGGGGCGCGAACTCAAGCGGGCGAAATATACCATCAACCGCTCAGCAAACGGGATTCGCTGCTTCGGCACGGATCATACCGGCTACGATAACGCGGCGGCGGTGGATGTCGGGAACGGCATGCAGATGCATTTCAGCGCGATTTTGAGCCAACTGTGTACGTATTTAATCAACGTGCCGGTGCTGAAAGATCATAGCATGGCGGGCGTGACGCTCAGTTTGAAAAATCATTACGGCTCGATTGACAATCCCGGCGCATGTCACGGCAACGGCTGCGATCCGTATGTGGCGAATCTCAATCTTGCGCCGA